>JAKSDJ010000807.1 GCA_022360155.1 Chloroflexales bacterium | reverse complement strand
TTTCCCCCTCTCAATTCAGGAACGCCAAGAGGAGATAAGAATATACTACCACGATCATAGTGCCGTTCGCCTCCCCGTTGATGTTGTCGCTGAACCGTCAACCTCGACGGAATTAACGTTAACACATTGGCGTGAGCTGCAGCACCTTCGCCGCGACTGGTGTGCTACTCCGCCGGTCTTTGCCTGGAACCAATCTGACAGCGCCGTTTTTGATATTGGCTTGGATTGCGGCGGTACTGATATGCGGCGCGTGATCGTTCCGCTCAATATGTTGCCCTTACCCTTGATGGAGTTGATCAGGGCAGTTCCTTCTCCTACCTGTCAGGATCGCCTCTGTGGTTGGGCTGCTCGATTGTCACGCACATCTACGCTGCCATAAGCAATGGGTATGCTGGCACTGAAGGTATTGGGGCGCATGTCTGATTGGTGTGTGATTATGCAAAAATAGCCGCCTGCTAGATTCTTCTGCCTTGCGCGGTTGGCGTCTATTATGGTCAACGTTCCCGTGACCAATCTGGCTTGACGACATCTCCACAACGACGGCAGCGCCAACGCTGTCTACGGCATAGATCACCTGCGCTGGCCCCGCCAATGCGGGGATATGTGGGTAACCCTCGACGCCGCCGGCAATGTGGTGAGCGATGGCGTGGCGACGGCGACCGATGACGCGCTGAGTCGCCTGGTCACGATCACGGCAGGCAGCCAGCAGCGCGCGGCGACGTATAATGGTGATGGCGTGCTGGTGGCGTATACCGAGGATGGGGTCGCCAGCCAGTTGACCCAGGATCTGGCCGTGCCGCTGAGCCAGGTGTTGCATGTCACCCAGGGGGTGACCACGGCCACGCATCGGTATGGTCAGACCCGCCTGGCGACGGTGAGCGGCGGGGTGCGGAGCTGGGAACTGGGCGATGCGTTGGGCAGCGTGCGCACGACCCTGGACGACGCGGGGACCGCGCTTGGTTCGGTGGGGGAGCTTGTCCTGAGCGGAGCCGAAGGAACCCGTGGGGCGCGCCGCAGTCCCCCCGTGGTCCCCCGCATGCGGGGAAAATGAGCTGCGCGGCACGTTCGGTTTCACCGGCGAGCTGCAGGACGGCGCGAGCGGGCTGGTGTATGTGCGAGCGCGGTGTATGATCCGGGGCAGAGCACTTTTACAAGCAGCGATCCGTTTGCGGGCTTTCCGGAGACGCCCTACAGCCTGCATCCGTATCAGTATGGGTATAGTAATCCGATGTTGTGGACGGATCCGAGTGGGGCGTGTGTCGCTTATGGCAACAACGACTGCGCCTTCATTCGCATCTGGGCCGATCTCGCAGGTTGGTTCCCCTATGCCTATCCCCACCCGCCCGCTGAGTCCGCCCGCCTGGTCAGCTATCGCGGGGGGCCGATCCCGCTCCACGCGGCGGCGGAATGGGCGGCGTGGTGCGATGTCGTCACCTTTACTCCCGGTCGCTACCCGAACACCAGCGCGGAGTTCATCCAGGCCGAAGCCTTTGCGGTCAACGTTCTGGGCTTCTCATTGCTGAATAGCAATCTGACCAACGACCCAGATATGTTGCTCGACGAATTGCAGTGTCTGGAGAGCCGCCGCGATGACCTGACCCAAGACGAGCACATCCGCCGCTGGCAGATCCTGGTCGCGCTGGGCATGGCAGTCGGCCAGGATGGGATCGATAACCTGGACCTGCCGCGCGGCGGCGGGGCGCGGGGACCACGCTTTGCGGGTGGCGGGGGTGGCGGTGTGCGGCTGTTCCACGCCGGCCGCGGCGATCACCAAGCTGCCGACGCGGTCCGCCTGCGCATCGATTGGCAAGACAACCCTGGGCGCGCCCCTTGATGACCCGGGCTTCCGCCATACCGTTTTGGGGGCTTGCCGGCAGCGCCTGATGAGCGGTAGCCAAGTAGTCCAGCTGCTGACCATCATGGTGGATCACGATACCGCGCCGGCTGGCGCGACATCCGCCGCCTGCGCATCGCTGCCCCCCATGTGCTGACGGCCATGCGCGCGCGCAGGCGCACTGCGCTGGTCGGCGCAACACTGCGCGCCGCTCTCAATCCTGTGGCTAGCACCGCCCTGACTGGCTGCACTTCAGGGGCAGACAGAACATGTGAGCGATCTCTGATCGACCATCCAGACAACGAGCGCGGACTCCCTACGCAGGCCGTCCGCGTCCGGAGACGGGCGTAGCGCCCGCTAGGGCATGGCGCCGCCGACAGTCCACCTGCCACTCGGATGCGTCCCAGCTGGCCAACTGCCACGAACTCGGTGGGGGACACGTGCCGGCCCGCCGGGCCCACACCCGATCCCGGCCCAGCCGCAACAGGCTGGGCTTGCCTTCCCAGGTGTTGGCCCAGCGGGCGGGTCTGGGCTACGCCAAAATCTCTGCCGCGACGGCATTCCCGTGACACTGCACCACCCGCGGGGCCAGCGCCAATAGCAGCACTTGGCGCTCCAGATGGGCCAGATCCGTGACCTGACGGGACTCCCACTGCCATCCGGCTGCTTTCCAATCGCGGAACCGTGGTTCAATCGCGCCGCGCTTGCGCTCCGCTGCGATCAGATCCCACGCCACGGGCAGGCTGCTCGCCAGCAACAGCGGTTCTGTGCGCCGCCGACTCCAAGAGGCCACGGCAGTCGCCAGCTGCCAGTCGGCCTTCGTGACCAGCTCGCCCCGGACGGGCCAGCGGTGGCCCGGCTGGGCCACCGGCTGATGCATAGGGATGACGCAGCCCGGACGATCACGCAACCATGGGGGATGGGGACAAGGTACATCTGACCAAAACCGTCACCGCCAACGGCCCCCAGGTGATCACCCACGTTGCAACGACCCCCGCAGCAGAGCTGGACGACGAACCCCTGTCGCGCATCCAGCCGGCGCTGGCTGCTACCAGTCCCCTGCCGCAGGAGCACCTGCTGGATGGCGGCTCTAGCGATGCTGAACCGCTATGCACGAGTCGCCCCCCAGCAGATTGACGTGAGGGGACCAGTTTCCGCCGCTACCCGTTGGCAAGCCCGTGCGGGTGCAGGCTGCGCTGTGGCGGGGGGCAGCATTGATTGGGCGCCGCAGCGCGCGACTGCCCGCGGGGCCAGACCAGGACCAGTTGGGCGGAGCGGACGAACCATCGGACCGGGGCGGCGGACGTCTTGATTCGCTTTGCCCCAGCGGATGGTCGCGCCAGTGCGGACCGCCCGCACTGCCCCCCGCCGCAGTCGGGGCACGGACGTTGACCGTTCGGACCCAGGTCGACCATGCGGCGGTGCGGGCAGCTCGGGTGCGTCAGCAGACGGACGCCTGCACGACGCGATATGCCCAGCGGGCCGGGGTGGACGAAACGATCAGGCACGGCGTGCGGCGCGATGGGCTGCGCCGCAGCCGCTAGCGTGGGCTGGCGACGCCCCATCTGCGGCATCTGCTGCTGGCAGTGGCCATTCATCTGGTTCGTCTGGTGACCTGGCTGGCGGATGGACCGCGCGCAACCACCCGCTACTCGGCCTTTGCTGCCCATGCACCGGGATAGCGTGTCCGCCCCTACCGGGGCGCGGGCGATGTCCATATCGCCCGTGTTGCCTGTATTGTCTGTTGTATACACGATAATGCCATTGGTTTGGCATAACCACGAACGCATCGAGAGAGACTATCGGGAATTTGCCGGGCAACGCCGTCCACCAATCACCGTATCTCACCGTCAATCACCTCACCGAGCAGGTAACGTCGTTGCTCAAGGCAGATTGTCACGAAATAGGCGTCGGCTTGGGTGTAATCGTAGCCGCGCAGACGGAGCGAGCGTCTATGGTGACGTTCCGGATCATATGCCATGACCGATGCCTCCACGATTGCCGGTGCGAACGCATACAATGGTGCATCCATCCCATCGAACGGCCACGAATATGACGGGGGCGCCCCACGTGTCGCCCGATGTACGGGTCGACCAATGTGTCGGCCCTTCTACGCATCGCCCCTACTTTGGGATCAATACCAAATCCCCATCACGTGCCATTGCGGGCGGCGGGTCACCGGGGGCAGGTGTTGCGGGATCATTGCGGCAACCTCGTCTTCTAGCGGTAATTGCGGGCTGCGCAAGTCCGCCAGCCTGCGCAACTGCGCAACCCGCTCCTGGGTCGATGGGTGGGTGCGGAACAGGGAGGGACCAGGCGCGCTATGGCCGGGCATGAGCATATTCACAAGAAGATTGACGCTGTAGTATTCAAGCTTGAGCAGCGCACTGATCAGGCCATGGGCGTCGCTGGTCAACTGAACCGCCTGCCGATCCGCGTTGTACTCGCGGGTGCGCGACAAGGCCATTTGGAGCAGGTTACTCAGGGTTGGGGTGATCAACAGCAGCATAATCGCTAGCCAGGAGATAGTTGATGCGCCCATCAGGTGCAGCGGGATGTTGATAAACAGCATAAAGATACCAAGCGAGGAGAACAGGTTGGTGATCCGGCTGATCGCATCGGCTGTAGCCATCACCCGCATATCGTTGTTGCGAAAATGACCAATCTCATGGGCCAATACTCCGGTCAACTCGCGCCCATTCAAATTGCGCAACAGACCGTCGGTAATGCCGATAGCTGGGGCCTTGCGCCGGCCCACCGCGATAGCGTTCATCGTTTGGCTGGGTATGTAGTAGAGCTGGGGTGGAACCGGCAGATCGGCGCGTCGCGCGAGGGTTTGCACAATCTGATGTAAAAGCGGCGTCTCCTGAACGGTTAATGGACTTGCCCCATACATACGCAATATGACCGACGGTGAGACTTCCTGGCCGAGCGTAACCACAATCACGCTGAGCACCGTTCCCCAGAACAGGCCCTGCGTTCCGGCCAGCAACCAGCCAAGCAAAGCGAGCAACGCAAGCATCCCTACCACTAGCAGTATAGTATGAAAGAAGTTGAGTGCTGAGTGATGTATCTTCGGTGTCTTTTGCATGGCTTGTTTTCCTATGGTCTTGCTAGAGAGTGTAGCGTGACGAACGCCAAACTATCTGTGAATGATGTGGAAGAAAATGCTGCCCGCAAGCGGTGAGCATGACCCGCCTGCGGGCAACACGTGTTGTCTTTACATTCTGTTTAGAATGACGCTGCGGCGTGGGCGGTCGGCGTTACGCCAACAGCATCTACGACTTCTTTTAGGAGTCTATCAAATCCGCTAATTGCAGCGATAATACCTTCGACGCACCTTCATCGCCCATCGTCACGCCATAGAGCGTGTCGGCGGCCTCGATTGTCCCCCGGTTGTGTGTAATCATAATGAACTGCGTGGTGCGCGTCAGTTCGGCCAGAGCTTCGCGGAACCGCCCCACGTTCGACTCGTCAAGCGCCGCATCCACCTCATCGAGGATGCAGAAGGGGCTAGGATTGACGGTGAGGATGGCGAAGAGCAACGCCGCCGCCGTCAAGGTCCGTTCGCCGCCGGAAAGCAGCGAGATGTTTTGCTGGCGTTTTCCGGGCGGGCGGGCGATAATCTCGACCCCGCTGACTCTGCCGTTCGTCGTGCCATTGCTGCTGTCTTCATCATGAACACTATTGCCATTTTGCGCATTCGACGCACCGGTGAGATGGAGCTGGGCTGTACCGCCGCCAAACAGCCGGGTGAAACTACGCTCGAACTCGATCGCCACCGCCTGAAAGGTCTGACTGAAGCGGGCGTGCATCGCCGTTTCCAACTCGGCGATCAAATCCTGTAGCGTGGTTCGCGCCTGGTACAAGTCGGCGAGCTGGCTGCTGAGGAATTCCTGGCGCTCGGCGGTCTCCTCATATTCCTCCAGCGCCAGCGGGTTGACAACCCCCAAACGCTCGATTTTGGATTTGAGGGTTGCGATAAGCGTTTGGAGATCGCCGATCAGCGCTTGATCCGCCTCACTATGTGCGCCCGCCTCCAAGTTCAGATTGTGCATCTCCAGACCGTCGGCGGCAGCGCGCTCGATCAGGCTATCCAAGCGATCACGCGCGCGCTGGGCGTCGAGCGCAGCACGGTTGTGGATGGCCTCTTGGTCGAGCAAGGCAGCGGTGACCTCGGCTTCGGTTTTTTCTAGATCGGTCAGACGGGCCTCCTCGACGTGCAGTTCCGCTTCCGCCGGGCTGATCTGCGCCCGCAGCGCATCGATTTCGGCCAGTAGGGCGCTGTGCGCTGCTTCGGCGCGGTCATGGGCGGCGCTGTTCGCCTCCCGCTCGGCGGCGAGGCGGCTGACCGACTGGTCGGCCTCGGTCTGGCGCTGGGCCAGGCGTTCAAGGGTTTGCTGGTGAGTCTTGACCAGCGCGCGCTGGGCATTGACCTCGCCCTCGGCGCTGGCAACGGCGGCGCGCAGGGCTGCAAACCGCTCTTGGGCGGCGCGGTCGGCTGCCAACTCATCTTCCTGGCGCACCCGCAGTTGTTCGAGGTGAGCCTGGGCCGCAGCGGCGCGCTCCTTCACTTCATCGTGATGGGCGGCAAGGCTGCTCTCCTGGCCAGCTAGCGCTGCCAGGTCACGAACCACCGCTTCTTGCCGCTGCTGCTGCCAGGTTCTTTCTTGCTCAACTTGAGCAAGAGCGCGGTCGGCCTTGTCGAGCG
>JAKSDJ010000293.1 GCA_022360155.1 Chloroflexales bacterium | reverse complement strand
CTTTCTGGTCCGCTGCTTGATCGGATTGACATTCACGCCGATGTACCTCGAGTCAACTACGAGAAGTTGAGCAGCGATTGCCTCGGCGAATCCTCGGCGGTTATTCGCGAGCGCGTGATCGCCGCCCGCCAGCGCCAAGCCGAGCGCTTTCAAGGTACTGGATTGCTATCCAATGCGGACATGGGCGCGGCGGAGATCCGTGAGCACTGTACGCTCGACAACGCTGGGCAAAGCTTGCTGAAAGCCGCAGTGCATCAGCTCAATCTTTCGGCCCGCGGCTACCACCGGGTGCTCAAATTAGCGCGAACGATAGCCGACTTGGCCGGAGCGCAGCAGATCGGCCCGGCGCATCTGGCGGAGGCAATCCAATATCGGCCCAGAAAAGCGGAGTAAAAAGCGTAGTTTGTTATGCAACTCTGCACAGCGCTGCATGCAGGATAGCAGACGGGAACATGTAGCGCCGCGCTCAAACGTTTGAACTCGGCGCTATCAGATTGTCATACCAGCGACCCAGAGATGCGATGCGGCGCTGTCAGCACCTCAGCGCCGCATTGCCTCCCGCTGCCGCATTAGAAGTATTAAGCTGAAATAGTCTGGGCCGACCTTGTTAAAGAGTCGAGGCATTCCCCAAACTGCCCTATCGTCTCACTTCGGTCAATCATTTTTTTCTGCGAGCATGCCCACAACCAGTTCGCGGTATGATGCTGGCAGGCCAACCGTGTCGGGCGGCGTGCCACGGAGCCAGCTTGCCACCTCACGCAGGGTTGCTGCTGCTGCAAGTTGGGGTGACCCTTCCGCCTTACCAGTCGCAGCTTGCTTGGCAGCATGTTCAAGCTGTTCAGCGTAGCGAGTACGATCAGTGTCGATAGCATCAGGGTTGCGTAATAGCTGTAAAGACTGTTGCAAGAGTGGCGCAACCCAATTCAACGAAGCCAGGGCTGTCTGCTGCTCTGGCGGAAAGTGATCCAGCATAGCCTTTAATGGCATACAATGATTGTTCTGCTTGGCAGCATCCGCTTCCTTGTGAATCAAGCGCTCGGTCTCGGCCAGCATTTGCGCTAGCGGAGCTTCCAGCGATGAACGAATTTGCTTGGATCGGTCGAGCGCCTTGGGATCGTTGCGCAGCAACATTTGGAGAATATTTAGAAAGTCAGCGGCGCTAGCGAGGGGTAAGGGCCGACTCGCTCGCAGATAAGCCAGATCTTGGGCCAATTCTTGTTGTTGCTCTGGACTGCCGTTGCGTATGACCTGTGCGCACAAGTTGCAGATCAGGTGTAGCAACGCCTCGAATTGCTTGTCATCACGCCGGCCCTCACGCCATTTTGTCACCAGGTCGCGTATTGGCTGTTCGGCAGCAAGGCGGCGCATTTCCTCCAGCTTTTCCCAGTCGCTTGCTAAGTCTGGATGGCCGGTATGGACATCCATAGATACAACTTCTTCGAGCAGAGGTATCGCAGCGACGAAGTCGTTTTTGCGGGCGTGAGCGATGGCCAGATTATAGAGTGTGATACTGAATCGATTCAGGGTTTTGCTATCTTCCCCAGCATTGCGGAAAGCCGTGACAGCAGCAGCGCGGGCGCGCAATTCGGTGGTCGCGTCGCCTAGTAGTTCCGCTAGGTTGCCGATACCGACCAAAATATCAGCCCGTTCGGCGGGGCTGCTATTTGCCAGCAGCGAGTCAACGGCGGAGAACAGCATTGCAGCGGCATTAGGGACATTGTCCAGCGCGGCTAAGAGCGCAGTGGCACACGCCAGCAACGCGTTATTGGTATTGGCCGAGAGGTGTTGGAGCTTGGTCATAGGACCATCGCGGCCAATTTCTCTGCGTAGTGCGCGCGTGACAGCAGCAAGCATTGTGCCCAGCAGCCGGATCGGGGAGATGTCCGCTGAGGCAAGCCCGCTTTTGTCCGTGGCGATTGCTTTCATCTGGCGGATAATCTTTTCAACTTTTTCTATCTTCTCAGTTGCGCCTATATCACGTAGAACCTGCAGGCTCTCTTGAGCGTTTTGAAGCGCGATGTGCCGTTCGCCTTGACGAAACTGGACGACGGCCATGTTGGCCAGGGTCGCACTTCGACTTTGCCTATCTCCCAACGCTTCCAGAATCGTCAGGGATTGCTCATAGAGCAGCAGCGCTCCCTCCAAATCACCGTGTGTTGCGAGCGCTCCGGCGACTTGGTGCAAGGTGGCGCTCTTGCCGCGCATATCGCCGAGGCTTTCCGCCACAGCCAGAGACTGTTCGTAGAGACGCATCGCACCGTCGAGGTCGTTGCGCGCTAGCAGGTCATTCGCCTGTTCATGATAGACACGGCTTAACAGTTTCTGATCATCTGTTTTTTGGGCTTTCTTTTCTGCTAATTCGAGCATGTATTGCGCTTGATCCGGCTGTCCGAATTGACGTAAGATAGTGGCCGCTCGCCAGCTCGCCCAGCCACCCTGTTCTTCGGATAGAAGCGGTAGCGCAGCAACCAGGTCGGGCAGCATTGCTTGAACGAATTGCGATGGCGCTACGCTGATGTTGTCGCTTATAGTGCTTTCGCTGAAGTCTTGTGACATAAGTTCGTCAGCCCACTGGGCATAGCGTGTGCGGGCCGGCTCTAAGTCGATTTTTTTCACCATATCAGCTAAAACTTCCGTGACTACTGGCTGGAAGTTGTAAGTCAGCGCGCGGTTATTCGTGCTGTCATAGCAGTTTCCTTGGAGCAATGAAACGTTGCGCAGCTCCTCCAGCCGGTTGTGAGCTCGTTCTTCCTGATAGGTCGCGCCGTCTTTGGTTTCTTCTGCAAACCCCCAAACAACAGCGCCATGGATAGGTTTGATCACTGGATTGGCAATGATCGTCAACATCATCAGATCATGGCGCAGATCGGGCGGGAGGGCGTTTACTGAGAGTTGCACATTGATCAGGGCCGAATGTTGGTGTCGAACCAGGGCTGGGTCGCGTGTTCGCTGTAGCTCAGCGTTAAGCTTATCGAGAAAAGTAGTTTCGTCTTCGTTGCTCAAATCCCAGCGCGATGCGACGAGTTGCATTGCCAACGGGCTGGCGTCTACGGCGGCGGCAATGCGGATCAAGAAAGACTCCCCGACCGTGCGCTGCTTAACATAAGCGCGCAGTAGTTGTACACTGCTCCGCAGATCGATTCCGCCGAGTTGGTGTCCCAAGACTGCTGCTGGGTAGAGGATTTCACCTGGTAAGCCGACTGGCGGTTGGTGGGAGGTAAAAAGGAGATGAGCGCCTGCTTCGAAGAGGCGATACATCAGTCGTTGGATGGCCTCGGCCTCATCGATTGCAGCGTTGGTGCGTTTGTGCTCGAGTTCGCGCAAAACGGTTTCATAATTATCGCAGATCAGGAGTAGATGTTGCTTGTCATTTATGGCTCGTACCAACGCCTCTTCTTGGACCTGGATCGCATCAGGATTGCTGAATGCTTTATGTTGCACCCGCAGCAGGTTGGCTAGTTTGCGACGTACTGCTGCTGCGCTGAGTCGTGTTGGACCATTGAGCGCTGAGTTTAAGGCGTAAATTCCATCGTGAAAATAGAAGCGCAACCGGGTTGCCAGCATGCTGACCAGGGCAGTCTTGCCGATGCCGCCAGGCCCGCGAATTGTGATGATGCGCTGTTTATCGAAGACAAAACGCCGGGCTATTTCCATCACTTCGATGTCGCGTCCAAACAGTTTTTCGGGTTCCTGCAAGGCCTCAATGCGCGACAACGGCGGCTCGATGGTAGGCAGCAGCGCGTTGATTGTAGGGCGTTGCACCTGCCAGGTATAGTGTTGCGCCACGTAGAGTAGGGGAACCGCCCATGTACGTGGCTCGTTGGGGAGCAGCTCCCGTAGCTTCAACCGCGCTTGATAGAGCGCCTGAGCCGGATGCTGTTCTTTCGCCAGATGATGATAGAAGGTTGCCGCAAAGGCGCTATCGGGATCGTCGAGCGCCTGGTATTGAGTGTCGAGCACCACCGGAATACCATTACGAATCAGGGCCAGCGGTAGCTGGGCGCTTGGCTCGCGATTATCGTTTGTGCGGCAAGCATTCATAAAGGCGAAATAGACCATGCCGCGCATGTTGGCGGCTAGGTCAGCTACCCGGTATGGGTCCATACAGCCGCTGCCATCATCGAAGCAGAGCAGCGGGTGATCATCGACCATGTCACACGGACCGGTATAATGGAACAGCACTGGCTCGACTGTCGCCAGATCGTCAGCGAGCATTTGGCGGTTGGGCGCAATGCGTTGCCAACGAATAGGGACCGGCAAATCCTGACTCAGCAGCGTATCGCGCAGGAGATCGAGCTTGCGGTGCGCCGGCCACCGTCGTAGTGGGACATAGCCAGATGAAATGCCGGTCTGCTGGTCATACGCTTCTTGGAGCAACGGCTCACTGCTCATGGCTACCAATCGCCAGGGTAGGAGCGGATCGGGCTGAGACGGCAGCGGTGCATCGGGTATTTCGCGGACGAGGAGGTGTGTGAAAATCAGAAAATCGTCGCCATCGTGGAGATATTCCCATGGGATCGATGCTAAATCGGGATCATCTGTGTGGATGACGATCATGCTGTCTTCGTGGGGCGCGTGGGGCAAGGGAGCAAGGGCAGTGCGCAGAGCCTCATCCCCTAGTGCGGTGAAGAGTTGCTGACCATAGGTAATGGGGTCAGCGGGCACAGGGTGCGATGAAAAGAGCGGCTGGTCAACCAGCAGCGTGGCAGGAACAAAGTCGGCGAGGAAGCGGTCGCCAATTTTAGCTTCAGCACGGTCTTGTGCCGTGCGATAAAGGGTCAGGACAAACATTCCCGCTCTCCAGTATCAAGTGAGTTTAACGCTTGGCATGTCGCTGGGGGTCGCCAGCGGTACGTATCCCGCATAACGAAGCAGGAACGCCGATTGTCGGTACAGTATAGCGCATGGAGTATATTGCCGAAACCCGTAAACCTAAATAGTAGATGACAATTCAGTGCTACCCTCGTCCATATCTACATCCTGGCATGGGATCTCAAGTCTTATCCGGATGCATACGTGGTTTCTCCAAATCGCTGCATCGCACTCCATCGATCGCGGGGAATGCCTGTGATACAATGGCTCGCAGATCGACGCAGACTGGAAAGGATTAGCTTTACACGTTTTACCCATGACAAGTATTTTCACTATCACTGCCCGCGATCCCGAGAGTCGGGCTCGCGCTGGCGTTATCCAAACGACCCATGGTGCGGTTCACACGCCGGTATTTATGCCGGTGGGCACCCGCGCTTCGGTCAAGTCGCTTAGCCCTGCCGAAGTGCGCGACCACGGCGCCGAAATCATCCTTGGCAACACCTATCACCTGTATCTTCAACCTGGCCACGATCTGATTGCTCGGCGCGGAGGATTGCACCGTTTTATGGCCTGGGATGGGCCGATTCTGACCGACAGCGGCGGCTTTCAGGTCTTCTCGCTGGTGTATGGCGGGATTGCCGACGAAGTCAAGGGTCGTCGCCCGGCGCACCCGGAGACCCGGCCCGATATGGTCAAAGTAACCGAAGATGCGGTGCTCTTCCGTTCGTATGTAGATGGCTCGCGCCATGTATTTACGCCAGAACGCAGCATCGAGATCCAGCATGCCTTGGGCGCCGACATTATTCTCTGCTTTGATGAGTTGCCGCCCTTCCGCGCCAGCTATGACTATACCGCCCAGAGTCTGAACCGCACCCATCGCTGGGCAGAACGCTGTCTTGCCTCTCATCATGCTCGCGATACAGCGCAGCTTCCCAACGCGCAGCAATATCTCTTCGGCATCGTCCATGGCGGGGTCTTCGCCGATTTGCGCAAGGCGAGCGCCGAGTTTATTCGAGCCCTGCCCTTTGATGGGTTATGTATCGGCGGGTCGTTGGGCGCAGACAAGCCGCAGATGTACGAGGTAGTGGACATGACGGTCCCCCACCTGCCCGATGGCTTGGCCCGGCATCTGCTGGGGGTGGGCGATGTCGACGACATGCTCGAGTGTGTCGCGCGAGGTATTGATATGTTCGATTGCGTGATCCCAACGCGCTTGGGTCGTCACGGTGCGGCGCTCGTGCGTGATCCGGCGCGTAATTGGAAGCTCAATGTTTCAAATGCGGCGTTGCGCGAGGATGATGGACCGCTCCAGGAGGGCTGCACTTGCGCTACCTGTCAAACTTTTTCGCGGGCTTATATTCACTACCTCTTTCGAGTCAAAGAGTTGTTAGGTATTCGCTTGATCAGTCTGCACAACGTGGCGTTTTTGCACAATTTAATGGCTGAGATGCGGAGCAGTATCGCAGAAGGGTGTTTTGGCGAACTCTATAAGGAGTGGTTGGGGAAACCGCTGGACGCCAACCAGTAGCCAGCGGCTTTACCCTCTACGCCCGGCGCTGCGTGGATTACGGATCAACGGCGGGTTAGCAGAACGCCGGCGATGATCAAGATCGCACCAATACCTTGCATCAGGACGAGTTGTTCGCCAAGCAGCGGCCCGGCGATGATGGCGGCGACAAGAGGAATCGCGCAGCCATAGGGCCGTGCGGTTGCCGCCAACCAACCGTACACTGTTGTTCCAGAAGGCATAGGCGACCACGAGTCCCAGAACGCTGGCGTAGCCTAGCCCGCTCCACGCCTCAAGACTGATCGCGCTCCAGTCGGTTTGCAGCATTGCCGGTGTGCCGATCAAAATTAGGCCAGGCAAGCCGGTGATCATGGTCATGGCGGTGATGCGCAGCGGGGAGATATTGCTGCCTATTGTTCGCACGCCCAGCGTGTAAATCGTCCAACAGACTGCGCTGCCCAGCATGCATAGGTCGCCCAAGAGTGTATCGAAAGAGAACGCCAGCCCGCGAACTGCGACCACCGGAACAACGCCAATGAAGGCCAGAACAATCCCCAGACCAACTTGACGGGTGAGCTGTTCGATGCCCAGCAGTGCGCCGCCCAGCGCAATCATTGCGGGAACTGTCGCGATCAGGAGTGCGCCATTGGCGGCGGTGCTGATCGACAGACCGTAGGCGAAAAATACCTGATATGCTGTGTTGCCAATAACCCCGATCCAGATTAGTTTCCAGAGGCTGCGCGGTGGAAGCGGTACAGCGCCTTCGCTCCACCGCATGAAGATCCAGAGAATAGGCGTTGCAATGATGAAGCGAAGTGTTGCAAACGTGAGTGGCGACATCTGGAGCAGCGAAATTTTGACCATGCTGAAGTTGGCGCCCCAGATCAGGATGACCAGCATCATGGTCAAGTCAGTTCTGGGAACACCAAAAGTGGTGCGCGGTTCGATCTGTGATTCGATTAGCACGAAACCCTCACATATGGTTGAGCGAACGGATGACATTCGGATAGTATAACCATTTCGCAAACACTCGCGATCTATCTTGAGGCGGAGGCGTCATGCAGGCGTTGCATCCAGCGGGGCGGGTTTCGAGGTGGGCTGTGTCAACGTTCTGTAAGAGCGCGTAGATACCGCATGCGGATTTCTGCAGTACTTTTGCGGTGGATCTGCCGTGGTGTTCTACTTCGGCGTAACTCGGGCTTTTGGGAGGATTGGGTATTATTGCAGGCGGGCAGGATCTGTCTGCCAGGGCGAGGGAAGGAGCGGGGCGATTTTCTGAAACACATCACTGGTTGTGAATGGTTTTTTCAGAAACCCAACCGGCCCCAACTCACCGAAAAGACTCAAGGTCTCTTGTTCGGCGTACCCGCTCATCAAGACGACTGGGACGCGGGGATCGATCTCACAGATTTGAGCGAACACCTGCTTGCCGTCGAGGTGAGGCATTGTCATATCAAGCAAGATGCAATCAATGTCGGCAGCATAAGTCATGAAGAGCTCAATCCCAGTTGGTCCATCGGCGGCAAGCAGCACGCGAACTCCAAGCCGTTCCAACATCCGTTTGGCGGCTTTGCGCACCGACTCCTCATCGTCAACGACAAGCACTGTGCCTTGGAGAACGAAATACTGTGCTTTTGGCGTTCTATTCGGCTGAACGGGCGCATCGGCATGGAGTGGTTCGAACTCTGCACTTCGCGCAGCGGGTAGTAGAATGGTAAATCTTGTCCCTTGACCCGGGTTGCTTTGTATCTTGATGGCGCCCTGGTGACTGCGCATAATGCCGAGTACTGCAGCTAGCCCCAATCCGCGCCCGGCAAATTTTGTTGTAAAGAAGGGATCAAACATACGGGCCTGGGTTGTTTCATCCATACCGCACCCAGTATCGGTTACGGTTAGGAATACATATTTTCCTGCCTTCAGCTCAGCCCCCAACAGAGTGTTGGCGATATAGCCCTGATCAACCTGCAGAATTCCCGACTCAATCGTGATCGTTCCCTGATTGTCACCAATAGCTTCGGCTGCGTTGACTATCAGGTTCATCACTACCTGGCACATCTGAACGGGGTCGGCCAAAACGAGCGGCAAGTTTGGCGTAAACTGATGCATAAAAGAGATATTTTTCTTGATAGCGGCTTGCAGCAGGCGGCGTTTCTCTTGTATGAAGTCGTTAAAGTCGATAAGCCGCATCTCAAGACGCCCACGTCCGGCGTAGGCCAGCATTTGCTGAGTGAGATCCGCCGCCCGGCGCGTGGCTAATTCGATCTGTTCGATACTCTCATAAGCTGACGAGTTCTTGGACAGGTCCATCATTGCCAGAGACGCATTGCCCATAATGCCCATCAATAGATTATTGAAATCATGAGCGATGCCGCCGGCGAGCACACCCAGACTTTCGAGTTTCTGGGCCGCCTGAAGTTTTTGCTTGATCGCCTGTTGTTCGGCTTCGGCCTGTTTGCGTGCGCTGATATCACGAACGGCTGCTTGTACGGCTGGTTTGCCGTTGTAGATAAAAGCGCTTGCCGTCGTCTCGATCACTACGCTGGTTTCATCGAGGCGGCGTATCTGCATTTCAGTGCTTGGAGTTGTTATACCCTCTTCGACAATCCGCTTGATACGGCCGCGAGCTAGGTCATGATAATCTGTATGGACGAAATCAAAAACCGCTCTGCCAATCAATTGTTCGGGTTGGGCTGCGCCTAAAAGCTTGACGCCTGCTGCGTTTATGAACACTATTCTGTCTTCGCAATGTGCAATGACAGCATCTGGCGACAGTTCGAACAGTTGACGATAGCGGTTCTCACTGGCTTTGAGTTCGGCCTCATCCAGCTTGCGGATGGTGATATCTTGCATGGCGCCGAACACGCGTACAACCCGCCCCTGCGCTGCGTCCCATTCTGGCTTGGTGTAGGCGCGCAACCAGCGAACATTGCCCTTTTTGGTGATGATTCGCAACTCGGAAACATCTTCCTGCCCGGACAGAACCGTCTGAACACGTTGTTCATTGATCGGTTTGTCGTCTGGATGCAGGACGCTTTGGAACCCGCCGCGGGCTGCAAATTCCTCGACGGTATATCCCTCCATAATGCGTGAGAAAGCCTCGGTCACCCACTCTGATATAATCTGGCCATCGGGCTCGATCCGCAGCGTGTAGATATAATCTGAAGTCATTTCAGAGACGATCTTATACCGTTTATCACGTTCATAGCGTGCATCATCGGTTCGCTGGCGTTCACTATCGAGTTGGAAGCTCCACTGGCGGTGATACTGATCCAACAGCGCCATCACGATCGAAATCGTAATCAGTTCGGATAGTAAGACGAAGTTCTCGGTGACAGCATCCGTTGGTGTAGAGGTTGCAATCGCCTTGTGGATTAGCGCGAGAGCTATGCCAACCAGCCACGCAGCCACGAGAAATCGCCGCAAGGAGTGTGGTTGCAAAATAGGAAACACAATAATAGTTGCCAGAACCGGCAACAACAGTGCGTGGATCAGCGCCGAGGGAGAGATGATAACTTCAACGACGCTGATGATCAACAGCGTGATGCTCACGACCAGCGCTGATCGATACGACTGTCCCTGGCGTACTTGGATCTTCGCCCAGATAAGGATTGCTATGAAAAATATCAATAGCGCTGTTTTCAGGCCCAACGACCCTTCGCTGTCCATAGCGAACATACCGGCAAGCAATGCTGCGATACCTAGACACATGAGGATCAACCAGTTGAACACTTGCTCCAGCCATGCTTGTTCGGCATAACATCGATCACGTTGCCAGATCTGCTTGAACATCGGCATATCCTTACCTGTTTTAATCCCAGGCCTTGTGTCAGGTTTTAGAGCATCAGGATGAACATGCCACAGTATACCTGACTCGACCTCTCGCCATCTATTGTAGTTGTCTTGCTGTAGGTTATCCTGCCGATGCGCTGACTTGAGAAGTAGGTCACGCAGTGCGACCACAAGGCCACACCCACTGCCATCGTGTAGACGTCTCATCAATGCTTCGGCAGAAGCCGCAACGACAGACAACACGAACGAACGAATCAGGGTAGTTGCAGCCATTGCTAAATGTTTGAACACTCAACTATTCGATATTTAGCGTAGTCGCCGAGAAATCGCCTTGCAAGCCAATGCCCTCGTCGGTTTATGTTGTTCAAAGTAATGTATAAGGAAGAAAAAGCCAGGCTCGCAATAGCTGCGGCAATAACCTGGCGGGTGGGGATGTTGTTGTGAACTGGATTGGATATTCTAGGGCTGGTTGCTCAGCCAGGCGATCCACTCGGCTTCGAGTGCAGCCAAAGGCTTGCCATAGACTCCTTGGTAATTTGCCGATCCCGCCGCGCGCCCGGTCGAATCGCGGTAGACCGCGTCGAAACGGTCGCGTCCATACGTTGCCAATAAGTATTCGACAAACGAGGCCCATTGGTTATAGATATTGTTGCGCGTTGTCGTTCGGCAGTCCGCTTCGAGACTCGTGGTCAGCGAGAGCAGTGTGCCGTTGAGCAACGCCTCTTTGGACCGATGGTGGTAAAGCGGACGGCCATCGGTGGCCCGAAAGTAGTCTTGACTGCCCCAAACAGCCATACCTTCGAGCAGGATGATGTCGGAACGACGGTGTGCAGTCTCGCCATAGTAATCGTGCTGGAGTTGGTGGAATGTCTCGTGGGCCAGAATTGCCAGCACTCGGTTGGGATCGGTGCTTGGTTCATAAAACAGACGGATGGTGCGCTGGTTCGAGAGCGTGAGACCGCGGATGGCGCAGGGGCCGGTTTGAGGCGGCTCAAAGCTGATAGAAACGCGCCCAGTTAGGAAGGCGCCGATCTTGTGGCTGCCGGTAATCACCGTGTGTTCAACCGGCAGTCCCAGAGCCTGGATCGTTACCGCGTCCATCCCGCCGTTCAATCGATAGAAATCGAGGCTGTAGGTCCGCATTGCCAGGTCACCCCCCAGTAACGGCGCCGGTTCGCCCTGTAACAGCGGCGGCTTGGGAGGCGGGGTGGCTGTTGGTGACGGGGGTATGGTAGTGGGCAAGAGTGAAGGGGCGGGCTGTGCAACGATCAATGGCTGGAAGACGCGCGGCGCAGGAGCAGGCATGGATGGTGCTTCGACTTGCGGCGGCTCCGAAAAGGGCGCTGTATTGGCCAAGCCGTAACCGCAACCGCTCAACGAGAGCAGCAGCGCCAGCAGAATAGCACGCATTGATGTAACCCTTCCTGATTGTAGTGTTGACCAGTTGGTAGCGGAATGGTACACCCTGAAGCGTGCGAATGCAAATGAGAATCTGATTATAGCGAGACGAAGAAAACGCTGCGATCTTCACCGCACCTCCCACCGCAGCAGAATAGCATCGTGCGAGGCGATGCTATTGAACATCATCTGCGCTCGATTGTCGGCCTATGATGCGAACCTACACTTGCAGATGCAGGCTGTACGTACTGAGCGGCAAATGTGAGTTTGGGGGTTTGAGCCTCGATATAGCCTAGCAGTGCAGTGATGAACAAGATAACGCCGCTCATTTCAAGAAACTCTTCAACCGTATAAATAATGGCATGCGGGAGATTCTGAATACCGAACGCCATTGCATGCACCGCAGAGAGCGCCTCAATACCTAGGGCGCCGCCAACATAGAGCGCGCCCGCAAGGCAGAACTTCACCCGAAACGATGGAGGAAGGTGCGACAGAAAGCGTAAAAAAGCGAATACGAAGATGAGTGCCAGCCCAAGGAATGGCAATACCCACACATAGTATGACCGAACGCCATCGATCTGTAATGCCGTAGCCAAGAGCGCACTGATCAACTCATGGATTTGAATAAACTCGTCAGCCGTGAGGTACCCAAAAATGATGGCAAGCGCCATCCAATGACGAGCAAATGATTGCGCCAAGATACGGGCGTTTGAGGCGATAAGGCTGAGCAAGAGCG
>JAKSDJ010000849.1 GCA_022360155.1 Chloroflexales bacterium | reverse complement strand
CCTCGACCGACGGCATGACCTGGACCCGCGTGCTTGGGCCGCTGCAGGGCGGGGCTGTGCTGCGCGCTTCAGGCGATCCATCGAGTTTCGACCCAACCTATATCGTCGCTCCGACCGTTCTCCTCGATCAGGCCAGTGCGACGGCGCCGTGCGAGAATGGGCGGACCAGTGGCGCCTGCTACCGCATGTGGTTCGAGGGCGTCGACGGTAACCCCTATCGGTTCCGGATCGGCTATGCGGTCTCACCCGATGGGGTTAATTGGACCCGTATCGCCAGCAATGCGGATGGATCGGTCTTTGGCCCTGGTCCGTTTGGAACCTTCGACGAGAACAGCATTGGCGTGCCAGCAGTTGTCAAGGACGGCGCGTTGTACCGAATGTGGTACGAAGCGAAAGACTACGCCAGTCGCTATACCACCGGCTATGCGGTGTCGACTAACGGTAGCGACTGGACCCGCGCCAACCCGAATGAGCCGGTGTATCGCGGGAGCGATGACCCAGGAACCTTCGACCCCGATTATCTGTGGGCGGTGCGAGCGTTGAAAGACGGGAGCAGCTATCGCTTGCACTATACGGTCAGTACACGCCCCGAATCACAGCGCTTTAGCTTGGCGATGATGACCCCCGGCTCGCAACTCGGGAATGTATCGCTGAGCGTTGCCGGTACAACATATACGGTCAATTTCAATACGACCAGGTATATTCCCGCCGGCGGAAGCGTTCTGCTTACGTTGCCGCTGGAAGTGCCTTTCAACGAAGTAACGCCTGGGGCAACGAGCGGGTTCGGAGCCGGAACAACCCTGGTCGCAGACCCGGCGGCGGTTACAGATGCCGTATCGCGTGGGGTGGCTCGCGGCGCGCTGCTGCTGCGCGTGCCCAGCGGGGCGGCGCCCGGTGCGAAGTCGATCAGCTTTAGCCTGGTGAACGCGCCTACGAACACAACACCGCTGTTGATTCAAGTCTTCGATCTGCGCGAGGTGACCGACTACAGTACGATTGACCTGCTCACCGGCAATCCGGTTTCGCCAACGCCCACATCGATGCCAACCAGCACGCCCGCAACCGGACCGACCAACACACCGACCAATACGCCAACCAGTACACCGACCCGGACAGCAACGGCTACGGCGACACCTGGTCCATCGCCGACGCCGACCAACACGCCAACGCCGACCAACACACCGGCGCCGGGCAGCAACTTCGCCCTGGCCTTCGACGGCGCCAACGACGAGTTGCGCGGTCCGCAGGTTGCCGGGCTGAACGGCGCTCAAACCATTGAGCTGTGGGTCCGTCCCACAACGACTGGCCAAACAGCCGTCCTCTTCGCCACGACCGACGATTTCACCGGCTGGTCGCTGGAGTTGAACAATGGACGCGCCACTTGGTGGGTGATCACGAGCAATAACAGTTGGTCATCCGCCGCCAACAGCACTACGCTGAGCGCGAACACCTGGTATCATATAGCAGTAACCTACAGCAGCGGGACAGCACGGGTCTATGTCAACGGCGTATCTGGACCGGCGACCAATGTAGGTACGCTCACGGCTGGACCACAGTTGCGCGTTGGCGGCTTCCCCGGCTACGGCTACTTCAATGGTCAGCTCGACGAGTTGCGCCTCTCGAATGTAGTGCGCTACAGCGGCAACTTTACGCCGCCGACGAGTAGTTTCGCCACAGACGCCAATACTCTGGCGCTCTACCGGCTCAACGATGGCAACGGACAAAGTGTGGCCGACAGTTCGGGCAACGGGTACGAGATGAACCGCGGCGTTACAACGGGCGCCGACAGCGCCGACCCGGCCTGGGTCACATCCTCTGCACCAACGGATTGACAGCATGATCAATGTCTTTTCTGCTATTCGCCAACTGTCGCGCTGGTTCTGGTTGAGGTGCGGCCTCATCCTTCTCTGTCTTGCCGGAACCAGCGCTGTAACAAGTTATGCTCAGGAGGGCGGCTATTCGCTGCGCTTCTATGGCAGCGGCACGGGCGACATCGACCGGGTCAAAATCCCCCTTGACAATCCGCCCAGGCCGGTCGATGTAGGGGGTAGCGACTTTACGCTCGAATTCTGGATGAAGGCATCAGCCGCCGAAAATCCGGCGGAGCCGGTTAGTTGCGGCGCGAACGACAACTGGATCTACGGGAATATCATCTTCGACCGAGATCGCTTCAGCCTGGATCGCAAGTTTGGGCTCTCGATCGCCGGCGGCGTAGTGGTCTTTGGGGTCACTGGCATTGGCGATGACAAACAAGTCATCTGCGGCACTACAACTGTGTTAGATCAGCAATGGCATCATATCGCCGTGCAGCGCCGGGTTAGCGACGGCCGGCTGTGGCTGTATGTCGATGGCAAGCTGGATGCCGAGACCGACGGCCCGGATGGCGACATCTCCTATCCCGACGGCGCCGCCCCCAGCGAGCCCGGCGGCGACTTCTGCCAGGGGCCTGGCGAGGTCTGGCGGGGACGCTGTGTGAACGAACCGTATCTGATCATCGGCGCCGAGAAGCACGACGTGAGCAGCGAATTCCCGTCGTATAGCGGCTGGCTCGACGAGGTGCGCATCTCGAATGTGTTGCGCTACGATACAGCATTTATATCGCCTGGAAACCCGTTCACCCCCGATGCTAACACCGTCGCTCTCTACCACTTCGATGAGGGGGATGGCAACACCATTAGCGACTCGGCCAACGTTGCGGGCGGGCCAAGCAACGGCGAACGTCGGGCAGGCGGGCCAAATAATGGTCCTGAGTGGTCTGCCGACACGCCGTTTGCGCCTGGTGTACTTGGCGGCGGCGAAGAGCAACCAACCAATCCAAGCGCCGAGGAGAACGCACCGACTGCAACAGCAGCGGAAGAACCGCCAACCGCCGTCCCTGTCGAATCAGCAACGGCGATTGTTGGGCCAACTGTGCCCCCACGCCCCTCCATCACGCCCGATCCACCGACCACAACTCCGGCTGATCCGTCAGAAGCGCAGGCGTCCGCGACAGCTCCGACTGATCCGCCAGCTCCAACCGCGGAAGCCAGCGCTACCGATCCCGCCGCCGTGCCGCGCCCCACATCAGCCGCCGGTGGTGAAACGACAGCCCCAGGCGATCCGAATACGCCAAATGCCTCTGCAACCACCAGCAGCGCAAGTATTAATTGGCTTGTGTGGATTATGATCATTATTGGTATTTTTGGGGGGCTTGGCGCATTCCTAATTATGAAATCTCGCTCGTCGCGGTAAGGAAGAAACTATGCATCTACGCCAACATCCTCGTCTTATTTCCGTAACTGTTCTCGCCGCATGTATGCTGCTGATGTTTATGCTGCGTCTGGTTGCGCCTCCAGCACATGGTCAGACCAACTACTCGCTCCGTTTCTACGGGAATGGCAACAACGACATCGATCGGGTCAAAATCCCGCTCGATAACCCGCATCGCTTCATCGATGTCGGCGCAAGCGACTTCACGATCGAGTTCTGGATGAAGGCCAATTCTGGCGTCAACAACAGCGGCACTTGCAGTACCGGCAACGATGCCTGGAAGGGCAGCGGCCCGACCGGCAATGTGAGCTATCGAGATGGGCGCCCGACTAGCTATCCGAACGACCCTTATCTGGTTATCGGCGCCGAGAAGCACGATGAAGACAAGAAGAGGTTCCCTTCGTTTAACGGTTGGATCGACGAGGTGCGCATCTCGAACGTCATTCGCTATAGCGGGGATTTCAAACGTCCTGCCCAGCCGTTGAATATGGACAGCCATACGATGGCGCTCTATCACTTCGATGAGGGTAGAGGCGCTACACTACGCGACATATCCGGGCAGAACGATGGGACAATCAAGGTAGGCGGCAATCCGCAAGGCCCGCAATGGTCCACCGATAACCCCTTTACCGGCGGTGGAACAGCGCCCTCACCGACCTCGTCGCCACCACCGCCGCCAGATGTTGATGAGTTCATCTATGTGCCGATGGTTGCACGATGAGCCGATTGAAGAGAGCTAAAATCGCTGCACTGCCTGGTCAGGTTGTATCGTGGGTTGGCATTGTGTTCCTGTTGGGCCTGGTTTGGCGGTTGACGGCACTGACGTTTTCCGGACCGGATAGTTTGGCCCAAAACGCCAACTATTCGTTGCGTTTCTATGGCAACGGTATCACCGCCCCGGGTGCAGACCGCGTCAAAATTCCATTAGACGCTCCGCCGCGCCCGATTGATGTTGGCGTCGGCGATTTCACTATCGAGTTTTGGATGCGGGCGTTGCCGGGCGATAACCAGAGCGGTAGCTGCCGTCCAGAGGGCGATAGATGGATCAACGGCAATACTATTATCGACCGGGATACCTTTGGCAACGGGGATTACGGCGACTATGGCATTTCGCTCTACGGTGGGCGGATCGCGCTGGGTGTCAGCCAGGGCGCGGATGCCAACACCATCTGTGGAGCAGCCGACGTAGCTGATGGCGCATGGCATCATATTGCCGCAACACGCATTTCTGACAATGGGCAGTTGGGTCTCTTCGTCGACGGGCAACTGGATGCACAAGGGCAAGGCCCTAGCGGCGACATAAGTTACCGCGACGGGCGGGGCAGCGAGTACCCCGCGAGCGACCCATTTCTGGTTATCGGCGCGGAAAAGCACGATTTTGGGATTGCTTTCCCATCATTCAGCGGATGGATTGACGAGCTGCGCATATCGAACAGCAGGCGCTATATGAGCGACTTCGCACCGCCGACCAATCCCTTTACCCCAGATGCCGCCACACTCGCCCTCTACCACTTCGACGAAGGAAATGGGATAATTGTCACCGATGCGGCGGAGGCGCCAGGCGGACCAAGTAATGGGTTCTTGCAGATCGGCGGCGACCCGGCGGGGCCTGTCTGGTCTGTCGACACGCCGTGGAACGACAGCACGCCGATCCCCGCCCGCACACCAACACCATTCGTTACAGCGACAACCACACCAACAGCTATTGCCACCGCCACCGCCACGCCAACACCACTGCCGATTCTTACGGCAACCCCTACGCGCGAAGTCGTAACTATACCCACGCCAACTACTGGCCCTACCGCGACCCTTACCCCACCAGCCAAACCAAGCTCTCGGATCTATGTACCAATAGTCCTAGCGCTTCCTGAAAACGGCTTATAACACAACAAGTGCGGGAGCAGATTCCTCCGCTCCCGCACGCTATCTACAATCTCAGAGAGAGATCAAGGAAATCGCCTACTGCTGATTTTGTGGTTTGAGCATGACCGCTGCCGGAATATATCTCTCTGTGTCCACTATGTTTTCTATAAACGATCTCGCTCCTTATGCTATCGGCATCGCGGCGACACGCTCCTGATACCAGGGGGCGACCGAACGCAATTGCTCGATCATCCTCGGTAGTGCGGCCAGCACACGATCGATATCCTCGCTCGTTACTTCCTTGCCCAGCGAGAAGCGCACCGAACTGAGCGCTTCGTCGTGCGACAAGCCCAAGGCTAGCAACACATGCGATGGTTCAAGCGAACCGCTGGTGCAGGCGCTGCCGCTACTGGCGCAGATGCCCTTCTGGTCAAGCAACAGCAACAAGCTTTCGCCTTCTATACCATCGAAGGATAGGTTGGCGTTGTTGGGCAAGCGCTGTTCGCGATCGCCATTCAGATGCGTATCGGGAATAGTTCGTAACACGCCGTCGATCAGGCGATCGCGCAATGTTGTGCAGTGTTGGGCGTACTGGGTCCGGCGTTCCTCAGCCATATTCAGTGCGACTGCCATTCCAACAATCCCTGGCACATTCTCAGTGCCGGCCCGTCGCTGACGCTCCTGCCCGCCGCCGTTGAGCTGCGGCGACAACGGGATGCCACGCCGCGCATAGAGCATACCAACGCCTTTTGGTCCATAGAACTTGTGGGCGGTCAGCGTCAACAGATCGACGTTCAAGGCATTCACATCGAGTGTGAGTGAGCCAGCGGCCTGCACTGCATCGGTATGAAACGGAACGCCATGCTCACGACAGATCGCGCCTAACTCGGCGACTGGCTGGATCGTACCAATCTCGTTGTTTGCATACATCATCGAGACTAAAACCGTGTTTGGACGCAGCGCCGCCCGGAGATCGTCAGGTCTTACAAGGCCCCGTTCGCTTACCGGCAGGACTGTCGCCTCGAACCCAAACTGTTGCAGATATTCGACCGCGTGGAGCACTGCGTGATGCTCGATAGCGCTAGTGATAATATGATTGCCTTTGCCGAGTCGCTGTTGCGCCAGGGCCACCCCTTTGATCGCCAGGTTATCAGCCTCGGAACCGCCGCTGGTAAAGATAAGTTCTTTACGATTCGCACCAAGAACTGTCGCCACAAGTTCTCGAGCATCATCGAGAGCCTGGAGCGCCGCCCGTCCAGCCTGGTGAATGCTGGAAGGGTTGCCCGGAAGTTGCGTAAAATAGGGCTGCATCGCCTCAAATACCTGCGGATCGAGCGCCGTTGTCGCCGCGTGATCAAGATAAATGATACGGTCGGTCATGCTCTGCTTCATCACTGGCATGCACCCTCTTCCAAATACATTATATGCGGGATTTCGTTGGCATCAGTATAACACAATCGCGGCCCAACCCTCGCGCTGAGGCAGGGCCTGAAGCTTCAAGCGACGCCGACAGGCCATGGGCGAACATTAGTTCTAAAAACAGTTTGCACTTCCTTTGAGATACCATTGACAATTCACCAGCTACTGCTGATCGTTACAAGCGATCAGCATGCGAGATTCATGTGGGATAACGTGGGATTAGTTGGGATATATTTGGGATAATGAGTGTAAATTGCTGGCCGATGCGGCGATTTCCCTGTTTTAGGAATAGATTATAGATCTGAAAAGAATAAATGTGTATAATGGGACTGCAACAACACCCGTCTGCACTACGTATACTTATATAATAGAGTTCTGCGGCGACAATGTGTAGTGACTCCACGGAACTGTGACAGGAAGGAACACCCAACGTTCCTACCTCGTTTGTGCCATGGTTATGCGGCAGTATTACACAATCATAACATCAACCGTAGGATACGATATAGATAAGTTTTCGAGCATACCAGAAAGGAATGATCCTATGTCCATGTCTCAACAAACATCCATCCCCCAGATGGTTACACAGAGCCGAGATGTTTTGACTAATCCAAGCGTGCCCACATTCGAGCGGTACGAACGGCGTGGAACATTTGCGAGTGCGGCAATCTATGTTGGTCTTGCTGCGCTGATTGCTGGAGTACTCGGATCTGTCGGCGGGCTCGGCGGGATTATTTACAACGCCATCAGCGCCTTGATCAACTTTTTCCTCTTCACTGGTTTGGTCTATTACATTGGCAAGCAGCAGGGCGGCACCGGAACCTTTGACGAGGTAGCCTATACCTTCTCGCTCTTCATCGCACCGCTTGCCGTAATTGGCGCGGCTATTGGTCTGGTTCTTGGCATTCTCGGCTCTATACCGTTTCTTGGTATCGTAGCTGGTCTGGCTGGTGCTCTTGTTGCGATCATCATCCTGGTGGCGCAGGTCTATTTTGCTTACCTGGCAGTGCAGTCGAGTATGAATATCGTTGATCAAGGAAAGGCGCTTATCACCCTTGGCGGCGCTTTTTTGGCGACTGTCTTGATTCAAATCATTCTCGGCATGCTTTTCTAAACACGCTGTTGCATGCTTCGAATTGAAACGTACAGTGTGAGTCGGGCTTTCCCGGTTATGCTGTACGTTTTGTGTTTCATGCCACGGTGGATCGTACCAGAGAGCGGGGTTGTTTTGGCGGCGACTCGAATACTCAATCACAGCCGCAAAACGACGAGGCGAATAGCAGAGGCAGGCAGATGGCCTTTCACGCACCGAGGTGCAAATGTTTCAACGTGCGAATGCGCCCCAATCTGCCAACATGGCATTCCGGAAAGGGTTACAAATCATTTGGGTCAACCCCGAGTTCGCGCAACTTCGCCCAGGCGCGTTCTGTGGCGGCGCGCTCGGCTTCGCCCTCGGTCATGCGGAGATGGCCGTCATGATTGTACAACCGCAGCAGCGCGCCGTCCGGCGCCAGCCAACTGGCCAACTCCGCGCTCCATAGCCGGCCCTGCGCGTCGTGCGCCTGCTCGACCATACGCGCACCGACCTGCCGCCAGCCGCGCAGCCGGCCCTGCATCTTGGGCCAGTATGGCGGGTCGTTCGGGTCATACGCATAGTACTCTTGCACGCCAAGCGCGGCGTATTGAGCCGGTTTCTCTGTGAGGTCGTCGCGCCAGGCGTCCTTGGAGCTGATTTCGAACACGACCTGCGGCGGCGGGCGCTCCGGCTCGT
>JAKSDJ010000556.1 GCA_022360155.1 Chloroflexales bacterium | reverse complement strand
TGCGGCTGGCGCGGTTGTGGGGCTGGCGCAGAGCAAGCGCTGCGCCGCCGGCGCGTCCAGGGCCACAATGAGTTGCTCGGCTTCAGCAATACCTTCCCGCTCGTCTGTATGCGCTTCTGCGTTGGCGGTTGAGCGCCAATGTACTCCCCAACGGGAATCGTTGCGTTCGAGCTTGATCACTTTTATGCCACACTTGACTACACCGCCATGGCGCTCAATCGCAGCGACTAGCGGATCGATCAGGCTTGTGCCCGAGTCGGCGGGGAAGTAGTCGAATATCCAGGCATCACGACGCAGTAGTGTATAGAAGCGCAAGAAAGCCAGGAAGCCGCCTAGCGGCACGTTGGCGGGGTGGGCGGCTAGGCCGCTGCGCATCAGCGCCGAGATGAAGGCGCGCAGGCGTGGCGGCCAATGCTCGAAGAGTTCAGCGAGGGTGCGTCCTGCGAGGGGTGTGGGCTCGCATAGGGGATCATAGGCCAGGGCCAGGTAGAGGCTGCCCACTACTCGCGGCAGTCCGATCAGGTCGCGGAGCGTGAGCATGTTCAGAAAACGCGGACGGACCAACAACCCGAGGTAGTGAAAGGGCGCCGGGACGGGGCTACGCCGGACTATACTGCCCGCCTCAGCGCGCCAGACTCGTCCGCCCTCGCCGTGGAGCCAATCTTCACGCGACGCCGGCACAAGATCGGCGGCAATCTTGTGCCGGCGCAGCATGGCCCGCAAATTATGATACTGCCCCCAGATGCCGTGAATACCGTGCTCTGCAATAAAACGCCAGGATTGCCCGGCGTGTTCCAGGGTAATGGTATCACCACCAGCAACCCGACCGCCGCAACGCGGCGCGGCCTCCAGTAGCAGGGAGGGAATGCCACGTTCGGCCAGGTGCAATCCTGCCGTCAACCCGGCTAGACCGCCGCCAATAACAATAACAGGGGAGTGATACAGCACAGTGAAAGTGTGACAAACAACCAGGCGTCGTGTTGACCAGATATTGCCGCCTTGATTATTTCGCTCCAAGCCGCCTGGTCAGAAGCGTAAGGCCAACAAGAAAGCGACACGATACCGGGATGTGAAAGCTTACGATCATCTTATCACCCCTGCACCGTGTCACCTTGGCAACGAGTGGTGGGCCGCCCAGGATTCGAACCTGGAACCTGTCGGTTATGAGCCGATTGCTCTGCCATTGAGCTAGCGGCCCGAAACATTTAGCATTATAAGAATTATAGTCGCCCAGACCCTGTCAGTCAAATGCCATATCCGTACCCTGTCAGTCAAATGCCATATCCGTAATTGACAGGACTTACGCGGTCACCAGTCGGCAGGGAGGTTTGGAGGGCGGCAAGCCCTTCCAAACCTCTTACTTACCTTGGCAGCGGCGGTAGCCACGGCAAGTAAGGGGGGATCGGGGAAGCTTCGCCTCCTCAGATCCCCTTCACCGCGTAAGCCTGTAATTGACGGCGCTAAGTGGCTTTGGTATAATGGCAAACGTGTGCCGAAGTGGCGGAATGGCAGACGCGACGGTCTCAAAAACCGTTGGGGGCAACCCCGTGTGGGTTCGACTCCCACCTTCGGCACCAGTATCGTGTTACGGCGGGGCGTGGCTCAGCCTGGTAGAGCGCAGCGTTCGGGACGCTGAGGTCGGAGGTTCA
>JAKSDJ010000671.1 GCA_022360155.1 Chloroflexales bacterium | reverse complement strand
TACTAAATTGAACATATATTCTTGTATTATAGAGGAGCCTAGACATGTCAAAATGTGACAACCACAGCTTGCACGGTCAACACATCGATGTGAGCTATGCGGGTGAGGATCTCTCGGGGAGGGTCTTGAGCGGTACCTATGTCGGTGTCGATTTTCAGAACGCTAACCTCCAGGATGCCAACTTGATTGGAACCTTTATCAACTCCTCGTTTCATGGCGCCAATCTGAACGGTGCCGATACCTCGGCTGGCACATTCGTGAATAGTGACCTGAGCACGTCTAACGGTGCATCTAAGTAGAATAGCACCGTAGGTCGTGGCTGGCGCCGGCCACGGCTACATGTGCTTGCGCAGTTCAATACCTCCTCCCATCAGTTCCCTGACTAACAGCCGAAAATCCGACTATTCATTGTCGTAAGCCTACGCAGTGTGCTGAAGCGTACTTGAATTCTCAGTCTGAACTTTTAGTTCAAGGCTGCGCAGCACTTGGCATCGATACGCCTCGTCTTGTAGCGGCAGCTTGGAGCCGCCGAGGTCTCTCGCCCGCGCTTGCTGCGTAGGTTTACGTCTTCCTGATGTGCGGTAGCTCGCATCTCCGAGCGGGCTCCCCGCTGTGGCTCTGTACCGGTTCGACACACACGCGTGAGCCGCCGTCCGTGCATCCGCGTGAGCCGAGCCCGTCGAGGCTTGACCCCTCCACAGTCCCCCCTTGGTCCCCCGCACGCGGGGGAAGGGATTGATCTCGGCCACAAACGCCGGATCGTGGTTCCTTGGTCCCCCGCACGCGGGGGAAGGGACGTGGTCGGCAATTCACGTGGCTGTGGCCCATGCCTCTGCTGCGCGGGTTGGATGAACGCAGGCGCGAATGGACGGTTGGCAGCGCATGGCTGTGTGTTTGGTTTCTGCGCAGTGGCATCTTCTCGTCTCCAGAAATTTTGTCAGCGTCCGTGGGTAATGGTATACTGAACAAATCTGGTTAATATCTCGGACTATCGATTTCCTTCAAGCGGAGGCAAATTGTGGAAATTGCTTTCTTCATAGCACAGATTATTATTAGCGCTGTTTTGATTACTATCGTGGTCTTACAAGCTCGCACCGCTGGTATGGCCAACCGGGATTCGAGTTCGATTTACCGCACGCGCCGTGGTCTTGAGAAGACCATCTATCAGGTGACCATTGTTTTGAGTGTTGTTTTTCTGCTCCTGGCGCTGTTCTTGAGTCTGCCCTTATTTAGCTAGGCTCTATACCATTCCAAGCTGATGGCACGTCGGATTCGCTGGCAGATTGTTGTCGCTGCATTTAGTGCATTGCTCGTTTTGGGGCTCATGGGGGGCCTTGCTATTTCTTCGACGGCGGTGCCAAGCCCGCTCGCGGGCGGCACATACGTTGAGGCAATTTTGGGGGCGCCGGTTCAATTCAACCCGCTCCTTAACGATCCCGTAACTGATCCGGCTGGGCGTGACGTGAGCGCCCTCGTATTCAATGGCCTCACACAGATTGGCGTCGATGGCCTCCCCGAACCAGCTTTGGCGACCGCGTGGCAAATTGATCCAAGCGGCACAGTATATACCTTCAACTTGCGTCGCGATGTGACCTGGCATGACGGGCAAGCCTTTAGCGCTGATGATGTTGTTTTTTCGCTGCGTTCGATTCAAGATAGCCGTTTCGATGGCAACCCAGCCTTAGTAAACCTCTGGCGCGATATATTGGTCGATCGAATCGACGATTATACGGTGCGCTTCATGCTTCGAGCCCCGTATGCTCCGTTCCCTAGTGCGGTTCGTGTTCCGATCCTGCCCGCTCATCTTCTCAGCAATATAACGCTTGATCAGTGGCCAAACACTAGTTTTGCCAGTCTTCCGGTCGGCACTGGCCCCTATCGATTTGTCGAGCTGAATAATCAATACGCCCGGCTCGAACGCAACCCAAGCTATTTCGGCGGGAACCCTTTCATTGAACGGATCGAATTACGTTTCATCGCTTCCCCAGAAGCGGCTGTTGCAACCCTGAGTCGGGGCGAGGTTCAAGCACTGGGCTCGGGTACGGTTCAGGAATTGCCGCAAATTGCGTTGCCGCCCATTATCAAGCGTGAAAGCGCACCTCTCGACGAGTATGTCGTGCTGACATTTAACCTGCGTCAGGCGCCATTCGACACTCCGGCATTGCGGCAAGCGCTGACCCTGGGATTGGATAAAGACGCTCTCATTGCCCAGGAACAACTCGTTGACCAAGTACAACGCCTCGACACGCCAATTCTGACCGGTTGGTGGGCCCACAACCCGGAAATGCCAGGCCCCGCCTTCGATCCCGCCGCCGCCGCGCAAACCCTGACCAACTTGGGGTATGAACTGGATGCCGACGGTGTGCGCGTGCGCGACGGCGAAGCGCTTATGTTGAGTCTGATAACCGATAGCGATCCCCGCCGTATCGCAGCAGCGCAGGAAGTGGAACGCCAGTGGCAAACGCTGGGCGTTCGTATCGACATCGAACAACTTGACAGTCCCACGCTGCACCAGCGGCTGCGCGAACACGAGTTTGAACTGGCCATTCACGGCTGGACCCGATTGGGCCCCGACCCCGATGTCTTTGAACTCTGGCACTCTTCACAGGCGGAGGATGGGCTAAACTACGCAGGGTTGCGCGACAATCGGCTCGATAGCCTGCTGGCTAGTGCGCGGATGGAGACAGAACTGGCGGCGCGCAACGACAACTACCGCGAATTCCAGGAGCGCTGGATTGAATTGGCTCCGAGTATTATCCTCTATCAGCCGCTCTATACCTTCCTGGTCGATGAACAACTTGGCGGATTTGGCTTTGATCAGGGCGATGCCACGGGTAACGCACTCATGATTGGTCGCGAAGACCGTTATCGCAATGTGACCCGCTGGTTCGTCAATAGCGCGCAAGAGATCCGCGGCAACTTGCGCTAGAACTCGCACCGCCGCCTTGTGCTATAATGCCCCTAGCTTTTTCCTACTATTTTGCGTCTACCAAACACGAGCCACACTGTACATCTGCAATGGAACGCTGATCGGCGCAGACGTTGCTACATGATCGGCGCTCCTTGTGCGATTGTATGTTGACACAAACATGCGATCAGCAGCTATCGTGTATCGATTATTGCCATGGAGGACGTTGTGCAGAGCAAAATCGTATCGCTGGCCGATGCCATTGCGCAGGTGCAGGACAACACGATCATTGCGTTGGGAGGAAACACCATACATCGCAGTCCCTCGGCTGCGGTCCACGAGTTGATCCGTCAGGAGCGCCGCGGCCTTACTCTAGTCAAGACGGCCGGCGCCTATGATGTCGACATCTTGTGCGGCGCAGGCGTCGCTTCCGGGGTGATTGCCGGGTTTATCGGCTTCGAGAATGTGTTTGGGATGGCCCCGCTCTATCGGCGAGGCGTCGAGCAGGGTCAGGTGCATGCCTACGAACACGCCTGTTACAGCGTGATCGCCGGGCTGCGCGCAGCCGCTCAGGGCATTCCGTTTATGCCCGTCGCCGGCTTGCTTGAATCGGACGTGCGCAAGGCGCAGGGCTTCCGTACGGTAGCCGACCCCTATTCGGGGCAGGAGCTTGTGGCGATTCAGGCGATTATGCCGGATGCGGCGATCATTCACGTCCACGAGGCGGACAGCGCCGGCAACGCGCGGATCTACGGCACGCTCTTCGAGGACCAATTGATGGTCACAGCGGCGCGTCATGTCATCCTAACCGCCGAGGAGATTGTCGATGGCGCATCTTTGAGCTCACAACCCGAACTAACGACCATCGCCGGTTTCATGGTTGACGCAGTCGTTCACGCGCCACAGGGCGCCTGGCCTTGCAGTTGCGCCGGTCGCTATGAGTATGACGCCGACTATCTTGCCGCCTATCACGCGGCGACCGGCGATCCCGATGCGTTCCAGCGCTTCCTGGACGAACACGTCTTCGAAGCAACTGGAGTCCCGAGGTAGCTTATGATCAGCCCCGATGTCATGATGCCCATCACCCTGGCGCGGCTGTTGCGCGATGGTGAAACGGTCTTCCACGGCGTGGCTTCACCGCTGCCGATGGTGGCGATTCTGCTGGCCCGCGCTTTGCACGCGCCCAACCTGGTCTATCTGAATATTACCGGCAGCATCGATCCTGTCCCAGAGCGCCTGCCGCGTTCAACCGTAGACCCGCTCTTGCTCAACGCGACACGCGGGCGGGTGACGTTGACCGACCTCTTCGATCTCTCGGCGCGCGGGCGGCTCGATACGGCGTTCCTCTCCGGGGTGCAGATCGACGGGGCTGGCCGGATCAACATGAGCGTAATTCCGGGACCAGGCGGCGATGTTCACAAACCCAAGGTGCGACTGCCGGGCGGCGCCGGTTCGGCCTGTATCATGCCCACCGCGCAGCGCACCCTGCTCTGGCGCACCCGCCATGACCGCCGCACGTTCGTGGAAAAACTGGACTTTGTTACCGCGTCGGGGAATGTCGATGCGGTTGTCACGCCGCTCTGCGTTTTCCGCCGCAAAGAAGGGAAGTTGGCGGTTGAATCCATCCACCCCGGAGTCGATCCGGCGACCCTGCGTGAACAGACCGGATTCGCTATTGTAGCGGAGGCACAAACGCCGATTACGCCGCCGCCAACCGAGGCCGAGTTAGCTGCGTTGGAAACAATCGACCCGCAGCGCGTGCGCTTGGTTGAGTTTTAGCGTGCTTGCCATTCCGCGCCACTCGCTGGTCGACAGCGCATGTGCCGTACAAACGCATTGGCGCATCACTCAACCTTCTCGTTGATTCGGTCTTCGCGCCAGCGAAAGACGAACTGCTTATCGCCACGATCCTGGCTGAAGCGCCAGAGCCGGGTCGGGCGGCCTCGCCCTTCGCGCACCAGGCTGGTCTCTTCGAGAATGCCCGCCTCCTTGATCTTGCGGTAGAAGTTGCCTTTGTCCAACTTTTCGCCAAGAATCTGCTCGTAGATATGCTTCAATTCGAGGATACTGAAGACTTCGGGCAAGAGTTGGAAAGCCAGAGTTGTATATTCGAGCTTGGAGCGCAAGCGCGAGATGGCATATGCAAGAATCTGATCGTGGTCGAATGCGAGCGCCGACGGCAGCGCGCGCACCGCGAACCAACTGACATCGGTGCTCTCGTCGCTGGCGCGCAGGCGTTGGGCATCAGCGCGGACCAAGGCGATATAGGTGACGCTAATCACACGGGTGCGCGGATCGCGTCCAGGATCGCCGAAGGTACAGAGCTGTTCCAGATATACATCGCGGACTCCCGTCTCTTCTTCGAGTTCACGCCGGGCGGCTTGCTCAAGGGTCTCGTTCATTTCGATAAAACCGCCGGGGATCGCCCAGTAGCCTTCATAAGGCCAGCGCCGGCGGTTTACCAGCAAGACATTGAGTTCACGGTTTTGCAGAGTAAAGATCACCACATCAACCGTTACCGAGGGGCGTTCGTAGCGTGAAGGGTCATAAGTGGCGGCACTTTCCTCCATCCTGCACTCCTTATCTTTAGTGTTAATTATACACTAAGTATAGCGCAATGGCCAGCCGCTGTCAATGGCTGGCTGGACGTACGCCCCAGTTGACGCTCTTTTGCGGATCTGCTACAGTTTCGCTATGGTTGCCGTCGAGCGAGCGCGTCTCGCCTATTTGCCAATAAGAGAACTATGCGTATTGCCATCATCGGAGCCAATGGTCAACTCGGACGTGATCTCTGCGCGACACTAGCGCTTGAGCACGATCTGACTCCCCTCGACCATGCGACATTCGAATTAGGCGACCCTGCTGCGGTTGAACAGCTCGTGGCGACCAACGCCGAATTGGTCATCCACCCGGCGGCGTATACCAATGTCGATGGGTGCGCCCGCGACCCTGCGTTGGCCTACCGGATCAACGGCTTGGGCACACAGTATGTTGCTCTGGCTTGCCAAAAACTCAATGCACCCTTGGTCTACATCAGCACGAATGAGGTTTTCGCCGGCGCTGCCAACACGCCTTATGTCGAGTATGCGGCGACCGGTCCAGTCAACGCCTACGGTTGGTCGAAGTGGGCCGGTGAACAGGTTGTACGCGAATTGCTCGACCGATTCTACATCGTCCGAGTGGCCTGGCTCTTCGGAGGGGAGCGCAACTTTGTGCGCACGGTGTTACGTCTGGCGGCGAATCCGCCTGAAAGCGGCTTGCGCATGGTCGCCGACGAAGTGGGCAGCCCAACCTACACGCCGGATGTGTCCGTTGCGGTCATGCAGTTGATCAAGCAGCCGTTCTACGGCACGTATCATTTCGTCAACAGCGGCGCCTGCTCGCGCTATGAGTTCGCACGGGAAATCCTCGATCAGGCGGGATATGGCGCCGTACCAATCACCCCCATCGCCCTGGCCGACTACAAACGCGATAGTACGCCCCCGCCGTATACGCCGCTGGCGAATGTTGCCGGCGCCGCACTGGGGATTATCTTCAGGTCGTGGCAGGAGGCGTTGGCAGCCTATCTAGCCAGCTTGAAGATCTAAGATATTCCGGCTATACTGCAATGCATAGAAAAGAGCGAGGCCGGGCCTGTATGCCGATAATCCTTACACTCGACGATACATTAGCCACTGTACTTGAGGTGAATGCTCAACTGGTTGGAGAAACGTCTGAAGCGCTGGCGCAACGCTTGCTTCGCGATCGGCTGTTGGACTCGAAGGTTATCGAGCATGATATGTTTCAGCGTAATCTCGCTGCATTCAATCATATGCTGCCGGAGTTATTACAAACCCATGCGGGCAAAGCCGTCGCTTTTCTGAATGGAGAGTTGGTCGGGGTTGGCGCTGATCGCATTACCCTCGCCCAAGAAATCTGGGCCAGATATGGTTATACGGAAATACTCGTTCGCGAGGTGGCGTTAACACCCCCGGTGCATTTTTTACCCTATCCTTATCGAGAACGACAAAACTTCCCTGATGTTCCCATACCATAACACGTTTCTACCGCCTGCTCCTGCGCTCGAAGTAGAAGTGCGCAATCCTCACACCGGGACTGCGCAGTTACTCTTAGCGAAGCTCGATACCGGCGCCGATGGAACGCTAATCCCCGAGGATCTGGTTCAAACCCTCGGGTTACGATCCCATGACCGGTTTCTCGCTGTGGCTTTCGACACGCAGGCAAAATTCATCCCATCGTATCTTATCGATCTGACCTTGGCCGGTTGGGTTTTCACACAGCTCGAGGTTCCAACCACACCCCTCCCCTACATCCTCATTGGCCGTGATATCTTGAATCAGCTTGTCATAACTCTCGATGGCCCGCAGCTCACCTTTGACATCAAGTGATAGATATTATCATTCCCAACTATAACGGTGCAGCGCTCCTCCCAACCTGCCTTGACTCGCTGCGCCGCCAGACACGCGGCGATTTTCACGTTACCCTCGTGGACGATGGAAGCAGCGATGAATCGCTGGCGCTCCTTGCCGACAGCTATCCCGAAGTCTCTGTTGTGGCATTATCGCCCAATCGCGGCCTAGCTGCAGCGATCAATGCCGGGCTGCGCCAGACCAACGCACCAATCGTCGTATTCCTCAATAACGACACCGAAGCCGATCGGCGCTGGCTAGAACAACTCGTTGGCGCACTGGAGCGCTATCCAAGCTATGCTTTCGCCGCCAGCAAGTTGATGCTCTTCGACCGGCGTAATCATATCCACTCAGCCGGCGACTTCTATCGTCCCAACGGCGTACCGGGCAGCCGAGGCGTTTGGCAGCGCGACCGGGGTCAGTATGATGCGCTCAGCGAAGTCTTCGGTCCGTGCGCCGGCGCTGCCGCATATCGCCGCGCCGCCCTGGAAGAGCTAGCAGTCAATGGGCAAGTTTTGGACGAAGACCTAGTGATGTATTGTGAAGACGTAGACCTGAACCTGCGCGCGCGGTTGCGCGGTATGCGCACGCTCTTCGTGCCAACTGCGGTCGTCTACCATCGACTGAGTGCGACAGGGGGCGGAGCGCTGGCGAGCTATTATTGCGGGCGTAATTTTGCCCTGGTTTGGATCAAAAATATGCCGCCGCCGCTCGTACGCCGTTACTGGATTTGGCTTTTGCTTTCACAGTTAGGCCTTGCACTGCATTCACTCTGGCACATTCGCGAGCCGGCCGCACGGGCTCGTTTGCGCGGCCAGGGCGCTGCACTATACGCCCTCCCCCGATTTTTAAGCAAGCGCGCACGATGCCAAGCCGAAACTCATAATTTGCACATCGTTTGTTGAGATTGACAGCGCCACCTAGATAACGTAAAGTACACCCATGCAGCGTCCCTTATCGAATCATTTGTCTTGCATACGGAGCCGCCATGCCTATTATCGTTGCTAGTAATAATGTATTTCGCCGTGAACTCTCATCATATATTTTGACTGAGGCTGGTTACACTGTCTATGAAGCGCATAATGACACCGTATTGATGAATTATCTTCAGTATGTTCAGCCAGCGCTGGTGTTGTTTGATATTGTCTTAGGTGAAGCAGGCAATTTCGATCTGATCT
>JAKSDJ010000759.1 GCA_022360155.1 Chloroflexales bacterium | reverse complement strand
GGAGCGGAGCGTCGGCACATCAACATGTGGAATGCGCAAGCCGTGCTTGCGCGCGGCAGCATGGCTGCCGCATTCCATACCCCTTTTCAGACAGCCTCTTAGGCTTTTTGTGGTTATGAGTCGGCTTGATCGTGTGCAGGGCGGCGGAAATGCGCTGTTTTTTGGCAATGAGGAATAACTGATATGAGCAATGCTTCGGCCTCCCTCTTCCTCGTCGTTTTAGATCGAGCTCATGAACCGGTGTTTGATGCAGTGGAGCGAGCGATGCATTCAGATGGGAATACGCTTACAGAACTACCGGTGGTAACACAGATGGCTTTGAGTGATCCTTACCTCGCTCAACAAATAGTCCAGTTGCATCGTCATTGGGAAATCCAACCTCGGCCTGTGCGCGGATGGCTGGCGCGCATCCGTACCCGCTTAGCCTGGTGGCTGATGGGACCGGAACTGCGTCACGCCAATACCGTCAACGCTACTCTGGTGCGGGTCATTGATAGCCTCATTGTGCATCTCGATGCCGAAAGCGTTGCTCGTCGCCATATTGAAGAATATCTCGTGTCCTCTCGGGAGCAAACGTGACGGCATTAGTCTGGCATTCTTCGTTTACGACGTTTACGGGATATAGCGGTTCATCGCGGGCATTTGTGCTTGGATTGGATGCAAAGGGCGTCGTGGTACGGCCGCACTTTCTGTATGGCGCAGATCACGATGAACACATTGCTGCCGGCCACATGCCAGCCCGCCTCCAACAACTGCAAATGTTGCCATTACGCTTGGATCGACCGCAGGTCGTGTATGCGCCGGGCGATCAGTTCGTGAAGAATAGCGGCGCTTATCGCATTGGGTTCACAATGATTGAAGTTGATCAATTGCCGACTAGTTGGGTCGAGCAGGCGAATCAGATGGATGAGATCTGGACGCCGTCATCCTGGGGCGTCGAGGTATGCCGTCATAGCGGGGTGGACAAGCCCATCTACGCAGCGCCGTTGGGGGTCGATGCAGAGCGCTTTCAGCCAGCTTTGCCACGTACCCGGCTTGCCGATCGGACGGTTTTTCTGTCTGTTTTCGAGTGGGGCATACGCAAAGGATGGGACATACTTCTGCGTGCTTACCGTGCAGCTTTTCGATCCACTGATCCAGTTTTATTATTACTCAAAGTGGATTGCCGCTCACCTACGCATAATCCGCTCAGTGAGTTGGCGCAACTGCTTCCTGCCCCATCACCGCCGGTCGGTGTGATCTATAATCAGCCGTTGTCGCTGCCACAATTGATAGAGCTGTATCAAGGCGCTGATTGCTTTGTGCTCCCTACTCGTGGCGAGGGGTGGGGTATGCCTGTTTTGGAGGCTATGGCTTGCGGCGTTCCAGCCATTGCAACCAGTTGGAGCGGTCTCACCACTTTTCTTACAGCGCGGAATGGGTATCCACTGCCAATCCACGGATTGG
>JAKSDJ010000573.1 GCA_022360155.1 Chloroflexales bacterium | reverse complement strand
GGGCAGACAGCACCCATGTTTGGAACGAGATGGGCTGCTTCCTGATACGGCCTGTTCCCCCTCTCACATAACCCCCCGCGTGCGGGGGATTATAGGGGGCGGGCGAGGGAGCGATGGGGTGAGGGCATACCGCGCGTCCCAACGCCTCAAACCCCGAATTCGCCCAAACGTTCTGCCCGCCCCTGAACCCGCGCGGGAGAGACACCGTTTTGATTGTCAAGGGGGTTTCATGTGCGGTGTTCATTCGTTCGCGGCGCTGCGGGCGCATCCAGCCTACCAGCCCGGGCACGGCCCGGGCACGCGGACGCGGGGCCATCTGGCGGTGGCGCTCCGCGCATCGTGTGTGGCTGGCCCCCGCCCGGCCGTGACTCGGCCTGGTGGCGGACGCTTCACCCGCGCCGCCAACCGTCGGGGCAAACGACCGACCCGATGTGACCACCCCATACGCGATCACCAACAGCTTGCGCATCACCGCCCCGCTTACCGCTGCGGTCGGGATGCGGATCGATGCGGGCGTGGATCTGGGCCGCCGCATCAGCAATCTGCCGGTCCAGCAGCGCGCACACCGCGCGCTGCGCCTGGGCGACGGGCGCGGGAAGCCGGCCAGCCTGCTGGCGATTGCGTTCGGCCTGGCGGTGGCTGATGAGCGTGTCCCGCTGCCGGATCAGCGCGCAGGTCGCGCCGTTCGGGCGCCAGCGGGGGTCAGGGGGTCTCTCAGGTGTAGGTTTTTTAGCGATGGTCTCTTGTGAACTGTACAGAGCTGTTTGGACCTGAAGCGTTTTGGTTCACAGTAGCTCTATAAGGTTCAGTATGGCTCGTTTTCAAAAACCCTACACTTGAGGGGGTCAGGGGGTGGGCTGTTCGCGTGGGGCGCCGCGCGCGATCAGCCCAGTATTGTCCGTGTCGGTCTTGGTGCGGGCCAGGCGACTCGGGGCATAAGCCGCGCTGCAGGCGGGAGTGACGCCACTGACCCGATAGCCCGCAGCGGGCCGGGGTTGGGCCACATCGTCACCATAGCCCCCGGGCGCTTCCCGTCCGACCTGGAGGCTGTTCAGGCGCTGCTTGCGCAGCCCGGCGCAGGTCACGGTAGCCCGCCGGCGTATGGGCAATCGTGGGCTGGCGGGGGTTGGCTGGGCCGACGCGGGCGACGGTCAGGGTGGCTTAGGCAACATCAATGCCGAGGGAGGCGTCCATCACTTGTTCCTCCGAGCCACGCCCGTGCGCAGCATCCTAGTGCATACGGGCGCTGCCCCGTGGGACGGCCGCACGCTACCGTTGGCCGTGAAGGGGCCTTCCAGGAGCGGGGCCGTAGCTCGCCCACGTGCTCGGGTGGCGACTGGGGCCGGGCAACCTCACCGTGCCTGGCTCGGGCGAACGGGATACCGACAGTCTCCCCGATCTCCCGCTCTCCTGAAACAGGATACCAGGGGGTGAGGGGGAAAGTGGAAGCATGACATTCGATCAACCGGGCATGAGGCGGTCCGGTCGGTGCTTGGTCAGGAACGCGCGTCCTACCGGGGAAACTGATACGAAGCTCCCAACACCTGCCTGGTGCTGATGGGTGATGAAGCCTCGGGCCTGCGCTTCCTCCCACACTGGGAAGCGTGGGCATGACGTACGCCACGCTTCGATAACTTCGGCGTAGGGGCGTGAATCAGGTCCAATCCACTCGATTAGGTCAAGGAGCAACGTTTCAACGGGATCAAACATAGATTCCTCCGCTGGCGCGAGAAACAGCTTCGTCATGCTCAATCGGTCGGTCATAGGCAGAAAAGGACTCAAGTCTCGACCCGGGCAGCGATGCGAGCGAGGCAATGGGGTGAAGACCTTTACAGCATAGCAGCTAGGCTAGTAGATGTCTATGGGGCTATGGTTGTAGTTGAGGCTAAGGCAAAGCCTTGCTGGTAGTCGCAGATGGCGTACACGTGCTTGGCAGAGCTGTTACTCCGCCGCGAGACGTTGCTTGATTTCAGCAATCTCCTGTGGTGATGGTTGAAAGAGAATACTGGTCATGCCAAGCACTTGTGCGTCAAACCTGTTCTACTGCTTATTGTCGATCGTCACCTCAAGCAAAGCACAGGCTCTCAGCAACAAAAAGCTGAGAGCCTGTGCTTTGTCCAGCGTGGATCACGTTGTGTGTCGATCTCAACAGAACTTATCGAGCGCAGCTAAGACTGTTTTGCCGGTCTCTTGGATCGTTTGCGGGGTATTATGCAAGCGCAGCCGCAAATCCACGGTTCGCTGCAATAGTTGCTTCGTGAAAGGGCATTCTTCCGCACACTCGAAGAAACGCCAGTTCCAATAGCATCGAGCATTCTCCCCGGTAAAGATCTCCATTTTATAACCGGCGGATTGCATGTATTGCTGGATAGACTGGATCTGTTCCTTGCCCAAATCAACGAATTCCCATTGAATGGAGTCGGCCGCGGGACGCATCTTGGGATGGAATTGGGGAATACGCACATTGGGGTGATCGCATAACATATCTGCCAAGAGATTGTAGTTGCGATTAAAGTGTTCCACTCGCGCCTCAACTTGATCCAACTGCGGAATCAGCGCCGCGGCAGAGAGGTTTGACATCCGGAAGTTGTAAGCTGGGTAGGAGTGGGTCATTGATTTGATGAGGGATTCATCGTCTTGCGTGCCAAAATGCTTTTGCCAATTTTGCTCATAGGCGCCGGTATACATCATGGCTTTGTAGGCGGTTTCCTTATCATTGGTGACCATGATGCCTCCCTCTCCGCCATCGATCATTTTGTACGATTGCGCAGAGAAAGCAGCGGCCAAGCCGAACTGTCCGGTCTGTACGCCATCCCATAGGACGCCTAGACTATGGGCTGAGTCTTCGAGCAGAACGACATTGTAGGTCTCGCAGATTTCGCGGACGCGATCGAGATCGGGGATGCGTCCGCGCATGTAGGAAAGTAACAGAGCTTTGACATCACCGCCCTTCACCTTTTTCTCAAAATCATCGACATCCAGGACGTAGTCTTCTGTGACCTCAACGAGCACCGGTTGGGCTCCGGCATGGATGATGGAACTGGGTACGGCGATAAAGGTAAACGCAGGGATCGCAACTTTATCGCCGGGTTGAACTCCCGCACACAACAGGGACACGAACAGCCCTGAACTACACGAGTTCATGGCAAGCGCGTACTTGAACCCGAAGGTCTCCGCGAATTTTTTCTCCAGTAAAGCAGTTGCGCTCTCTTCGGGTGACTTGCAATCGTATCGGAAAAGCCTACCACCCTCGATCGTTTGAACAACGCTTTCGACTACACTGTCACCTAGCATTCGCATGTTAGTCTACTCCCATAACACTTCGGTTCCACAATTCACGGCTGAAGAGATCGAAGTCTCTGGTTCACAGCGAGAATTCTGTTCCCCATACTTTAGGCAAGTCTAATCAACCACAAGCTCAATCACCTGCGGGTCAGCATTTTTATTATACAATAACTTCAACTATTACAATGCAGTTGAAATTGCGGTCGTCGTGGATTTGCCCGACAAATTAGCGGGAGGTCTGAGCGTAAAAGCTGTTTGGTAAGCCATCTGAGAAGAAAATAGTTAGGTTCAAAGATTGATTAAAAATATGATAAAATGCACCGAATTTCTGTAGATCTCTACTGACTCACAGCCCCATCTCCGTAAGATAACTGGCCCAAAATCGGCACGATCTTGTGCGCCGAAGGCAGTTGTGCTGCAGGTGCGTGATAGGCTTGGTCTGGAGGGGGTGACTTTGTTCAGTCCTCTGTCAAGCCTTGGTTTGCCTCGAGTATGGCTCGTATGCGCCGGGCAAGCTCATTCATGGTTGCTTCGTCTACACGTTCGTGCTCAGCAACGCCAAGGTGTGCAAAAACGTGCGGGCCGCATCGCTCGCGCGGCTGATCGGCCATTCGCGGCACGATATGAAAATGTACATGTGGATGTTCATCCGCTTCGGCAAACTGAACAACATAGGTTTTGACACAGCCGGTTGCGGCTTGGACTGCGTGAGAAACGCGCTTGAGCAGCAGCCCTAGCTCAAGCGCTTCGGGTTGTGTCAACTCAGCGATGGTTTCGATATGCCGGCGGGCAATGAGCACTAACCAGCCTGCCAGCGACGTGTTGCAGCTATGGGCGACATCCCAGAAATCCGCACGATAAATCGCATCCCAAAGCGGTGCGGTTCCCTGATCACGGGCGATGAGGCGGGTGCATGTGTCACAACGACGTGTCGTCATTTGCTGTTCCTCCGCTCCCCTTCAATAGTGAAGCAGCAATTGGTTCATCTCGATCTTCTAAGTCTCGTCGCTCGACCATTCCGGGCTCCAGCCGCCCAGAGTCGGATGATACATCTCGTCGCCTGTGTGCTGGGTGAACTCCACGTTCAGACGGTCTTCGCGCAAGCCGAGGATGTCGACGCAGTCGTTGCAGAGCGCCTTGGCAAGCTCCAGCCGGAGCTCGGCTGAGCGGCCCCGCCGGATGTCGCACATCAACACTGCTGTCGGTGTTGGCTCACCATCGACGATGCGCCAAACGCCGCCTTCGCCCAGCTCGCGGATCGCGACGCTGATGCGACGCATATCTACGGTCATGATGCGCGCGTACGTTGCGCACAACTTGCTGGCCAGACGCTTTTTGTCTTCGACTGAGTAATGGCCATTCACATCGAGTTGCAGGTAGGGCATGGCTTATTTTGTGTCTATAGCTTTTTGAAGTATCTGGCAATGGGGAGTAGCCCAAAGCCTGCCTTTTCATACGTGCGCCGCGCCGGGGCGTGACCAGGATCGCCGCCTGTTTCGACCATCGCGATGGACATTCCGGCGTCTTTCATCCAATCAAGTGCGAAGTCTATCAGCGCGGCGCCGATGCCGTGCTGTTGACAATCTGGATCAACGGCGATCATGTAGATTTCGCCCATCTTACTCGCGGGGTGAAGTTTTACTGCCACAAAGCCGACAGTTGCAGCGTCTTCGATTGCGACCCAAACGTGGGCGTCCTCCGCAGCGCACACCTCCTCAACAGCCTGCTTTTGGCTCACGCGCCAATCATCGGGATAGAATTCGCGGTAAACGTCGGGCGCTATGATGCTTTGCATCGAATCGAAGACGGGCACCCACGCGCGAAGCGACAGACGAATGACTGCATCGAGGTGACTCGTGTTGTACGGTTGAATGTGCATAGTGATCAGAAACAACCTGCGCGCATTTACGTCATCTGCGTGCTCTTGCAGGACGTTGGCGCAGCCTTTGTCTATTCTTGGTCCATCATTCATTCTAACAGAAGTATAGCAGCTTTATTAGGATGAAATGATCCGACTTGAGACGGTGGCTCGCGCCCGAGAAAACTGTTACACTGTCGATTGTATTCGTATGGAGCATGGAAAGTGAGGTTATTTTTGGGTAAGAAGATCTCGGCGCTTAGGCACATAGTAGCCTAGGTGCGCCTGCGGATCAGAAGCCATTCCTTCCTGCTCACACGGGTTGCATAAGGGTGTGATGATGGCGTGCTAGCAGCGTCTTGGGGACATGCTGGCGGTATCATGCACCGCTTGTGCCGCCACATATTGATGTAAAAAGCCACGGGCGCGCCTGCCCGTGGCTTTTCTGTGTCGCCTGCCAGTCTCTATCTGGTTTGCGCGCCCGCACACAACTATACTGTGTTGATGCGACATAAAACGCATTGACCGGCTTCAGCCAGCCACGGAATTCCGTGGCTGGCTTTTTTGTTCGCGCCGCCTGCAATGTGGCGGCAATGTATACACGGAGCATTCCCTTGTCACAACGATATAAACAACGATATGAGCATCGATCTCGCGGCAGCGCAACGAGACGACGCGAGCAGTCCTTTCGATGCTTGCATTGCGACCTCGACATTACATGCAACCCGATCATTTCCGGGGTGCAGCACCGGAATCACTGCCCCTGCTGCTTGTGGTCTCGCCATCTCGATTTTCGCGCCGCCGGCGATCGGCTCTCGACATGTCGTGCAGCAATGCAACCGGTGGGCTTAACAACCAAACAGAGCCGGAATAAGTATGCCAGCGATCGCGACGGTGAGTTAATGATCATTCATCAGTGTAGCCGGTGCAAGAAACTGGCGATCAACCGGATCGCCGCCGACGATAGCGCCGGTGATTTGCTTGCGCTGTTCGAGCGCTCGTGTCAGCCATCCGCGTCGTTCTTAGCCGATCTCATCAGTGCTGGCATCGTCCTACTGACCGCCCGTGATCGCGCATTGGTACAACGGCGGCTTTGGGGCAATCCGGCAGTATGAGCGAGCCGCGCATAATGTGGCGCAAAATTTGTATTCTCGAGTCAACCGTTCCTATGCGATTGCTCAAGCCAATTAAGGATCTGAGCAGCAATTTCATTGGGGGAAAGAAGCCCTGTGTCAGCTTGCAGGTGGATGGCTTGACGCAACATGTCGGCATCGGCAACAGCTTCGGCGATCATTGCCTCTGTCCAATCAAGACGTTGCCTGAGGCGTTCCCGCCGGGTCTGATCATCACAATCTAATAGGAGCCATTTCACATCACGACACCAGGCTGGTCGACCATATTGTTCAATATCTTGCGGATCATTTGGCGTAAAGAATATCGGCGTTCGGCCATTTTTGTAGATTGCGTGCAAGATTTCAAACCACAACACGCTATAGGGCCTCCATGTTGACGGTTCGGAATAGATATCCTTGGCAGCCAGATCGGATGCAGCTTTAGCGAGCCAGTCGATGTCAAAAGCGATATAGTCACTGTGGAGGCCCAGAAAAGCTTCAAGTACGGTGGATTTACCAGAACCAGGCGCTCCCGTAACGATATACAACGAATATTTCATATGGCATAAATGGCAAGCTACATGGAGACATGGTAAAATTCAAGTGAGCCATTAAGGAGATGCGAAGCCCGACTGCAGCACTCCCCGCCTCTTCGCCTCCTCGCCTCCTCGCCTCCGCGTCTCTGCGCTTCCTCCCTGCCTCCCCGCCTCTTTGACCGCCTACACGATGGCTGATGGCGTCATCCGCTGGTAGTGCTGGAGACGCGCATAATAGCCTCCCAACTCCAACAACTCGTCGTGTGTGCCATCCTCGACGATCACGCCGCGGTGCATGACCAGAATTCGATCAGCGCCCTGGATAGTACTGAGCCGGTGCGCAATCACCACGCTCGTGCGTTCGCGCAGCACGCGCGCCAGTGCATCCTGGATCAGCGCCTCAGTCGCGGTATCGATGCTGCTGGTCGCTTCGTCGAGCACAAGCACCCCCTCTGGGCTGAGCGCCAGCGCGCGCGCTAGTGCAAGAAGTTGGCGCTGTCCAACCGAGAGATTGGCCCCGCCTGGCAGCACTTGATAATCGTAGCCTCCCGGCAATTGCTCGATGAAGCGTGCCGCGTTGGTCCACTTGGCGGCGCGGCGCAGCTCCGCATCCGAGATGTCGTCGCGGTAGAGTCTGATGTTGAAGGCGATACTGCCGGCAAAACAGATCGGATCTTGGGGGACGACCGCCACTGTCTGGCGCAGGTCTTCCAGCCGCAGGCGTTTGATGTCGATCCCATCCAGTAGCACCTGCCCCTCCTGGGGGTCGTAGAAGCGCGCCAATAAGCCAACCAGACTCGACTTGCCGGCACCGGTCGCACCGACAATCGCCACCGTTTGCCCGGCAGGAATGGTCAGCGACATGTCGCGCAACACCGGCTCATCCGGCAGGTAGGCGAAATTGACATGGCGCAGTTCGAGCGCGCCGCATACGCGTGGCAATGCGACCGTCTCTGGTTGAGCGACAATTGAAGGCGGTGTCAATAACAAACGTTGCACCCGTTCCGCTGCGCCGAGGGCGACCTGGATCGAGTTGTACTCCTCGAAGAGGCGCAAGATCGGCTGAAACGCGCGCTCGGTATACTGGACGAAGGCAACAAGAATACCCAGCGACGCCCAACCGGCCAGCACTCCCTGGCCGCCACCATAGAGCAGCATCGCCAAGCCGACCGCAGCCAGCACTTCTTGCACCGCCAGGAATGAAGCGCTCCGTTGGCGCAGCGCTAGCAGCGCCTGACGATAGTTAGCGTTCAGCCGGTCGAACTCCTGCGCGCTTTGCTTTTGCCGCCCAAAGAGTTGGATGAGGGTCATGCCTTGCAGGTGTTCGTTCAAGAAGCTGCTCGCTTCCGCCAGCGCTGAACGCTCGCCGCGGGAGGAGCGGCGGATGCGGCGGCGAAAGTAGTAGGTGATCAGGGTCAGTAACGGCAGCACTGCGAGGGCCAGCAGCGCCAAACGCCAGTTGATGCTGAACATGACCGCAATAATCGCAATCAGCGTCATGCTCTCCATCAGAATTGTCACCATGCTGCTCGATAACAACGCATTGAGCGCATCGATGTCATTCGTCAAGCGCGCGACTAGGTCGCCGACCGGCCGCCGGTTCCAAAAATCGTGACCTTGACGCAGCATGTGCGCAAATAATCGTGTACGCAGATCTGCCAGGCCGTGTTGCCCGGCATATTGTAAAGCGACGCTCTGCGCATATTGGAGCACAAACAATGCTACAGCGACGCCGCCATATCCAGCGGCCAAGATCCACAATCCCTCTAGATTACGCTCCATAATGGGACCATCGATCATTTGGCCCACCAGGTAGGGCGGCACTGTGTTCAACCCAGCCGACGCGATCAGCAAGATGAACGCCAGCACCAGCGGTCGCCAGTGCGGGCGCATCGTGGTCAGCATCAGCCAGAGCAGCGCAGTATCCCGCTCTTGGCGGGGGGCCTGCTGTATTGCTTGCTTTTCATTCTGGGCCATAGCACTCCTCTGTTCGATAGTCATGCTGCATTCCCGACTACAGACCAGAGCCAAGAGACAGGAACATGCAGACCAGGAACAACAGATGCGTTCTGTCTCCTGTCTGTATTCTTCCAGGCGGTGAGGGAAGACCGCATGATGGACTTTGAGCAATCTATCGGGTAGCTGTCGCCCTGAACTGAAGTTCGAGCTCAAAGCCGAAGTCGTCTGAAGCTGACTCGGTCTAGTGCGCTTCGGCGCACTTCCGTTCTCTGCCTGAACCTGAGTTCAAGGCTAACACGCGGGCGACGTCAGGCAGCGCAAAAAACCGATAATGTTGTTAACTTTACATAAAAATATTTGCGCCCCGCTCCCAACCATATGCAGAGCTGCTCGATTAGTCGTCGTTCTGGTAGTGGTGTGCTGTATGTTGCGCCTCGTCTTTAGCTTGCTGAAGCTCGCGATAGTACATCGCAGCATAGATGCCATCACGACGGAGGAGAGTGGCATGCGTTCCGCGCTCAACGATACGACCCTGGTTGAGCACAATGATCTGGTCGGCGTTGCGTACGGCTGCCAAGCGCTGGCTGACAATGAGGCAGGTTCGCTTCTCGGACATGGCATTGAGTTCACCAATAATTTCAGCCGCCGTCTGTGTGTCGACACTCGCGAGGGCATCATCGAGCAGCAAAATTTGGGACTCGCGCGCCAACGCACGCGCCAACGCAGTCCGCTGCTTTTGTCCGCCGGACAAGGTTGCCCCGCCCTCGCCAACGACCGTATTCAAGCCGCTCGATAGCTGCGCCAGATCGTTGCTGAGGCGTGACGCGCGGACTGCTATCTGTAGGCGCTCTTCCGGCAGCGATGATAAGCCTAACATGATATTCTCGCGAACGCTCATGCTGAACAGCAGCGATTCTTGCGGAACATAGGTGACGGCGCGCCGGAGCTTCTTCAGCTTGATCTGGCGTATGTCGTAGCTGTCGATGCAGATCTGCCCTGCGTCGGGGTCGCGAATCCGTCCGACCAGACTAAGCAGCGTGCTTTTGCCTGCGCCCGTAGCGCCGACAATTCCCAGCGTCGTACCGGCGGGCGCCTCGAAGGTAATATCGCGGAGCAACCATTGTCCCTCGGCATACACCCCCACGCCCTCGAAACGGACCGTGCCGTTGAGGGACGTTCTGATTGCATTGGGGGCATCGGCGACGTGGGGAACGCGCCGCAGCACCTCCCCGATTCGCCCGGCGGCGGCGCTGCCCTGCTGGAGCCGCTCGAACGAACGCCCGATCTGCAACATCGCCGTGTTGAGCAGACCAAGATAGGCCAGGAATTGGACATATTGCCCAATGGTCAGCGTACTGTTGATGATCAGCGCGCCGCCGATGACGAGAACCAGTGTGGCGGCGAGTCGCACAATGAAGGGGGGCAGCAGCGAGATAGCGCTGGAACGGACCACGAAGTGCAGGTTGCTTTTGGCATAGGTTTCATTCAGATGCGCAAATGCGCTGACGGTGGGTTGCTCTTGCGCATACGCTGCTAGGGTTCGCGCCCCGTGCAAGTGTTCCTGCGAGAAGGCCGCCAACTTTGCCATTTCGCGTTGTACGCTATCGAAAGCGCGTTCGAGCAGACGACCAAACCCAACCTGAACGACAATGCTTACAGCCAATAGCCCAAAGATCAGGGCCGTGAGCAGCGAGCTCGCCTGTGCCATCAAAATGCAGCCGATCAAGAGTACGAAGAGCGCGTGTATGGCCATTTGGAAACCGGCGCTGTAGAACTTCCAAATGTACACGAAGTCGTTTGTGGCCCGCGACAGCAGATCGCCCGTCCCAAATTGCAAGAGCGCCGCGCGATCGAGGATGAGCAGCCGCGCAAAAAAATCTTGGCTCATCTGGTAGCTGATCCCCGCCGCGATTGTCCCCGTCAGCATGCGCAGCAGATAGCGGAACAGCGCCAACGTGCCGGCCAAAAGCACCAGCCCAACAGCGTAGCGACCAAGCGCCAGAAGATCCAACCCGCCACGCAGTTCGTCGATGGCCCACCCAAGAATAGTCGGACTCCAGGCGCTAGCGCTTGCTCCAATGAATGCGTAGAGCGTTCCAAGGAGAAGTCGTCCGCGGTAGGGGCGCATGTAAGGCAAAAGCAGACGCAATCCCATGTCTCGCATGTATCGATCCTTTTAGGATGCAACTTCCTGCAGGCGTAGCGCCGCACGAATCGCGTCCCCCATCTCCTGTGTCGTTGCGCGTCCGCCCAGATCGGGAGTTCGCACTTGCTTCGCCGCAGTCACGGTTTCGATCGCGCGCATGAGCGCCGTGGCAGCGGCATGCTCGCCCAGATAGTCCAGCATGAGCTGCCCCGACCATAGTGCGCCAATCGGGTTAGCGATACCCTTGCCAGCGATATCCGGCGCGGAACCGTGGACCGGCTCGAACATCGCCGGACCGCGCCGCGTCGCTGCGTCGGGGTTGAAGTTCGCGCTGGGCGGAATACCCAGGCTGCCCTGCAGTGCGCCGCCCAGGTCCGTGAGAATGTCGCCAAACAGATTCGAGGCGACGACAACATCGAGCGTCTGCGGGTGGGTTACAAAACGCGCCGCCAGCGCGTCGATATGCCACTTATCGGTCTCAATAGTTGGGTGTTCAGCGGCCACTGCGGCGTGAATTTCGTCCCATAGCACTGGGCCATACTGCTGAGCGTTCGACTTAGTGGCGCTGGTCACTTTGCGCCGACCCTCGCGCTCGGCCAGCGCAAAGGCATAGCGCATGATCCGCTCAATTGCCCGCCGCGTAAACACGCTGGTCTGCAGCGCGACTTCGGCGGGGGCGCCGCGATGCGAGCGCCCGCCGACGCCAGCGTATTCACCCTCGGTATTCTCGCGGATGCAGATGAAATCGATGTCCTCGGGTCCGTGACCGCGTAGCGGCCCCTCAGTGCCAGGCAGAAGCCGGATCGGGCGTTGGTTGACATAAAGATCGAAGCTCTGTCGGATAGGGAGCAGCATGCCCCACAGGCTAATATGATCCGGCACCGAAGGAAAGCCGACCGCACCCAAGTAGATGGCGTCGAACTCCTCGATGATCTTGAGCGCATCGGCGGACATCATGCGTCCGTGTTGCAAATAGTATTCGCATCCCCAGGGAAAGGTCTCTGTATCCAGCCGAAAGTCGCCGCTGAGTTCTGCGAGCTGTTGCAATGTCTGCAAGCCCTCGGCGATCACGTCATGCCCGATGCCGTCGCCCGGTAAAATAGCGATCCGATAGTGGCGCATTGTTGGCCTTTCTCTTCATTTCACATTGATCAAGATATCCTGACTACACACTCTATCGCTTCAATACAGAGCGCAGTCAAGTATACCAGACTCTGTGGCATGTGGTTGCAATGGCAATCGAGGCAACATATCAACCTGCCAACCTGTAGACGTGTCAACGTATTAACGTGCCAACGTTCAAACGGGCGAACATTCCTACGCAACCCGATACTGCTGCAGCACCTCATAATTCGGGTCAATGCCGATGCCGGGGACATTCGGCGGGCTGACGGCGCCGTCGTCGTTGATCTGTAGGGTAGAGTGATACATCTGGCCCCACAGCGGGTTGAACTCCTTCGGATAGAATTCCAAGATCAGCCCATTCGCAATCGCCGCGACAAGATGGACATGCACCTCCTGCTTGCCGTGCGGCGCGATGTCTAGGTCGTGGGCCTGCGCCAGTGCGACGACCTTCATAAACTCGGTGACGCCGCCCAGGTGGGTCGCGTCGGCATTCAGGATCGGCACGGCGTTGGTGGCGATTAAATCGCGGAACCCGTAGCGGGTGTATTCATTTTCGCCGGTTGCGATGGGAATACTGGTCGTTTCGGCGATCCGGCGATGGCCGGCGTAGTCGTCGGGTGCGATCGGCTCCTCGAACCAGAACGGATCGTATTCCTCGATCCGTTTGGCGACCTGGATCGCCTCGTAGGCGCGATAGGCGCAGTTGGCGTCGACCATCAGCTTGATGTCGGGCCCGATTGCTTCGCGTACCGCTTTCACCCGCGCGACATCTTCCGGAATCGGCAGCGCGCCAATCTTCATCTTGACTGCGCGCGCGCCCATCTCGACGTATGAGACCATCTCCTCGGCCAGCTCTTTCAGCCCGCGTCCCTCGGCGTAGTAGCCGCCCGCAATATAAATCGGCACTCGGTCGCGATAGCCGCCGAGCAGCTTGTAGAGCGGCATGCCCGCAGCCTTAGCGCGCAGATCCCATAACCCGATATCGATGATGCTGATCGCGCGGGTCGTAAACCCACGCCGCCCGATCAATTTTGGCGCCCACATCTTGTGCCAGAGGCGTTCGACATCGAGCGGATCTTCGCCAATCAATAACGGCGTTAACTTCGCGATCGTCGCACGAGCGATCTTTCCGGCGCCGCCAATGCCAATACCGGTGATGCCTTCGTTGGTTTCGATATTGACCAAGGTCATACCATAGTTTGTATAGGTGTGTTTGCCATTGGCGATTGGTTGTTTACGCGGCCAACTGTATGTTTCCAGTGAGATCTTCGTGATTTTCAAGCTGATGCTCTTTCTATACAATAATGCGAGAGTATGCCTCACGAATTGCCGAGGGTCTGGGCGATCTGGCGCATCTGCTCGTCGGATAGCGGGCCATAGCGTAGCGCTCCGACGTTCTCGCGCACTTGCGCTACGGTTTTGAAGCCGGGGATGGGGATCGTTATCGGGCTGTGCGCCCAGATCCAGCCCATCGCACCCTGGGCGAGGGTGCGACCATCACTGGTCAGCACGTCACGGAGCGATTGGAGCCGGCTGAGCTGTTCGGCTTGTACGCCAGTCTTGTGGTTCCACTTGTGGCGGAGGTCTTCCTCCGGCAGTTGCGACTCGACGGTAAACTTGCCGGTCAGCAGTCCCTGCGCCAATGGACTGCGGTTGATCGAGGCCAGTCCCGCCGCTTCACAAATGGCCAGGGTCTGCTCACTGCCCTCGAAGATGTTCATGCGTTGCTGGATGGCTACGCAGTGCGACCCTTCAGCAAACAACTGCGCCCGCTCGGGATTGTCGGTGCTCCAGCCATAGTAGCGGATCAGACCTTCGGTCACAAGCTGTTCGAGTGTGTCGCGTACGGCGCTAGCTTGCTCCAGATCGTACTTCCCCTCGTGAAACTGATATAGATCGATATAGTCGGTTTTCAATCGCCGCAGGCTGTCCGCGCAGGCGCGCCGAATGGCGTCGGGGCTGGCGGCGACGCCATCGAAACGCTCACCGGTCTGCTCGTTGAACAACTTGCCGAACTTGGTGGCGATGATGACCTGGTCGCGCCGTCCTGCGAGCGCCTGACCAAGCACGCGCTCGCTCCGACCGGCGCCATAGGCATCAGCGGTATCAAAAGAGGTGACGCCAAACTCCAAGGCGGTCTGGATCGCGCGGATGGACTCGTTGTCATCAACCGGTCCCCAGCCGCGGAGTTTGCCATTGACGATGTTTGAACCGCCAATTGCCCAGCAGCCTAAACCCAATGCACTCACGGTCAGCCCACTGCGACCGATTCGTCGTTCGAGAACCATGTATCTCTCTTTCTAGATATTTGGAACGTTAGCACGTTGGCGGGTTAAAATGCTAGCACGTTAGCACGTTGGCGCGTTGGAACGTTCATCCCGCATCTCATCGTCTCATCGCGCCCCACAGGATTGGCGGACAACGAGACGAAATGGCAGAAGATGCACCCCTGCGCGCGGCTGACCATTGATCATCGCGAGCAGATCGTGCGCGGCGCGATGCCCCAGTTCGTACAGGTTTGCGTCGACGCTTGTCAGCGGCGGGCGCGCAGCCGTCGCAATCGGCTCCATATTGTGATAGCCGACCACCCCAACATCGTCGGGGACGCATACGCCGCGCTCACGCAGCGCATCCAACACGCCGCGCGCAAGCACGTCACTGCCGCAGGATATGGCGTCAATATCCGGATCGCGGTCGAGCAGGATATTGGCAGCGGCGTATCCAAATGGTTCGTCCAGCGATCCATGCAGGATGCGCTGTGCAGGCAAATCATAGCCCTGCTCGTCGAGTACTTGGCGCATCGTCGCCTCGCGGATCTGTATCGCGGCGCGATCGCGCGGGCCGCTGATGTGGGCGAAGCGGCGGCGACCCAGCGCACAGAGGTGCTCGATCGCCAGGCGCGCCCCTTGAGACTCGTTGGGCATCAGGCATAGGGCATCAGGGTCGTCGATCGGGCTGTACACATATACAAGCGGCGTCTGGCTATGGCCGAGGTCGACCGGCGCGCGGAGATCAACCCGGCGCCCAGCGACGATAATGCCATCAACCTGTTTGGCGAGCAGGGCGTTGAGGTGTTGGCGCTCGCGCGTGCGATCATCGTGTGCGTTACACAGAAAGACCGAGATATGCTCTGCCGCCAGGGTGTCTTCGATCCCAGCCAGCAGCGGCATTACCCGCGGGTAAATATCGCTGATCAGCAAGCCAACCGTAAAACTACGCCCGCGTAAGAGACTCTGGGCCAGTTCGTTGGGGCGGAAGCCGAGTTGGGTGGCGGCGTTGCGCACTCGCTCGCGCGTTTCAATTTTCAATTTCCCTTTATTGTTCAGGGCTTTCGAGCATGTGCTGATGGATACGCCGGCTGCGCGAGCGACATCATGAATCGTTGGCGCCACGCGGCCCAAGCGCACGACTTTGTTTGCTGTTTCTTGATCTGTCATGGTTATGACCTTTGCTGCTTGCCGTTTGGAGAGCTTTTTCCTCTAACAGATTTTTCCGCTCTGCCAGAGCCGAGAGAATGAGCGATGTGTCACAACAATAACAGTATTGCGACGCTGTCATATGAAGAAAACCTTTTCCTAAAATATCAAGACCCCTAGTCGAAATGTTCTCTCGTACGCTAATCGGCAGGCAATGACATAGGATAGAGCAAAAGTAATATGAAACGGCATTTTTGTCAACAACCCGTTGACAGACTGGCAGGTTGGTGCGCGATCATCCAAATTCATACCGCAGTGTGCGCCTCGTGCATAACGTTGGGATGCTGATCGCTGACTGGGGCATGTCCCAAATC
>JAKSDJ010000385.1 GCA_022360155.1 Chloroflexales bacterium | reverse complement strand
TGCTATCTTACTTTATTTAACACAATGCCTTCTTTATCTGGCTACCGTTTCTGGAAATTCCGTAGAAAGTATAATACAGTACGTGGGCAAGTCGCCTAACAAAAAGCAGATCGACACCATCCGCCTACCGTCATCTTGTTAGGACGCCCCAGTTTCCGCCTATCACTCCCAACGGTAGAGGATAGTATGGATAATCCGTTCATCTATCATGCTAGCACACACGATGCGTATGGTGAAAAACCAGTATCGTATGGAAAAGAACAATCATCGCTCTGGACTCATCCCAACCCTGTTTGCTTAATCAGGTTCGCCATGTCCTGCGCCACAAAGACAATGCCTTCGCAAAAGCCGTCGCCTCCCGAATCAAACAATCCCTACTGTTCTCTCCCGAACACCGCCCTCAAAAGATAAAGGCAGGTGGGCTTCGGCCTCACCTGCCTTCATCTGGCGGTTCACGAGCGGGAAGCAACAGCAACCCCAAACCAGGCGCTTGACCCGTAAGCCCTACACGAGCGCCCGTTCCGTCTCGCGGTCGAAGATGTGCATCTTATCCATATCGAACACAATGTCAACCGCGTGGCCGGTGCGTACGGCGCTGCGCGGATCGAAGCGACCGATGAACTCCTTCCCGCCCTGTTCGATGTAGGCGTAGATCTCGCTACCCATTGGCTCGACTACGTCGACGTTGGTCTGAACGCAAGCGCTTTCATCAACGCCGCGCGGCACATAGTGGGCGTCGTGAACATCTTCGGGACGAATACCAAAGTAGATATCCTTGCCCGCATGGCTGCCGATGGCCTCCATCTTGTTGGCCGGAACCGGGATATGGAACGCGCCGGGGATATCGACAACCAGGCCGCCGTTGGATCGATCCAGTTTGGCCTCGAAGAAGTTCATTGACGGGCTGCCAATGAAGCCAGCAACAAACATATTGGCCGGGTGATCATACAGCGTCTGCGGCGTGTCGAGCTGTTGCAGAATACCCTCGCGCATAACGGCGATACGGTTGCCCATCGTCATTGCCTCAGTCTGGTCGTGGGTCACATAGATAAACGTCGTCTTGAGGCGCTGGTGCAGCTTGCTGATTTCGGCGCGGGTTTGGACGCGCAGCTTGGCATCCAGGTTCGACAGCGGCTCGTCCATCAAGAACACCGCCGGGTCGCGCACAATCGCGCGGCCCAAGGCCACGCGCTGGCGCTGCCCGCCGGAGAGCGCTTTGGGCTTGCGATCAAGCAGGTGGCCAATACTGAGCATCTCGGCGGCTTCTTTGACGCGACGTTCGATCTCCTGACGCGGCACTTTGCGCAGCTTCAAGCCAAAGGCCATGTTATCGTAGACCGACATGTGCGGGTAGAGCGCGTAGCTCTGGAATACCATGGCGATATCGCGGTCCTTGGGCGGCACATCATTGACAACTCGGTCGCCGATATAGATATTCCCATCGCTGATTTCTTCCAGACCTGCTAGGCAGCGCAACGCCGTCGACTTCCCACAGCCCGATGGCCCGACCAGAACCAGGAATTCCTGATCAGGAATATCAATGTTCAAATCCTTGAGAACCGTCACTTCGCCAAACCGTTTGAAGACGCGATCGAATTTGATGCCTGCCATTGGACAAACCTCCTTAATTGCCCTACTTAGCGAAAACAGCAGATTGGAAACTATTTGTTTGCTTTGACAGCGGCATAGTTGACTTGCGGATCATAAGATGCATCGCCAGCGTCACGTTGGGTTGAGGTGGTTGGCGCTCCTCGACAACGCCGATGAGCAGTTGCGCGAGATGGATTCCCATTGTATGGCGCGAATAATGCAGCGTTGTCAGCGGCGGGTGGGTATATGCCGCCATCGGTACATCGTCAAAGCCAACCAGCGACACATCGCGCCCGGCTTCCAATCCCGCATTCTGGAGCGCATGCATAGCGCCAAAGGCTAACTCGTCGCTACAGGCTACAACAGCAGTTGGCGGCTGCGGGAGATCAAGCAACTCTTGCATCGCAGCCAGACCATCGCTCTGGGCGCGGCCAGCCTCAACCGCCAGCATCGGATCAATCTCGATCCGGGTAGCGCTCAGCGCATCGACATAGCCTTGATAGCGTGGGTCGCTCGCAGCCAGATCGGACGGTAGCATAATCAGGCCGATACGGCGATGACCCAGATGCAACAGGTGCCTCACAGCACTCGCCGCCCCACCGTGATCGTCAAGCGTGACAAACGACGAGTCGAGATCGCTGGGCGGACTTCCTGCGCAGACGTGGGGAATGCACTTCTCAGACAGATAGCGAACGCGCTCATCGTCGGTCTGCATATCGAGCAGCGCCACACCATCGAGACGCCCGGTGCGAACCAACTGTTCAGCCAGCTGAGCTTCGTCCTGGCCGACGCTGGCGGTTGCTAACAATAGATAGTAGCCCTGCGCAGCAGCGGCTTCGGAAAAACCAGAGAGTAATTCTGCGAGAACGGGATCGCACAAGCGCGCCGAGAGCACGGGCAAGACGACTCCTAGCGTATGGCTGCGGCTGCGCAGGCTGCGTGCGGCATAGTTGGGTTGGTAATTCAGCGCAGTAACAGCATCAAGAACACGCTGACGAGTAGCTTCCGTTACTGTGCCAGTCCCATTCAAAACGTAGGAGACAGTTGCAGTAGAGACTTTCGCTAACTCGGCGACTTCTTTGATCGTAGCCACAGCGTTGCTCGTTACTTAATCAATTAAGTGCTTAAATGATTAAGCTGAGTATAGCACGATGGCTGAATCCTGTCAAGAAAGATCTAAAAATCATAACTATTTATTCTTGCTCAACCTATGTCATTCTTCTGGTATACTCATTTGTATCATGAACATACTGCGATTTGGAATACGGTGTGTGAAGTCTGAACCGTTTGGCATATAGGAATCTTACAAAGCGCGACGCCTGCGCTTGCTGTTGCAAATGCTTTTCAAAGGTCTTTGCAGGTGGAAAAAACGAGGTTGTCATTGGTAACACTAGAACATATTGCGCAGGAAGCGCTCCGTGTGGCGTCAGTGCCGGGGCTCGTCATCGCGGTAGCGCGCGGCGATGGCCCGCCAGAGGTGCATGCAGCGGGGGTTGATGCGGCTGGTCACCCGCTGGCTGCCGACACATTGTTTACGGTTGCCTCAGTCACCAAGCTGGCCACGGCGTTAGTGGCGCTGCGTCTTGTCGACGAGGGCGTATTGTCGCTCGATGAACCGCTGTCACGGTATCTTCCCAAGGCTGCTATCGTCCAAGCCAATGTGACAGTTCGACACTTGTTGTGCCATACGAGCGGGCTACCGATCGAACTGCCAACCAGAGCAGCCCCCTATGCACCCGGCCTCGACTGGCCGTCCTTGGCGGCGGCGTGCCTCCGCCAGCCGTTAGAGCGCCCCCCGGAAACGCGGGTGCAGTACAGCAATGTTGGCTATGGCTTGCTGGGCCTGATCGTCGAACGCCTGACCGGGCAAAGCTTCGCGGCGGCGCTCGATCAGTTCCTCCTGCGTCCGCTGGGAATACGAGGGTATCTGGGCGACGAGCCGCTGGCAAGGGTTGCCGTGCTCGCCGACGTACACAGCATTCATAGCGGGACGCCGCTCGAACCATTCAATTCGACCTTCTGGCGCTCGTTGGCGCTGCCCTGGGCCGGCCTGGTAACGGATGCCGCCGGAGCGTTGGCATTGGTCCGCGCCTTCATGGATGTCCCGGCTGGCTTTCTGCGCCCTGCCACGCGGACAGAGGCGATGCGCGACCAGACTCTCGGCCTGAGCGGCGGGTTCCTGGAGCCGCTGCTCTGGGCGCCGTGTCCCTGGGGGCTTGGCCCGGAGCTACGGGGCGACAAGCAGCCGCATTGGGCGCCAGCCCAGGCGAGCCATGGATCGTTTGGGCACCTTGGCGCATCGGGCTCGCTCGCCTGGGCCGACCCGGCAACCGGCCTAGCTTGGACAATCCTGGGCGCGCAAACGACGAACAATGGCTGGCTCTTACGGGCTGGTCCGAAGATCGCCGCCCGCCTCGCAGAGTCAGCAGCCGGTGCGTAAATGCGATTTTGGTAGAGCTACGTTCGTATGGAAAAGCAAACGCCGATCAGTCACAGATCAAGCCGGCATCTGCGTTGATTGGTGCAGATCTGCGTCATCAGCGTGTTATTGCGGGACGCTTCGAGCGACGTCAAAGTTGGAAATGAGCTGCAGGCGAGCTTCTGATCACCTGCCAGATTGTCTCCGATCTGCGGCGAATTTACGCCCATTTGCGTCATCTGCGTTCCATTGCAGGGCTTTGACGTGGCCCTAGCAAGGACGCTTAATCGCGTTGACACCGGCCAGGCCATCGTGTATACTTTGAGGCATAGTGACCTCGTAGCTCAATTGGATAGAGCGTCAGCCTCCGGAGCTGAAGGTTGTGGGTTCGAGCCCCGCCGAGGTCGCCATCTGGAGCTTGTTAAACTGCATTCCAACCACAATCATTCCAACTGGCGCTTCCCCGATTGATTGGCATTCCTCGTCACCGCTAGGCCGTCCGGCTTCACAACGATCGTCACTACCGACCGGCATGTCGCGGCTCCGCAATCCATCGCCACCCTAGCGGATTCGCCGCTCGCCGAATCTTGCGTCCTGCAAGATCAGCCCTGATCGGCCAATGCCACTCCAATGCTCTATTGTTGAGGGGCGCCGCTTCTTTTCAAATCGAAGATTGTCGGACGGCGGTAAACGCCAAACCAGGCTAGCGGATAGTCGTCTTGTTCATAGTCTGTGCGAGCAAGCTTGGGAATAGCGTAACCACACTCATAGCCAAAATAGCCGGCCAGGTAATATCCCTGTTCAACACACTCTTGGATCTCCTGCATAAGCGCCGGAACATCACTCGCGCGGCGGATTTGCAACACGCGAACCAGTCGCACAGAGATAGCCGTAACGATTATGCTGATCGTTCATGCTGCTTTCTAGCAAGACGATATTGTCTTCCGCTTTGAAAAGGTTGTAACAACGCTCAGGAAATTTATAGAAGCAAGACATGGATGTAGTCTTTTATGTGCAAGGGAGATAGCTAGACTTGAGGTATCGCAACGGTGTTGTTAGCACGCCTCGCCGCGCTGTCGGGCTGGTCTGGCAACGGATGTCTGTCTGATATGAAAAGAGTCGGCAGCTCCATAGCCAATAGATCGATGCGCGCCAGCCATCGTGCAGCATCAGGCTGGCACGCAATGGGGTCGACTTGGACAGTATGCCAATGTACTCTGGCCTTGCCGTGCCTCGCCTGCTATGCCTAATCAACTGGCACACAATGGGTTGGACAGTATGCCAATGTACTCCCGCTATCGGCGTGCATTGGCGGTTCCATACGCGTAAGACGATCGCTACACGCTCGCTTGCATGCCGCAGTGTACGGCGTCTGCATAGAAGGCTAACTTGTGTACCACGAGTTCCACACCCCAACTCATCGCTCGTCATTAGCGCTAACCAACCTACCTTGCGCTCATCACAACCGAGAACGCATAGGCTGAACTCGTCAGCATGAGCATCAGGCCCAGCACTGCAACCAGAATCCAGACCAGGCGGTCGGGCTCTGACTGCCGCTGGCTTTTGCGCATAGCTGTGGCCGGGCGCAGGAGGCTTGAAGTTGTACGCGACGGGGTTCGTGTTGCGGTGCTTGCATTTTGAACCGGCGGAGGCATAGTGCTCGCCTCCCGGATCGGTGAGGGCAACGAATCCGGCGCAGTTGACGGGGGCGACTCCATCAAGCGCTCGAAGATCGACGGTCTTGCGGTTGCGGACGGCGGGGTTGGCACGGGTGTAACAGACGACACGCTCGATTCAACTGCTCGGGGCGGCGTCACGACAGGTTGGGGTGCAGGAGTAATCGTAGTGGAGGGTTGACGGGAAGGCGTTGTTGGGGCGTCAAGCGTTGGCGATGGCCTTGGCTGCGGACGTGGGCGCGATGGGCTAGGCGCCACCGGTGCGTCGGATACATTCAGACTCGCCAGCCCCCGCCGCGCCGTCTCGTTGCGGGGATTGAGTTGCAACACGCGCTCCAGGCAGGCGCGGCGCTTTGCACTATCCTGCAGTGCGCCAGACAGCCAAAGCCAGGCCTGCTCGTTCCGCGGATCTTGGCGCACAGCCTGGGCAAGAAGTTCATAGGCGCGTTGGCGATCACCAGCGCGCAACGCGGCGCTTCCTTCAGCAACTAGCGTATCAACCGTGGACACTGCTCGATAACCTCACTCTGCTAATGTGAGCGACAAATAGCGCTCGATCGGGGTCGTAATCGGCGTCAACACATACCCCTCAACATAGGGCTTGACCAGCACATAGTTGAGGCTGTGCGTCAAAAAAATTGCCGCCGCATCATCGACAATTGCCTGTTCCGCCTCTTGGTAGAGCGCAATACGACGGGCGGGATCGCGCTCGATACGCGCTGCATGCAGAATCTCATCCAACTCGGCGTTGGTGTAGCCGCCAATATTCTGTTGGGCATCGGAATGGAACAACGTATTGGCAAAGCTCTCTGGGTCGGGGTAATCGGCGCACCAGTTCCAGAAGACCAACTGGCCGTGTTCACCCGCGTAGATCATCTCCTGAGCGTGGTTGGGGTCTAGGTTTTCGACCTTGACCTCTACATCAAGGTTGGTCTTCCACATCTCAATCAACGCGGCAACGCTATCGTCCACATAACTGCTATGCCCGTAGCTGGTAAAGGTGATCGGCGGTAACTCAGCGGGGCCGCCATATTCCGACTCGGCCAGTTGCTGGCGCGCCAATTCAGGATCGAAGGCCTGGTCCTGAGCTTCAACAGTATACGCAGCCAGACCGGGCGGGTATGTTCCATGAGCGAGGATGGCTTTGTTTTCCAATCCTACATCGAGGTAGCGCTGCTTGTCAATCGCCGAGGCGAAGGCTTGACGCACCAGTCGATCGTCGAAGGGCGGGCGGGTTGTGTCGAAGACGATGAACGAGGTACACAGCGTGACCCCTTCGCGCAACTCGGCCCGCAGCGGTTCGAGCGGGTTGCGCATGCGGTCGAGTTCAGAGAAGCCGACGGCGGCGATATCGATATCGCCTACCTCGTAAAGCTGCGTGCCCCAAGCCGAGGAAAGTCTCACGATGATGTACTGGATTGGCGGCGGATCGCGATAGAATGCCTCGTTGCGCTCGTATACCTGCAATTCAAAACTGTCCCAGCGGATCAGGCGGTACGGGCCGGCGCCGTTGGGGGTCCGATACCATTTTGGCCCCACCTCGACGTTTGCCCGGTCGACAACAGCCGCAACCCGCATGGTCAACTTCATAAGAAAAGTCGGCGTGGGCGCCTCCAGAGTCACACGGAGCAGTCGATCATTCAAGACCTCTAAGCCGCTGATCCGCTCGGCTTCGCCCGCATATTTCGCGCGCACCCCGACGATATCCCCCAGGGAGGTGAGGATGACATTGGAGCCAGTTGCCGGATCGGCGGCGCGCTCCCACGAATAGGCCACGTCGGCGGCGGTCACCGGCCTGCCATCGTGAAAGCGGGCGTTCTCGCGCAACTGAAAGGTGTAGACGGTCCCGTCGACACTGATCTCCCAGGCTTCGGCGAGGTCGGGAACGACTTCCAACTGCGGATTGAAGCTCACCAAGCCGCTGAAAACGAGGCTGCTGCCTCCGCCGGTCGCCGGGTCGTAGTCACGCGGGTTGTTCGACTCGCCCCCTGCAAGGACGAGCGCTTGATTGCGCGGAATACCGAAGATCTCCGGCTCCGGCAGCTTCAGGTTCGCCTCAACCGCTAACAACTCTGCGCGTTCGCGCGTGAACGTAGTCGCCTCGCCATAGGACATCAAGGTGAACATCCAGCCACGCTGCGCGACGGCTAGCTGCCTGAACACAATCGAGCCAAGGCCAAAGCTGTCGTAGCTGACGACATATTCGCTCAGCCAGGCGGGGCGCCCGTCGACCTGGGCGGTTCCATTACTGGTGTAGCGCACAATGTCGTCGCTATAGATCAGGCGCTCGCGGACTTCTCGCGTCGACTCTTCGAGGGACGCACCACTGCTGATTGGGCTGAGCAAAAGAGTAAGCCCATTGCCGCCAGGGCTGACAAGCTGCAACAGGATCGCCTGTTGCCCTTCTGCCTCTTTGCGCCAGGAAGAAGGGTATTCCAGGCTAACCCCATAGCGAAGGTTGATATAACGACCAGAGACAGATGGCGGCGGTGTCGGCGGCACGGCGGTTGGCAAGCTTGGGGTTGGCAATTTGGTTGGTACAGCGGTTGGAGGTACGTCGGTGACGCGCGGCGTAGGCTGCGATATATCCAACTGTCGGCGCGGGTCTGGCGAAGGTGCGACATCTACACTGCACGCATTGAGACAGAAGCTCAGGATGAACAGCCCAAGCCAGATCGAGGAGCGGCGCACATTGAACGAAAAACAGTGCATAGAGTCACCGGGCGGCAACGAGCTTCAGAACCGACAGAACGAGCAAGGCGAGACCGATCAAGAATGTCAGGACGGCCCCCGCCAGGCGGAGATCGAATGGCGAAAGCGGCGCTGTGGCGCCGGTCGCACTGGCAACGGGGGCAGGCTGTCCTGCACCGCCGGCTGGCCCCGGCAACCGATCGGTCGTTGGCGTCACAACGGCTGTGGCGGGCGCCGCCGTTGGCGTTTCGATGGTCAGCGGGCCACTCTGCGGCGGCGCGATGACGGGCGGCAGTGTTGCAATTGGCATGGGCAGATCGGCTACTGCCTGGGCGATGACCGCAGCGGGAAGCGCCGGCATGCCCCGCACGGCGCGCCAGCGGTTGTCTAGATCATCGATCCCAAAGCCATAAATCGCCTGCAAGGCCTCATCAATGCGCCGGCCATCGCGCAGGGCAGTGAACAGACTCAGCATGCGCTCGGCGCCGAAGTTGGCGATGAGGTAGTTTACCACACTGTACGACTGTGCATACGAGAGTGTCGCCCGATCAGCGTGCTGCGAGAAGCCTTTGCCCAAAGCGCGCAGCGGCGGCAGGTCGTTTCGAGCAACAGCATTATTGAGAAGCATATTCAGCAGCGGATCTAAGTCGCCCTCGCTATAGACGGCGATGCCCTCGTTGAGCCAGGTCGGCACGCTACTGAGACACGAAAAAGTGAGCTGCCCGATGAGCACATGGGTGAGCTCGTGGACGATCGTGCGCTTGCCCCACTCGATCTGCTCGGGGGTGATGCCGATGAGCACGACATTATGTTCAGGGTAGGCCAGACCGCCGGCCCAGCCGGGCACATACAGCACCGCGTTGAGCATATCTTCGGTGTTGGCATAGATGTAGAGGTCAATCGGGTCTTGCGGGACAATGCCGGTATCGCGGCTCAGGCGGTCAAGGGCCAACAGCGCCGTGTCGAGCAGTTCCTGGGCGAACTCTGGCGGATAGCGGTACCAGTGCAGCGTGATCAGACCGGAACTGATTTCCTGCCAGCCGTGGTTCGGATCAATCCACGTTACCCGGAAGTCTTCAGAGACGAAACTGTTGCCCGCGCTATCGATGATCCGCCAGCGATACCAGATCTGGGCGCCGGGCGGCTCTGAGCCCGACTGGCGCATATCCCAAGCCCAAGAAACATCGGCGAAGGTTGTCGGCTCGACAAGCGGGAATGCTCTGGCTGTGACCGAACCGCAGGTACGCGCATCGACGCCGTATTCCAGAATAACCCGTTCGAGTGGTGCATTGCTACGGATGCGCGCTGTGAAGATGAGTTGGTTGGGGAATTCGATAGTGGCGTTAGGCGCTTCGATGCTGATGGAATTTTGGGCTAAGACACGCGGCCCGTCAACACGAACGAATAAGGTGAGTGCGATCACAACAAGCGCCGCTTGTATGACAACTCGTTTCATCTCTACCGCCGTTACTGCAAACGCAAGAGCCTCCGTCGCTACAAATATTGGCACATTATAGCCGAAAGGCGCAATCTGTATCCAGCGGGATCGTACTACCTGCAACGATGCAAGAGCCTTTTTCTTGACAAGCTAGCGCTACATTACGTAACTTAGTCAATGCTATGAACAAGCAGATGACAAAAATGCCATGCACTGCTTGGTTTTTTATTCATCTTGGGGGCGGCAAATAGGGGCGCTGCGTATAGATGACGAACAAAACACAAATTAGGCACGAACTCAAGAAAAGCGAGAGCAGGGGCTATTTCTGAGCAACAGACTCGATGTAGCCTCAGTGGGGTATTGGCGCTCTTGGTGCTCTGTAGAATGGGGCGACAACTCTTGATTTCGCTCTTACATCTCGTACTAATGCGCCATGTTGGTATTATCCCGGTGCGACCCGAGCATGTTGCGCTGCTGCATTAATGAGATAAAAGACGGCAAATAAGCGATTGCAATTGATCGACATCGACCGGCTTGGTGGTAAACTCATCACATCCCGCTTGCAAGCAACGCTCCCGATCTTCGGGCATTGCGAAGGCTGTCAGCGCAATGATCGGAATAGCGCGCGTTTCAGGGATCATCTTCAATCGACGAGTTGCCTGCCAACCATTCAGGATTGGCAGCCCCATATCCATCAGGATAAGATCGGGTTGCTCCTGGCGCGCCAGTAGAATCGCTCGCGCCCCATCGCTCGCCATGAGGATGCTATAGCCAGCCATACGCAGGTGACGGGAGATAATATCACGGATCATCTCGTCATCTTCAACCAGCAAGATCGTCGCCATACCTTGACTCCTCAGATACCGAAGCTGCAGAATTGCCGACATACGTCTTGACATACCGCAAAAGATCATCACGGCTAAAAGCGCCATTGTGGAGAATGTGCTGAACGGTATGCTTGAGGCGTTGCTGATCATCAAGCGACAGTGAAGCGGTTGTCAACATGATGATAGGGATCTTTGCGCTTTCTGTGCGAGCACGGAGTTGCTCTACTACTTGTATTCCATCTTGATCGGGAAGCAGAACATCGAGAAGAATGAGATCGGGAGCGGCGCTACTCACCTGGGCTAACACCTCTGCGCCTCGTGTGACCTCGATAACGTCTAATTGCTCTTGTTCCATCGTTTGCCGGATCATGGTACGCAGCGTTGCGTCGCCCTCGGCGATTAAGATGCGGCCCCGCTCAACTGACTGGAGAGTCGGCGGATTGATACAATAGGAGCGGATTAACTCGATCAGTCGTTCGCTATCGATCGGCTTCGTTAGATATTCGTTCGCGCCGAGAGCAAAGCATTCATCGCGTTCATCAATAATGCTGAGCACAATAACCGGTGTCTGCGCGATATCGGGATCTGCTTTGATCGCGGTCAAAACAGCCCAGCCATCGATTCCAGGCAACAGAATATCGAGAATAATAACATCTGGTTGCAACGCACGGGCCAACAACAACCCTTCTTCGCCATCAACTGCAGTAACGACGGAAACATCACTGCCTGCCAAAGACCTGGCCAGCAATTCGCGCGTCGCGGAGTCATCGTCGATCGCGAGCACAAAACGCGCCCCCATCTGCTCCATCGGCATCTGATTGATCGGCAGCGGCGTTATTGGCGATTCGGTCACGGTCTTCTGGCGCGTAGCCTCCAGCTTCGAGTCGACCATCATCGGCAATCCATCGCTGATCGACGCCGGCACGCGAATTGTAAACGTCGATCCTTTTCCGATACTGCTTACGACGGTGATCTCGCCGCCCAGCAGCTTGCACAAGCGCCGGCTCAGCGCCAACCCAAGACCTGTACCTCCATACTTACGGGTCGTATTGGGATCAGCTTGAGCAAATTCCTGAAACAAACGACCCAACTGCGTCTCCGAGATGCCAATCCCCGTATCAGCAACCTCAATACTGATATAGTTCACATCATTGATTTGAATACGCTCGGCGTGCAGTGTGACTCGCCCTTGCTGGGTGAATTTGCTGGCATTACTCAACAAATTCAAGACGATTTGCCGTAGTTTGGTCAGATCTGAACGGACAATACCGATGTTCTCATCAACGCTGATCTCGAAGACATTCTTGTTTTTGGCGATGAGCGGCAGCACAGTGCTGCCCACCTCTTTGAGCAAGGCGACAAGATCGAAATCTTCGACCAGCAAAGTCATCTTGCCTGCTTCGATCTTCGACAGATCCAGCAGATCGTTGATGATGGCCAACAAGTGATTACCCGCTTTGTAGATCTTTGTTAAGTCGGTGATCAGATCGCTGTAGTTACCCGATTGAATCTCTCGTTGGAGCAGCTCGCTATAGCCAATAATCCCGGTCAATGGCGTTCGCAATTCGTGGCTCATATTGGCCAGGAACGTACTCTTGGCACGGCTGGCTGCTTCAGCCGCCTCCTTGGCTTCGCGCAGCGTCTCCGCTGTATGCTGTCGTTCTACTAATTCCTGGCGAAGCTGTTCGTACAAGCGCGCGTTTTCAATCGCGATTGCTGTCTGCGTAGCGATTGTCGAGAAAATCCCCAGATCTGCCAGGCTATACAGATCATCGTGCATCTCGCTGAATATGGTCATCGCGCCAACAACGGTATCGGAGGCGATGAGCGGAACACCCATCCAAGACTTGACCTGCTCTTCCGGCGGCATCACGCCATGCATCTCAAAGAATTTGATCTGCTCGTGTCGATTGCTCAACAATATCGGTGTGCGCGTACGAATAATATAGCTGAGCATATCATTACCCAGCGGACGACAAAGCGCAGTCTGGCGTACATTATGGGTTACGTGATAGATGAGCGTCCATGCGCCATTTGTATCATCGTAGGCGGTTATACTAAAATTCGCCGCGTCAAAAATGCAGGCGATCTGTTGATGAACCGTCGTAAGCAGCTCATCGAGTTCGAGCGCAGACGATAACGCCCGACTCATCTCGTTGAGCGTCGAGAGTTCGACAATACGTCGCTCGCGCTCGCGGAAGAGCCGGGCATTTTCGATAGCGTTTGCGAGTTGGTCGGCGGTGATCCTGAAAACGGCTATATCTTGCTCCGCAAACGCGCCGACACGCCGGCTCTGCACTGCCATCGCACCAATAACTTTGCCCCGCGATATAAGCGGAATAACCATCTCGGAGTGAATATCGGTAAGCAGCGGCGTATCAAAACTAATTGCCTTATCCCCAACATCAAGCGCGATTCGCGGCTCGCCATTAGCGACGCACCAACCAACTAGCGAGTCGCCGCCCACCTTCAAACGGTGACCGCGCCGTAATACCGCCTGACCCACTTCACCTGCGCTGGCATAGAGCGTTACCCAGCAACGCTCTTTATCCACAAGAAAGATTGCCACATAATAGAGTTCGAACCGATTACGGATCAGTTCGACCGCCGTTTGCAACAGCTCGTTCAAGTCCAGGATAGACGTGGCGGCGCGAGCGACATCAGCTGCCACTTCCATTTGAACGGCATAGCGGACATTCGTGCGTTGCAACGCTGAACGGATGCGCTCCTGCTCTTCAAGCAGGAGCGAGCGTTGCTCGGCTATAAAGCCGCAGATGATATTGTTATAGTATGTTTCAACCACTTCGAGTACGTCGAAGCGCTGTTCAGATTCAATAGTATTGAGGCAGAAACGCCTCGTGTCCTGTCCGAGGCGGAGCACGCTTTCTTCACTCAGCCCGATTTGACACAGTCGTCTCCCATGCTCAACCGCAGACGTGGCGTCGGGGCGCTCAAGAAACGCTATCAGGGCATCGACTTCATCAGCTGCGATTTTGTTCATCGGGCGCAGACGAAACTCTGGGCGGTTGCTGAACATCGTCGCGCGCAACACCTGATGGTAGAGCGCCCGCAGTGAAGCGCCATGATCGGCTTCAAATAACATACTCAATTCCCTAATCCGGTCATCATGGACTTGTTATGGGCTTGGTTCGCTCGACTGCATGTTCGCACGCGCACGCTCCCAGGCAAGGCGCGTACGCTCTTGCTCACGCAGCAAATGCGCCTCACGCTCTACCATATAACCCTCGAGCAACGCGCCGCTATAGAGTGCGAGTATATCGACCATGTTATCACATGCAGACCACATATGGCGATAGATTACTGCAACCATCGACAAAACTGCGCGATGGCCGATACCCTCATTAGCCAGATTCTGACCCTCTGCATAAATCGTTGCTGTGTCGCCCGGTTGCTGCAAGAAGCGACAGAATGTTGCGCCGCTCTGCTGCGCGATCTGGCGGACACGTCGTGGAGCGATACCTAGCGTGCTACTGAAAAGCGTTGTCCGCAGTGTTTGTTCTAATGCAGTAATCAACGCGGTCTCATCGACATCGGCTCTTTGCCGAGCAAAAGATGTATCTTCTGTCGTCATCGATACTCCTTGGCATCCTGAAGATTAACAGTAGTTTTACCACATTATACGCCTATTTCACTAAGTAGGCGCCATATCCGCCGCCAGCTACACCAAATGCGGCACGATCTTCGTCGGTCATTATACGCTGTTCAAGGCTGTGCCAATCGAGGAGCGAGACGAAGCCTGGTTCATCAGGACGCCATGGCTGGATCAACTGATTGATGTGGCTTAGCGAACGAGAGTGCAGGGGACTGCCCATGGCCGCATAGATCTCG
>JAKSDJ010000145.1 GCA_022360155.1 Chloroflexales bacterium | reverse complement strand
TCAGAGGATACCACTGATTTATCAAAATGTCTAGGCGTAGGGAACGAGTAGTGGAAAGAAACTGAGTGCAGCCTAACTGCATAATCCAGGCTACCACCCTGCCGCATTTGAACAACCGAACGTTCTGCAAACGATTGCCACAACAGTCATAGCAAACTACTCTGGGGCATCTATTGCAGCAGTGAAACGCTTTGCTACCGGCCTGTCTCACTTTGTCTTCGAAGTAACGACAACTTATGGCATGATCTACGTTGTTCGCATCGCGTTCCCCGCAAGAAAAGGCGAACTGGAGGCAGGGCTGTATTGGCATCGCCTGTTGGCAACGATAGGCCTCCCCTTACCTGCACTCTATCAAACTGGCGTGATGCGGGCGCATCCCTTCGCCATCTATGAACGCCTGCCAGGCGACGACTTAGAAGCGCTCTATTCAACGCTTACCAGCCGAACAAAGCAACACATAGCGCATACTGTTGCTAATATTCAGAAAAAAGCCCGCCTGCTTGATAAAAGCGCCTTCCCCAAAACGCCTCCGGCTTGGCAAACGATCCTAGAAATAATTGTGCGCCGCTCCGAGCGTGAGATCCTTCGAGCGGCGCAATTTGATCCGGTCTATGTGGCGTATGTTCGTGAACTCATTCATCGTTATGCGGGATATTTCGAGACGATTGAACCTGTCGCCTTCTTGTACGACCTCAATGTCAGGAATGTAATCGTGCATCAAGAAGCAGTTGCCGGCGTTATTGACGTAGATGAGGTCTGGTACGGCGACCCGCTTTTGAGCATCGGTCGGGGGAAGAGTTTACTGCTAACAGCACAGCAAAAGAGCGATTACATCGACTACTGGTGCAGCTACATCGGCTTGTCGGATATGCAGTTGAAAATGGTCGACTTGTATGCGCTTTTGTATTGCATCCGCTTTATGGGAACATCAGGCCTTCAACTCAACGGCAACGACAGTCTGCAGACGGATGCGCGGAATGCCCCAAGGTTAGAAACCGTGGTCCAGGAGCTGCTGCAGGTTCTATAGATTACACCGATTCCTAATTAGGATGCATTCAAACAATCTGAAGATGCTTTGGCTGGCAGCGATTACTGCTCTTGTCACAGTAGAGAATTTTACCGGCGCTCAGGGTAGTTGATGTTCTTCGCATCATTCAGAGGCGGTATAATCGTCGTGTGGTATACTCTCATCTGCCAATCTGTCAATAATGAAGGCGAAGGGTATAATGCGGCAGTATTGCTTCTTAACATTCCACAGAATGAATAATACCCTGAGGTTATTATACGTAAAAAGGTAAAAGATGGCGTTATGAGCTATGCAGTTGCGCGACTTCGCAACCAGAACAGTGACGCAAACAAGTTATACGACGAGGATCGCGCCATTCACGAGTGGTATCGTTTCGTCCTGTCATTCCCGCCCCACCTGGTGCGTCACTATTTGGAACGCTTCGGCGCGCATTCTGGGTATCGCATTCTTGACCCGTTCTGTGGAACAGCCACGACGCTGGTCGAATGCAAAAAGCACGGCATTGAAGGGGTCGGCATTGAAGGCAACCCGGTAGCGCACTTCGCCGGCTGCGTGAAAACGGCATGGGATGTGAACCCGAGCGCCCTCGTCGCCGAAGGACAGCGTATCGCCGAGATGGCGCACGAGCAACTCTTTCTGCTTGGCATTCAGGATGAAATGCCCTTATTACCAACAACGTCTGTTGATATCGCGCTCCGAACGCTGCCGGCAGAACAAGCAGCGCTCATCCTAACCAACTCGATTAGCCCGCTGCCGCTGCACAAAGCATTAGTCCTGCGCGACTCCATCTATCAAGAGGCCGAGCCTGCCTATCAACGCCATCTGCTTCTCGCCCTGATCAAAGCGCTCGTCAACAACGCAAGTAATCTCCACTTCGGCCCCGAGGTAGGCCTGGGAGCCATCAAGGATGATGCCGCAGTCATTGCTCCTTGGTTCGCGAATGTTCAGGCAATGGCGCAGGACATAAGCGCTTTTCAAGATACCCAGCGCATACCATCAGTGATTCATCGCGGGGATGCCCGAAGTGTTGCAACAATACTCCCTGAACGATCGATTGATTGTGTCATCACGTCGCCGCCGTATCCAAATGAGAAAGATTATACGAGAACGACGCGATTAGAAGCCGTCTTTCTCGGCTTCATCCACAACAAGTCGGAACTTCGCGCGATGAAGAAAGGGCTTGTCCGCTCGAACACTCGCGGCGTGTACAAAGAAGATAACGACCACGAGTGGATTGCCAATCTGCCTCGAATACAGGAGCTTGCCGAGCGCATTGAGCAGCGGCGTATCGAGTTAGGCAAAACCTCTGGTTTCGAGCGCCTGTATGCTCGCGTTACGCGCCTCTATTTCGGCGGTATGGCCCGTCACTTCGCAGCGCTGCGCACAAGCCTGGTTCCTGGCGCCAAGCTTGCGTATGTGGTTGGCGATCAAGCGTCATACTTTCGGGTTATGATTCGCACCGGCGATATTCTGTGCGATATCGCCAAGAGCTTAGGGTATCATGTGCTGCATGTCGATCTGTTCCGTACCCGGCTTGCAACAGCCACCCGCGAGCAGATGCGCGAAGAGGTGGTCGTTTTGCAGTGGCCCGGTTAGAAATGTGTTGCTATGCCACGAAGCCCGAAGACCACAGTCGAATTCGATTACTCGTCATTTGCCGCTTTGTCACTTGTCACTTATATTCCCCGCCGCCAACTCTTCCATCGCCGTCCCCTGGGGCGGCGCCGAGCGCATTCGCACGACGAGCGACTCCGGCGCATAGCGAAAGAGGGTGCTACGAAGCAAGCGGATGAGCGGATGGCCGCTCGTTGCGAAACGGCCCATCATCCGCGACTGTTGCTGCAAATGCTCGATGGATGGGCGCAGCGCATGTTCGTAGCGGGCGAACGCAGCCATGTAATCGTGCGTTGCCGCCAGCTCCTTGGCGACAGTGTACGCACCGCGCATGCCTTTGCTTCCGCCGGCGCCCAACATAGGCGTCAGGGCGTGGGCCGCGTCGCCGAGCAGCACAACCCGTCCTGCACTCCAGCGCGGCAAAATCACCTGGGCCAGGTCGTCACAGTAGATCAAGGACGAGTCGGTGACCGCATCGATCACGGTGTGGACGCCGCCAT
>JAKSDJ010000657.1 GCA_022360155.1 Chloroflexales bacterium | reverse complement strand
GGGCTTTCTGACGGGCGCCGCCGTCATTGCGGCGAACCGCAAACAGGCCGAAACGATCTTTGTCGCGGTTGATCGGATTGTCGCCAATGTTCGCGCGCGATTGTAGGCGGAGGGACTGAACAACCAATGAACGCGATCCAGACAACCGACCATCCAACGATGACATCAGATGAAGCGCGCCAATGTATCGATGCCATTAATCATCATATGGCATCAGCACGCGCGCTTGTCCACGATCTCTACACACGAAAAGGCTGGAAAGCGCTTGGATATGACTCATGGCGCGCGTGCGTCGTTGCGGAGTTTCCGCAAGGCGAAAATTATCTTTATCGCCTGTTAAATGCTGCCGAAGTAGAAGATCATCTTCTTTTGCCCATGGGCAAAATTCCTGAACGCCATTTGCGTCCATTAACACCGTTAACACCAGATCAACAGCGTGAAGTCTGGGCCGAAGCGCAAGCGACCGCCCCGAACGGTAAGATGACCGCACGTCATGTCGATGCAACAGTTCAGCGCTTGTATGCTGACGCGCCTGCCCATGCCGACGTTGACGATGAACCCCTGACACCGTACCAAGCCGAGGTTGCGCGGATGTACGAGGCGCAGCGACCGCCCCGATGCGATATGGCGTTGAACGACGCTGATCTCGCCTGGGCAGACGACACGAACGCCGCCCATACCCGGCGTATCATGGGCAGTAGCGCAAGTCCGGAGTGGTACACGCCATCGGCCATTATTGAGCGCGTGCAGGCGTTCTTCGGCGACATCACCCTTGATCCATGCTCGAACAGCAAAACAGCGCCGAACGTACCGGCTGCGACGCTCTACACCCGTGAAGATGATGGACTGAGCCAGCCATGGCGCGGAAACGTGTATCTCAACCCGCCCTATGGCCGCGCCATACCGGAGTGGATCAACCGCCTGGTTGAGGCGTATGAGTCAGGTGAAATCGCACAGGCCATCGCGTTATTGCCCGCCCGTGTCGATACGCATTGGTTCCAGCCGCTTTATGCATACCTGATGTGCAATGTACGCGGGCGTATCACCTTTCAGAACGCTGAAAACGCCGCGCCCTTCCCGTGTGTCATTGTCTATCTTGGCAGCAACAGCGATCACTTTATCAACGCTTTTCGCGATCTGGGGCCGATTATGCGGCGGATCGCCTAATCCATACGATGAACCAGGCAGCAGAAACATTTGCGCGACAATTGGCATTCGGCCAGCTTGTTGAAACACAGGTTGCGATGTGGCTGCGGCGTGCGCGCGGCTGGAGTATTTTGCCTGTGTATGAAAAGGAGATCGACACCGGCAAAGGGCCGCGATTCTTTGGTCCCCAAACACAGATCATTGCCCCGGATATGCTTGTAATGCGCGGGACTGATGTGCGGTGGATTGAAGCGAAACGCAAGACCGTCTTTACCTGGCACCGCATTTCACAGCAATGGACGACCGGGATCGATTTGCGCCATTATCAGGACTACTGCCGCCTGGCTGCTGCGACGCCCTGGGACATTTGGCTGCTCTTTTTGCACACGTCATCACAACCCAACCCGCGCGATCTGTCCCATTGCCCGCCGCTGTGTCCGACTGGGCTTTTTGGCGAAACCCTTACATTTCTCCGCAGCCACGAGAATCATCGGCACGGCAATTGGGGGCCGCGCGGCATGGTGTATTGGGCGCATACGTCGCTGCGGAAGATTGCGACGCTTGATGAAGTGTACCGGCAATATGGGCCGCAAGACAGTGCGTCAACGCATGACGCCTGGGCGGATGATGATGCGTTGCTCAACGATGCTGCGCTCGAACATCACACGCGCTTTTTCTTACCAACGGATGACGACTAATGCCGATGTACACCTTACCCATGCTGCCGGTCGGCTGGCGCTGGCAGCAGCGCCCCTGCTCATTCGCCTTTGTCGTGGCGCGTGGGCCAGACGGACGCCACAGCAAGCCGCTGCTGCCGACGGATCGCAAGGCGCTGCGCGATTGTGCCCAGCGGCTTGGCATCCAGGCGCGTTTTCAACCAACGGAAATCGCCCGCGTCGGCGCGACGGCGCAGGAATGTGAGATGTTTGGCAACCCAAGGCGCTGCTAGATATCTTCTTTTATGAATGGAGCAATCCCATGATAACGCAGTCGAAGCCAGGATCAACACTCATCCATACGATACTTGCCATGAGCGGCCAAACCGCCATCATGACGGTCCCACGCGCGTTTGTTCACTTTACTGGCAGTCTTGACCGCGCCATTGTCCTGAATCAACTGCTTTTCTGGTCGACAACGAAGCCGCATGGCGAGTGGTTTTACAAGTCAGATGCCGAACTCAGCGACGAAACCTATCTCAAGCGCCACAATCTGCGCGAAAGTATTAAGTGGCTCTGCGATCAAGGATTCGTCGAGAAAACGATCCGGCGCGCCAATGCAAAGCCCACGGCGCATTATCGTATCCTGCCGACCTTTGAATCAGCATGGACACAGTGGATTGCCGACGGCCAGCCCAGCCGTTTGTCTGAAATCGAACAAACGCCCGTTTTGCCGAAATCGGACAGCCGTTTGTCTGAAATCGAACAAACGCCCGTTTTGCCGAAATCGGACAGCCGTTTGTCTGAAATCGAACAAACCATGTTTTGCCGAAATCAGACAACCATGAACAGAGAAGATCACAGAGGAGATCAACAGAGGAGGTTGGCGGCTGACGCCGCATACGCTGACGCGCCAACCGCAGCTTCGCTGCATTCGGAATCGCAGGATCAGACCCTGATCGATTCGGCAACGGTTGGTGATCAGCCGCAGCGCGATCAGCATGATCAAACAGATTCGCACCCCCTATCAGCCAGGCCCGGATCAGCGCCGAATCGTCCGCCGCCGAACGACAAACCGCCGCGCGCCGAACCCCAACCGGCCAAGCCGTCCGCCCACGCCGCGAACCGCGCCTATCGCGACCGCTTTGACCGCTGGCCGACGAAAGCGCAAATGAAATTGCTGGCCGAACGGATTGCTGACGATCACATGGCCGCGTGGCGCGAAACCCTTGACGAGTGGGCCGGGCGGGCCTGGAATCCCGCCAATGTGGCGGGCATGCTCGACAACTATGCCAAGCGCGTGGCGACGTTGGTGGCGCAACAGGAACGCGCTGAACGCCGCGCGCGCGATCCCTTGGCGGCGTATAGCCCGGCGGCGCAGGCGACGATCCGCGAGATCTGGGCGCGCCAAGATGCCGACGCCGCGCGGACGCCGGAACAGCGCGCCGAAGCGCAACGCCGTTGGGAGCAGGCGGCCGCCGCCTATCGTGAGCGCCGCTGGGCCAAGATGGGAGACTAGCCATGGAGCGCCATGTGCCCTACGACATCGCCGCCGAGCGCGCGACCTTGGGCGCGCTGCTGCTCGAACGCGACGCCATCCTCTCGGTCGAAGCGTGGTTGCTGCCGGAGATGTTTTACCTGCAACAGAACGAGTGGATCTATCAGGCGATTGTCGCCTGTGCGCAGCGGCGGACGCCGCCGGACCTGGCGACGGTCGCGGCGGAACTCAACGCGCACAATCGGCTCGAGCCGATTGGCGGCTACACGTTTCTTGGCGATCTGGTCGCCGAAACGCCCACGGCGGTCCATGTCGAATACTACGCGCGGATCGTCGAAGCGTGCGCCATTCGCCGCGCGTTGATTCAGGCGGGCGGCGACATTGCGGGCCTGGGCTATGCGACGGAGATGGAGCTTGATGCAACGCTCGATCAGGCCGAACAAACCATTTTCGCCGTCTCACAGCGGCAGGCGCGTGGTGCGTTTACGCCGATTGGCAGCGTGCTGTCAGCGTACTTTGACGCCTTATCCGCGTTGCAGCAGCGCCAGCGCGCCACCGTGGGCGTGCCGACCGGCTTTGGCGCGCTCGATAATGTAACCGGCGGCTTGCATGCATCGGATCTGATTATCATCGGTGCGCGGCCGAGCATGGGCAAAACGTCGCTGGCCTTGTCGATGGCGTATACGCAGGCGATGGATGGTTATCGCGTCGGCGTGATCAGTCTGGAAATGAGCGGCGAGCAGTTGGGCCAGCGCCTGCTGGCGATGCATGCCGATCTCGATCTGCGCGCATTGCGGACGGGCCGTATCGCCGATCTTGGCGTCATTATCGATGGGATGGCCGCATTAGAAGCGCTGCCGCTGTATGTCGACGACGCGCCCGGGCTGTCGATTAGTCAGGTCCGCGCCAAAGCGCGCCGCTTGGCCGCCACCTATGGGCTGGATGTCCTCTATGTGGATTACATCCAGCTAATGGCGGGCAGCAAGCACACCCAGGATCGGGTGCGCGAAGTGGGCGAGATCAGCCGCGGCCTCAAGGGCCTGGCGCGCGAGTTGCGCGTGCCGGTGGTCGCGCTGTCGCAACTCTCGCGGGCCGTCGAGAGTCGCAGCGATCATCTGCCGCGCCTGTCTGATTTACGGGATTCGGGCGAAGTTGAGCAGGATGCGGATATCGTGCTGTTCCCGTATCGCGCCGCGCTGTACGCCAAAGATACCGATCAACCGGACGTGGCGGAACTGCATATTGCCAAGCACCGCAATGGACCGTTGGGCGTTGTGCCGCTGCGTTTTGATGCGCGCACAACGCAGTTTCAGCCGCTGGAACGCTATCGGACGGTGGAAGGATATTGATTGGAAGCATCTGGCAAAAACGGAACTGCGCACGATCTGATGACGAACGTCGCCATCATCGCCGATCGCGCCGCCGCGGGCTGGCGCGACATCCAGCGCCGCCAGGAGAACACGCTATGCAAACAGAACACGAATTGACGACCGAGACGACCGTGACACTTACGTTTACTGTGCCGCTGCATAATGCAGCGCTCTATCTGACGTTGCATACATGTCTTGCGAAGGATATGCGCGCCAGCGAACTCGAACATGATGTGCTGTTCATGGATAATCTGCCGTCGCTTATTGATTCCCTGGCGCCTGCGGCATTCTTCTGGGAACGCGATGTCGATCATGAACGCTGGCCGAGCGATTCAGGATACCTGAAAGCGCTTGCCAATCATTTTGAAACGACAATCGACGGTCTTCGGCGCATGCGCGAGCGTATGGAGGCGGGCGATTGCAGCGACGTTGCATGCACCAATTGCGCCAAGACACTGAACGAATGTCAATGTCCTCACGACCCAACACAATCGTTTCGTGAAGTCATTCCGCGATTTCCAAATCATGAGCGCTTGTAGTATACTGGAGATAAGACAATGGAGCACCACGATCTCGACGTCATTACGCTCGATGAAGCCGCCGCGATGCTGGGTGACTTGCCGCTGCGCACCATCCGCGACATGGCGAAGGCGGGATTGTTTGTGACCTTCGGCGGGCGCGGCAGCCGAACGCGCACATTCCGGCAATCTATTGCGGCGCTGAAACAGCGGTTAGCCAGTGGGGAGGTCGTATGGCAAAGCAGCGCCGGAGGCCGCGCGGCGACGGCTCCGTCTACCACGATGGGGAAACGTGGGTCGCGGCGCTCCGTATCGACGGGCGATTCCGCAAACGGCGTGCGCCTGGTCGCCAAGCCGCCGAAGCGAAGCTAAAGGAGCTGCAGGAACTGCGCGACCGGCAGATCCGCGTCGGCGACAGCGCGCAGTGCTTCAGCGATTGGCTGAATGCATGGTACGGCCAGATCTGCGACACGAAGGCGATCAAGCCGCGCACGCAGGAGCATTATCGGAGTATGATCGAGCGTTACATTCTGCCGCAGCTTGGCGCCATGCGTTTGTGTGACATCCGGCCTGACCACATCCAGCAGGCGTTGTTGGCTATTCGCGATGACATCCGCGACTACACGGCCTACGACGGCGCCAGGACTGCGCGCGGTGTGGCGGATGTGCTCAAACAGGCGCTGCAACTGGCCGAGGATCGGCGTATTCTGTTGCACAATCCCTATCGCGGCATTTTACTGCCCAAGACCGAGCCCAAACCGATTGTTCCGCTCGACGACGAGCAGGTGCGCGCCTTGCTGACCGCGGCGTCCGGCACGCGGCTCGACGCGCTGTGGCATATCTACGCGCTGCTCGGGTTGCGACGCGGCGAGGGTCTGGGCCTGATGTGGGCCGATCTCGATTGGCGGGCGGCGACGTTGCGCATTGAGCGGCAAGTTCACGTTGTCGATGGCCGGCCCGTGCTTGCCGCGCCGAAGACGGCCAGCGGCACGCGGCTGCTGCCAATGCCGCAGGCGCTGCTCGCCTGTCTGCACACGCACTGGCAGCGCCAGCAAGACGAGCGGCGCCGCGTAGGCTGGCGCGAGCATGGCTTGCTGTTTGCCAGCAGCGTCGGCACGCCATTGTGGCCGCGCAATGTCGATCGCGAGTTCTATAGCTTGCGCGACGCGGCCAAGCTGCCGACGACGATGACCTTGCACGCATTGCGTCATACCACGGCGACGCTGCTCGACGAAGTCGGCGCGAGCGAGGCGCTGAAGGCCGGTATTCTGGGTCACAAGACCCAGACGATCACCCAACGGTATACCCATGCGCGATTAGCCGCCATGCGCACCGTGCTGGACGCCCTGAGTATGCGGGTGTTGCGGTTGGCGGCGTAGAGGAGGGCATATGGAACTAACCATGCTTTGGTGCCATCGATGCAAGCAGACGAAACCGCTTGATGATTTTGGGTGTCGGCGCTATCTGACAACAGGCAAGGGCGTGTGTCGCGCCTGTTATCGTGAGCGGTACCGAGATGCGACAATGCCAAGGTATCTCGCGCTGAAAGCAAAACTCGCCGGTTTGTTTGGCGATCGCTCGTGGACGGTATATAATGCGAGCGCGCTGCTGGCGATACCCGTGCCTGAGCTGACCCGAACACTCGGGGCCATGCGGTCGCGCGGATTGCTCTATGTGGTCGGCAGGTATCGCAAAAGATATCTGTACAGTCTTTCTCCTGATTGTCACGGCGTTACGGCGTATGTCCATGCGGCCACCGAGCTCACCCGGCACTGCCCGTCGTGCGGCGCCACGTTCGATCTGCGTCCGAGCGGCGGCCAGCGCCGTTATTGCAGCGCGGCGTGTTGCCGCGCTGCATACCACCGTCGTCGTTTAGCGCAACGCACGACGTTGCAGTGTCGCATTTGTCATCAGGACAAACCGCTTGATGACTTTGCCGAGGATTGCCGGTATCTGTGGCGTGGCACTGGCTTGTGTCGAGCGTGCTGGAAAGCCAAGCCCCAACACGCGCAAAGGCCAAAGCGACAACGCAGTCGCATCCCGCTTCAGGAGTACGCCGACGCCTTGTGGCGGGCGTTCGGCGCGAAGCCTTTTGCGCCATGGGACGCGCGAAAGGTTTGGAACATACAACCGCGGCATGGCGGTCCCTTTGTCAGGTTGCTGCGTAACGGATATATCGTTCGCGCCGGAAAACAGCGGTACCGCTGCTGTCCTGATCGGTTCCAGGACGCTCATTCGTGAACGATGTCATAAACTCAAGCACCCGGATACGCACCCATGGACGGTCAGGATGTCAGATCAGATCGCAGCACTATGCTAAAAAGGAAGCCGCAATGCAGCCCCAGCGCCCTGACTGTGGATCAGGGGGTTGTGGGTTCGAGCCCCATCAGACACCCCACGAAATAGCCTCGCCCAACTAATTTCTGAACAACTCGCGCAGCGGTATCTGGACGGGCAACAAGGCGTCTGGTATCTGTCGTGCGGGTTTCATGTCATTATTGTAGAACGCTGAGGTGCTGCTGTCAGTGGCCGCTATTGGGTTCGCGCTACGCACATGCGGCCTCAGCACCACTGGCGCACACCCCCAACGACGCGGCAGCCATCTGGTCGCCGCGTCGTTGGGGGTGTCAGCGCCATGATGTGGTGTCCCGACCAGCGCCATGACCAGCCGCCACACTGCCTCACCCTAACACTTTCAGCAGCCGATCGCGCGCGGCGATGAGCGCCGCCCGGGTGGTGGCCTCCGTGAGGTAGGCGGCGAGGCGTCACTCGACCGCGGTGAGTTTCTGGACGGCGGCGGCGGGCGGGGCGAGGATGCCGCCGCTCTGCTCACGCGGGCGCAGGGTCAGCGCAAACGGGCAAGGTCCGGGAACAAGCGTGAACCTGTTCAGGCTGCTTCGTCCCCCTGATTGGCCGCCAGCCACTGGGTCAGATCGGCGGCGCTGGCGAACGCAAACGCCGCATCGAACAACTGCGCGAGCTGGACACCGGAGAGCGCTCGTACCCGTGCCACCGTCGGCTCGTCCACCGCACCAAGCTGATGGGTGAGCAACCGCAACACCATCGCGGCGCGCTCCTCACGCCCCTCAGCGCGGCCTTCGGCGCGGCCCTGTTCGCGCAGCTTGCGCATCATCGGCGTATCGAGCAATAATCCTTCCCGTTCGATTAATTGTTCGGCCATAATCGCCACCTCCTCATCGGCACAGAGTAACAGTAATTCTTCGAGCAAGCGCTGGCGCAGTTCGCCACTGGTGCTCGTCGTGATCCGCGCAATCGCTT
>JAKSDJ010000528.1 GCA_022360155.1 Chloroflexales bacterium | reverse complement strand
TCGCTGGTGACGGCGTCGATCTGAGCCCAGCCGGGGCGCTGGGACAGGATTGCGGCGCTGAGCTTGTCGCTGTGCGTATTCGGGCCAAGAATCACCGTCGGGTTACGCACCACGACCTCCTCGACGCTGATCTGCGGGTAGTCTTCCGCCACATCGGCGAAGATGTTGCTCGCCCCAGCCAGGGTGATGAGCTGGCCGATAAACGTATTCGGCCCGGTGGTGGTCAGCGGCTCGTCGAAGACCTCCCAGAAGACGGTTGGACGTTGCTTCTCGGGAACGGTTTGCACTTTGGCAACAACCGCATCGACCCGCTCGCGCATCTCGATCACAACCTGGGCGGCCTGCTCTGGATGGCCGGTGACGCTGCCGATCGTGGCGATAACCCGGTAGACATCCTCGAACGAGGCGGGCGCGAGGGCCATCACCGGAATATCCTGCTGCTCCAGCGCTTCGACAACCGGGCGCTGGCTGGCTGACCCGGCGATCACCAGGTCAGGCTGGAGACTGACTAGCGTCTCGATGCTGATACTGCTCGCCGAGAAGCCGCCGATCGGGGTGCGGCTCGTCGCCTCGGCGGGGTAGTTGCAGAACCTGGTCACGCCGACGACCTGCTCGTCTGCACCAACCGCAAAGAGGATTTCGGTCGCCGACGGAGCCAGTGAGACGATGCGGCTGGGGGCGCCGGGGAGAGTCACGACACGGCCCAGATCATCGGTGAACGTTGTCATGGCGTTAACCGGCTCGGTCGGCGCAGGCGGCGCAATAGATGTCGTTGGGTCGCCGCCTGATTGTTCCGTGGCGGCTGGCGCGGTTGGGGGCGGCACCGCGCTTTGACCACACCCGGCCAGCCATACACCACAGAGCACGAGGAGCACCACAGCCGTCAACAACGGGCGAAAGCCGAAATGCTTCATGGACACGTTTCCTTCCTGTTCGCGCCGAGAGCGCGTAGCACCGACCGGATCAAGTCAACAAAAAACCCAACCACATCGTGAACATGCGGTTGGGATACGGTGCAACGCTCGCTGCCACTTCGGAGCCAACGCCCGGCCACAGCATTGCCTGAACGGTCTGCTGTACCTTTATCTTCCCTTCCGCGAGGCGATGAAAGATTCGCTAATGGCGGTCGACCTGGCTTGGGTCATCGTCATAAGGGTACATATTCGACGAGGCCCTTACAGTTGCGCGACAGCACCGGACTCGCACCGGTTTCGCCTTTAAGCCCTGGCTTCCGATCCATGGGCGCCGCTAGCGAGGAGGATGTTCAGTTGTAGGTCGCAAAAGCTGTTTTCCCCTAAATTGACGTGAAGTACTACGGATGGCGCCGATTATAGCACGGGTATGGTTTGGTGACAACTTGGGAGGTTTTGTTTGGGGCGACGGCGAGCTGTCGCCAAATGCCAGCGTCTCCAGACTTCTCCGCAGGTGATGTGCTCGGCAGTTCATCCTGCTGTGGCGCATGCTTCTGCTGCGACGGGTGCATCGGTGCAAGCGGAGCGAGGATGGTTGGCAGCGCATGGCCGGGTGTTCAGTGCCCCGCGCCTAAGGTGGGGAACCCGGCTCGACACGCTCGCCCCGCGGCTCGACACGCTCGCCCCGCGCCTAAGGTTTTCAAAACCGCGCACGCGCGGATCACGCCCGTTGCAGGCTGTGTTGGGGCGACGGCCTGCTGTTCGTCAAAATGGATTGCGCCGTATCTGCTCCAACACCTGAATCATCAACAGTTGCACCAGTGCTAAGCTATCACTATGGATAAGGCCATGCTCGCTTGGGAAATTGCCCAGCATGTCGAGTTGCGGGTGTTCGAACCAGCGCGCCGAGGTGGAGTGATACACGAGTCGATCCGAAGTGCGACCGTCTTCATCGACAAAATCGGTCTGCACTTCAACATATTTCGATGATGCGGGGGATTTTTGGCCAAGCTTTGTGAGTGAAGTCAGCAGCGTAACTTGACCTGGGCGATGGCGCAGCGTTACTTCGACGCTGAGATGGTGGGGATCGGCCTGCGCTGCGGCAACCCCCGGCGGAGGAAAGAACCGCACAACCATATCGGCGGACTGGCGTTGCGGTTTGAGGTAGCGCGCAGCATCACGTTCGCGCGCCTCCCGTTCGGCAAGAACCTGTTCGGGCGTATACCCGCGCCGCGCGACATCACGCTGGATCTTCCAGTGCCGCTGTAGGTCAGGCGCTGGATCGAGATACGCCGTAAAATCGAAGAGACCGGCCAACTCTGGCGTAGACAGCGGCAACAGGCCATAGGCAATCACCAAACTTGTCGCGCGAACCAGTTCCGGCCCACGCATGGCGCCAGAGCGATGGTCGTAGATAGGCTTGGTGATGTTTTCCCCCCGACGAAGCAGACTCAAGTGACGGGTCATTAATTCGAGATTGTTTGTCGTTGGATCGAGCGGTGTCAAACCCTGGGCCGCCCGTTCGCTTCGGCTGTAACGATGATAATCATCCAGGCAGAGCGGCGTCACGCCTTTGCGCCCTAGAACACGGACAATGCCGCTGGTCAGCGTTACCCGACCGGTGGCGCTATCACCAACGATGCCTAACATTAAAGGGTGAGTATTCATAGCATGCTTATTCCCGCGAAAATCGTGACACTATCATGAAGTTGCCTTGCCTGACCGTTTTGTACACTTCTTCATTGCTGTGAATAATATCAGATTCGAATTGTATAATTTCATTTTCTGTGCTTGAGAAAGCGCATAGCATATCCACTGATTATAGCATAAGCTTACCGCAGTGGTCGGCGCAAGCCTTTGGGATAGACATTTTTGATAATGCCTCGGCTGCGTCGCCCCCAACTCACCGGAAACCCGGTAACACTGAGCAGCATCCATCCATCGGCGCCTGGCTCAGGCAAGGGATGGCCTTGGAGATAACGATCTAGACGCTCATCGTCAGGCGCCAGATCGAACGTCGCAACGTTATGCAGATCGCTCGTCTGCAGGGCCAGCGCCAGACTATGCGCTGGCTCGAACCGTTTAGGATGAATCGTCCCCAAACAAACCCCGGCGCGTTTCACCTTCAGCCCGTCGAGATGCGGAGCGCCTTCTGGAATGGCGTAGAGCTGCTGACCGACGGCGACAAGCAGCGTATTGGCAAACGGATCGGAGGTGAAAGTCGCGGCGACGAAATCGCGCCAGAGAGCCAATGCCGGTTGAGGCGCAGGCTTCCATGCTGCAGGTTTAAGCCGCGCGGCTTCTCCGGCTGCCCGTTGCAACAGGGCGACGAAGTGACCCTCGCCGGGCGTGCGATGAGGCCAGAGGCGTGCGGCTAGAGTTAGGTCGGAACGGTTGTGCGGCGTCGCAAGCCAATCAGGACAAGCCGGCGCCGCGCCGATGATGCCGGTCGGCGCAAGCTCGAAGTCGCGATGCGTGTCAAGGAAGGCGGCAATCACCTGCTCATTTTCTTCGGGCGCGAAGGTGCAGGTGCTATAGCACAGCATCCCGCCTGGGCGAACCAACGCTGCTGCTGTGTCCAGCGCACGCTGCTGGCGGAGCGCGCAACCCTGAACCATCTCCGGGCGCCACATAGCGATTGCTGTTGCCGATTTGCGAAACATGCCCTCGCCGGAACAGGGCGCATCGAGCAGCACTCGGTCGAAAATCGCCCCCCACTGGCTGGCTAGACGCTCTGGCTCTGCGTTGGTGATAATCGCTTGCCGTATGCCCCAACGTTCGATATTGGAACTGAGTGCAGAGGTCCGGCTCGTCTCGATCTCATTCGCAACAACAATGCCCCAATCATACATCAGCGCGGCCAGATGGGTCGCCTTCCCGCCCGGCGCCGCGGCCAAATCCAGCACGAGCTCGCCCGGTTGCGGGGCCAGCGCCACAGCCACAGCCATTGCCGAGGGTTCCTGCATATAGTAGAGCCCCGCAGCATGAAACGGGTGCTTGCCGGGTTGTTCGCGACCGCTCACGACAAAGCCGTCCGGGCACCAGGGCGTTGGCGTCATCGACCAGGGCGCTAACGCCCGCAGCCGTTCCGCACTGAGCTTGAGCGTATTGGTCCGCAGCCCGGTCAATGCAGCCCGCCCCAACGCCGCAAGGAAAGTATCGGCTTCATTGCCTAGAAGGTTTTGCATGCGCTCAATAAAAGGGAGCGGCAGTGGAATGTTTGTCATAATCAGCAATCAGTCATCAGCCGTCAGTCAGTGATAGAGCTAGGTCAAAGCGGCATATTAGTCACAGTTCAACGGCAAATCAAGTCAAGATGAGCAGACATCCGATGTCATTTGCATCATTTGCGTCATTTGTGTCGTTTGCGTTTTATTGCAGGACGTTGATCTAGCCCTAACATCGGCGGTTGATAGACGGCAAAGATGCGCGGAACGTGCTATTATACCAAGGATACAATCTGGAACAGGGCGTTTCCGCAACCGCAAGGAGAATAATCCGTATGCCAACCGCTCCACTTCCTCACGATGAAGCTGCCAGACTTGCAAAATTATATGCGTACAATGTTCTCGATACGAATCCGGAAGAGGCATTTGATGATTTGACACGGCTCGCCTCTCAGATTTGCGGCGTTCCAGTCGCACTAATCTCATTGATCGATGAAGAACGCCAGTGGTTCAAGGCAAACATTGGGCTGGATGCGCAAGAGACCCCACGCGACGTTGCCTTCTGCGCCCATGCGATTCTCCAGGATAATGTTATGATTGTACCCGATACACTCGATGATGAACGCTTCGCCGAAAACCCGCTCGTCACCGATCAACCGAATATTCGATTCTATGCCGGCGCGCCGCTCCAAAGCGATGACGGGTACAACTTGGGAACGTTATGCGTTATGGATAATACCCCGCGTGAGCTGCGCCCCGATCAGATCGAGGCGCTACGAATCCTCAGCCAACAGGTGATGGCTCAACTGGAGCTACGCCGCTACATTATTTCATTAGCGCACATGGTTGCCGAGCGCGAGCAGATCGAGGAAACACTCCAAGAATCGCAGCGCATGTTGCGCTTAGTGATGGACACAATCCCGCAGACGATCTTTTGGAAGGATCGTAACTTGAACTATCTTGGCTGCAACGCGCAGTTTGCGAAAGACGCAGGTTTGGCATCGCCAGAGGATATCATTGGCAAGAACGACTTCGATATGCCCTGGTCGCAATACGCCGAGCTGTATCGCACCGATGATTTCCAGATCATAGAGAGTAATACACCAAAGATCAACTTCGAAGAGCCGATTACAAAGGCCGATGAGTCACAAGGCTGGTTGCGCACTAGTAAAATCCCCCTTCACGACAACGAAGGCAAGACCGTTGCGGTGCTTGGCATGTATGAGGACATTACCGCACTGAAGCAGGCTCGGGATGAAAACATCCAGCTCCAAGCAGAAATTATCCGCGCCCAAGAGGCCGCACTGGCTGAACTCTCGACACCAGTGATCCCGATCAGCGATCAGATTATGGCCATGCCCCTAATCGGCGCAATCGACTCGCACCGGTCGCAGCGTGCGCTCGAGGCGCTGCTCGAAGGCGTTGCGAAGCATAGCGCCCAGGTGGTTATTCTTGACATTACGGGTGTGCCTGTGGTGGATACGCAGGTCGCCAACAGCCTCATCCATGCGGCGCAAGCAGTCAAACTGCTTGGCGCCAAGGTAGTGTTGACCGGGATCAGGCCTGAGGTCGCCCAGACGTTTGTTGGGTTGGGCGCCGACCTCGGCGGGATTATCACCCGCAGCACCTTGCAAAGCGGGATCGCCTTTGCGATCAATCGCTACTGAGGATTTCTTGGTACGCTATTGGAGCAATTCCCACAATGCAGTCCCTAACCGCGCCGGATCGTGGCGAATCGTGTCCTGCTTGTTCCAGATCTCGCGCTTGTTCACGAGTTGCTCGGCGTAGTCGCGCACCAGGGGCCGCACGCCCAACGCTGCAATCTCGGCAATCTCATTGTCGTCGGGTTCGAGCAGATGGAGCCCTTCCGCGGCATACTGCGCGACCAGCGCCGAGTCGAGTCCGGTGCTGCGATTGATCAGCGCCACGTCGAGCACGCCCGGACCCAGATGATCGACAAGGCGAGCCACATGGTCGATCGCGCGGAAACCATCGGTCTGACCAGATTGGGTGGTGGTATTACAGACGAACACGACCATTGCCTTGGTTTGTTGTAGCGCCGCCACAACGCCATCGAAGAGCAGCGCCGCGAACACCGAGGTAAAGAAACTCCCCGGACCAAGCACAACAATATTGGCTGCAGCGATGGCCTCTAGCGCCGGCGGATAGGCGGCTGCCGGATCGGCCAGAAAGACGCGGCGGATCGGTGGCTTGTTCAAGCCCCGCACCGCCAACTCATCGTTCCTGAACGACCCATCGGCAAGTTCGGCGCAGAGTTGGGTGTTTGCGGTTGAGATTGGCAAAACCCGTGCTGTCGGCTCGACGAGCGTGCTTGTGATGGCGATGGCTTGGGCGAAATCGCCGGTCATCTGCGCGAGGGCGGCAATGAGCAGATTGCCGAAGGCCATGCCGTCGAGCACCGGAACTGCGGGTGAGCGAAAGCGATATTGGAGGAGGCGCGCAAGAAGCGCTTCACGATCGTGGGCCAATGTCGCTAGCGTATTACGCAGATCGCCTGGGGCGGGAATATCGGCCAGCGTACGGGCGACGCCGGTGCTGCGCCCGGTGTCTGTCACCGAGACAAGCGCAGTGCAATCGGTGAAATAGGGCTGCGCGCCGAGCACTACCTGGCTAGAGCCGCGTCCCCCGCCAATCGCAACAAGGCTGCGCCGAGACATAGAATGTTGAGACTGAGCCGACATCATGCGCGATCACCTCAAGAATCGGACTTACGCGGTTGCACCCCTGGCAACCCGCAACGCGAAGCACGTGTTCATTTACTCCAAGTCCATCTGCATGCTACGCTCCCCGCAACCCAAGCAGTTCTTCGTACAGATCAAGGGTCTTGCGGGCAACAACCGGCCAGGCAAAGGCGCTGGTCACAATTTGCACACTCTCCTCCCCCCAGGCTGGCCAGCGCCCGCGCTGGGACAACGCCATACGCAGCTTGGCCGCCAGGTCGTTGGCATCGCCGGGGCGCACCAGATAGCCGTTGCGTCCGTCAAAAACCTTGTCGGGAATGCCGCCGGCCGCGCTAGCGACCACAGGTCGACGATGGATCATGCCTTCGAGCGTCACTAGGGATGAGCCTTCGTAGAGGGTGGGATGAATAACGAGGTCGACCTCTTCATACAGGCTGTGCAACTCGTCGTCGTTCAGCCGCCCTACAAAGACGACGTGGGAAGCGATGCCGGCCTCCTGGGCTTGTCGTTCCAGCGCGTCACGCTCCTTACCCTGCCCCGCCAGCAACCAACGCCATTGCGGCGGCAGGTCGTTCTTGATCCGGGCCAAGGCTTCGATCAAGATATGATACCCCTTGTTTCGCTCCAATCGACCCACACTGAGCAGCACCGGGTCGGAGGCGTCTAGGTGCAAACGTTCACGTAGGCTACGCCGCAGATCGGCGCGTACGAAGCCCAAACACTCGTCGACATCGATGGCGCTGGGGATGACAACAACCCGCTGTGGGTCTACGCCGAGATAGCGTGGCAAATCGCCCTGTGTGCATGCGTCGGTGGCAATGACTCGGTCGGCGCAGCGGTGCCCATAGGCGTAGAGGGTGCGAAAGGGCGCATATGCGATCCATTTACGCCAATCGAGAGTCCGAAACTCTTCCATGCCATGCGGGTTCGCAACAAAAGGAACCTGGCGCAGTAGCGGGTCGCGTGCTCGAATAGCGCCGTAGCCGGTCGCACACAAGCCCTGACTATGCACAATGTCGAATTGGCGGTATCGTACTGCCGCCGCCGCCATCAGACCAAGCCGCCAGGCATACCACGGATAGTTGATTTGTCGCCCAATGACCCCATTCGGCGGGAGGAACGGCGTGGTGTAATCGTAACGGATAGAGACCAGCGACGAGAGGCCAGCGATCAGTGCTAAAGCGTTATCGCTGGCTACCCTTGCGGGTCGCTGATTGCCGAGTTGGACGAATAGCGTAACCGCTGCGCCCAAGGAGGACAGGTGGGTGACGAGGTGGAAGACATGGCGCTCAATGCCGCCAAATCCGTGGAGCGGATAAACAACGCGGGCAAGCATAGCGACCTGCAGCGGCGTGTTGTTGGATGTATGCTGTGTGTTCATCGGAGCTTATCATACCACACAGCGCCGGGTTGGGGAGGGAGCGCGCCAGCGAGCGGCGGCGCGTCTGGAGATGGAGTATCTTCGTCCCGCCGTTTGGTCCGCCCCTTGCTTTTCCTGACGACTTTCAAGCAAGCTTTCAGCAGATACTTTTCTCTCATTTAGCATGACCTATCTCGTCGTCGTTCTCACTTTCTTTTATGAAATGCCGTCGCATCATCGATGATGGAGCAATAGTCAACTTCGTGCAATGCATATGCTGCATAGTGTTATACGAGACTTTCGCTATAGCCGTAACATAACACAATATTTTGTTCTATGATCAACTCGACGCAACCTAACATAAATCCGCGTTTATGCTTTTAACATGCTGTGAATAACTTGACGCACAGACGAAAGCCATGTTATAATGGAAGCGGTTCCAAGTAAGGAAATGAAAACCCATAACCCCAATTCGCTCATCGCGCTAGTGCATTTCCAAGAGAGGTTGTAGGGCCGACGCCTTGCACCAAGCATATCTTGATAGTGTGCAACTCCTGAACTCATATCTACATTAAGGCCATTCGATTATACGCTAGTTTGTCTGGAGGCATGATGAGAGCTACCATTCGAGATGTAGCGCAGCGCGCCGGAGTAGGGCTTGGCACCGTTTCGCGCGTTCTCAACAATAGTCCTCTCGTCAGTCCAGAGACTCGTCAGCGTGTGCTCGAAGTGATTGATGAGCTACAGTATACGCCTAACCCTATTGCGCGTAGTCTCTCGCTAGGTAAAACACTCACCATCGCCGTTATTGCGCCATTTTTTACTCGCCCGTCGGTCGTTGAACGGCTGCGGGGCATCGAAGCGGCTTTAGCCAACAGTGGATACAATTTGGTTGTTTTCAATATTGAAAGTGCTGAACGACGTGACGCTTGTCTGCGCGAGATTCCCCGTAAAGAACGATCTGACGGGGTTTTGCTGATCTCGCTCCCGCCGCGCGCTGAGGAGATCAGCACGATCAAGCTCTCGGGCGTGCCATTGGTCTTAATTGACACCTATGCACCAGGACTGCCGTATGTTGTTATTGACAATAAAGTGGGCGGCTATATCGCAACCCGACACCTGCTTGAATTGGGGCACCAACGTATTGCCTACGTTAGCGATCCGCTCGAAGACCCGTTTAGCTTCGGCTTTACCAGCAGTTACGATCGGTATCAGGGCTACCGCAAAGCGCTCCGTGAAGCGGGGATTATCTTCCATGAAAACTATCATGTTAGCGGCCTCCATGGTCGCTATGAGGCGCGACGTTTGGCGCATGCCTTGTTATCACAGCCTGAACCGCCTACAGCAATTTTTGCAGCCAGTGACACCCAGGCGATGGGTGTGCTCGAGGCTGCGCGCGACCAAGGTGTCGATATCCCCGGCGAACTATCGGTCATTGGATTCGACGATATCGATGTGGCCGAATATCTGGGACTGACAACCATACGCCAACCGCTCTTCGAGTCGGGTGTGCGTGGCGTTGAAGCATTACTGAATTTAATCAACGCTGCTGAAGATTGGACTGCCACCCTCGTGTGTGAGCGCCTATCGGTCGAACTCGTCGTGCGTAAAACAACAGCAGTGCCCGCAGCATAACAGAAAGGGGGTGGTGCAAGCCGTTTGCCCATAAGAGTGACATATATCAAAGAAGATGGCACAGTTGGCCGTAATTTGTATCAAAGGAGGATACGATCCACATGGTGATGACACGCAAATCGCCCTTTATTGTCATAATGCTCCTTGTGAGTATGATCCTGGTCGCCTGCGGCGGCGGTCAGGGCGGCGCAGCAACCGGAACAGACACCCAACCGACCCAGCCTGACGCACCACCAGCCACTGGTGACCAGCCCTTCGCTGGCACAACCGTCACCATTTTCGGCGCTTATACTGAGCCAGGCGAAGTAGATGTCTTTGAGGCTGGCTTCGAGCCCTTCGAGGCAGAGACCGGCATTGACGTTCAGTATGAGGGCGCCAGCGATTTCGAGACGCTGATCGCGACCCGGGTTGAAGGCAACAACCCGCCCGATATCGCGGGCTTTCCCCAGCCGGGCTTGATGAATCGCTTTGCTGATCAAGCGGTTGATCTGAGCCAGTTTCTCGAGCAAGACTATCTGGAACAACAGTACGATCCAGGCTGGATCGTCTTTGGAACTACAGCAGAAGGTAAATTGATCGGGATTGTCAATCGTGCGGTTGTCAAGAGTCTGGTCTGGTACTCGCCCCAATACTTCAATGAGGCAGGGTATACGATTCCCGCAACCTGGGACGAAATGATTGCGCTGAGTGACCAGATGGTCGCCGATGGCAATACGCCCTGGTACGCGCCAATGGAGAGCGGGCAGGCCACCGGTTGGGTCGGCACCGACTGGATCGAAGATATCATGTTGCGTACAACGATGCTGGAAAACTACGACAAGTGGACGATACCGGCCAACCCGGACGATCGCTTGTTGTTCGCATCGCCCGAAGTCAAGAACGCCTTCGAGCAGATGGGAACGGTGCTGCTCAATGAAGATTATATGTTTGGCGGCACTCTCACCACGTTGCGAGATCGCTTCTTTGATACCGGCAAGGTCTTGCTCAATGGTGAAGCTTATTTGGCGAAGCAAGGAAGTTATATGCCGGGTTGGCTGGCTGACGACTTTCCGGATCTGACGATCGGCCCAGAAGGTGATCTGAACTATTTCCTCTTCCCTGAGATCGATCCGCAGTATGGCAGTCCGATCCTGGTTGGCGGCGACGTCTACTCGATGTTCAATGATCGCCCCGAAGTGCGCGAAGTCATCCGATATATGACGACAGCCCAGTCTATCAAGCCAGCAGTCGAAACAGGCGTGTTCATTGCACCGCACAAAGATGTCGATCCCTCATGGGCAACCGCGGAATTCCGTGGCATCGCCGAGATCTTGCTGAATGCCGATGCTGTTCGCTTTGATGGCAGTGATTTGATGCCGGGCCAAGTCGGCGCAGGTACATTTTGGAGCGGCGTTGTCGACTATATCAGCGGCGATGATCTCGATCCCCTGCTGACTGATATCGACGCAAGCTGGCCGCAATAGGCGCCTCCTGTTCGCTCGATGGGTGCGGATGGATGGATTATCCATTCGCACCTCTGTGTATATTGTAGACAAGGCTTCAGGGAGGCGATGAAGCGATGAGTTGATAAGGCGACAAATTGATGAAGCGTGTCTTCAGTGCGGTGAATCCGTACCCATGGGCGTCATATACACGCTATTGCAGAACGTTGATTTGAACCCTATCAAACAGGAGCGTTGCCAAGAACTTTGTCTTAGAAGCTGTCTGAAAAGCCGTTTGACCCGGCAAGAACGGGATCACAAACTGGGATGGA
>JAKSDJ010000050.1 GCA_022360155.1 Chloroflexales bacterium | reverse complement strand
GACCCGGTACTCGCGGACGAGATGTTCGAGAAAGAGTTCAGGATTGCCCTCGATGGGAAGACCCAGACGATTGCGCAGCGCGTCGGCAAGTTGCGAGCCCAAGCGAGCGCGGCTGTCGGGACCAAGCTCGCTGCGCCGCCGTAAAAAGCTCTGCACCAGGTTATAATCGTCCTCAGTGAGCAGTTGCAGATTCGGCAACAACGGTGTATCTGGCGCACCAGCCGGGCGCGGCGGAAGGTTCAACGGTTCAGCCCGCGTAGCCAGGCTTTCGAGCGTGACTGCCTGCCGTTCTTTGACAACAATCGTTCCCGCCGCCAAGTCGCCCAGGCGCCGCGCCCGCCGGTCAATGAACATCACCAGAACGCCAACACCATAGAACCCCGGCAGGAAGTCGATCAAGCGAATGAGGTTGCGAATCGCCGACGCAGCAAACGTTATCGGACGTCCGCCCTCACGCATCACTCGCAGCCCCACGGCGCGCTTCCCTGGCGACTGCCCATTCCAGAGCATCTCAAAAAGGATGTAATAGCCCCAGAGGAAGATGAACGACAAGACAATCCATATGCCAAACAGAATACTCTCGAATGCGCCAGCTGTATCCGACGCAGCTTCGAGTATAGCGAATATAACACCGCCCAGAGCCAACTGCAGTATCACCAGAAAAATAGTGTCGATAATCGCGCCCAGAAAGCGCGAACCAATACCGGCGACAGCATAGGCGAATTCGATGTTCTCCGGCGTATCAATCGTATATCGATCATCCATGGGTTGAATACAACAACCTCCCTGCGCGCCCAACGTATTTCTACCGTCTCGCGGACTCGCACAACTATCTCCCCATCACCAGCCATCGCCTAACGATTCACATTCCATCATGAACAGAATGAACACCCTCCGAGCCAAGATCGAGCACAGCCGGAACAGGCGTAATTCCCTACGGATTCCACTCCTGCGGCTGTTCGGCGTCATCGGGCGGCGCTGACATGAGGTCCGGCGCCTGGGGCACATCAGCCAGATGGCGCATATCATTCTGGGTGACGATCGTCCAATTTGGGCCATTACAATGTAGAATGCTCACCGATGTATTGCCAATGTGCGCGAACGATCTCCATCCGTCGCCGTGCTGCGCTGCGTGGGCTAACAGCATCCGCACCGGCCCGCCATGCGTCACCAGCGCCAGGGTTTCACGGGGATGCTGCGCAACAATCGCGTCAACAGCCTCGACAACGCGCTTGCGTAAGCCGAGCAGAGTCTCACCGCCGCCACGGGGCACGTCTTGCCCCTCTTCGAGCAGCGCAAACTCAATAGGATAGCGTTCCCTAATATCGTCGCGGGTCAGCCCACTCCAAGCGCCGAGATCGATCTCACGGAGCGGCGGCAACAGTTGGACCGGCGCCTTTACCGCAGCGCCAAGTTCCCACGCCGTCTGATAGGCACGGGCGAGATCGCTGCTATAAATTGCATCGAAGCGAACATCCTCGTCGCGTAGACGTTGAGCGAGCAGTTCGGCCTGCCTGCGTCCCAAGGCATTCAGAGGAACATCGGCATGCCCTTGCCAACGCCCGGTTACATTCCAATCGGTTTCGCCATGGCGGATCAGGTAGACAGTGGTGGTCATCATTATCTCCTGGCATAAGTCCGGCGCTCATTCACCACTACGGATGATACCATCGCCATACCAATGTTGACAAATATCTATTCGCGGCGTACGATACATTATAATGCGGTGTACATAGTGAATAACTCCTTCCGAGATTGATAGGCATATGCGGGGAGACAAGCGACAGGATAACAATATTCCTGTCACTTGTCTCTCTTCACGGTTTTAACGTAGGGTCCAAAATACTCGTATGCTGCATTGCACGAGTATGTACAGGCTTCATAGGAGCGCCCCAGTATGTGATTGTGACGACCGCCAGATCGCTTGCAACGACTGAGGTTAGCACATCGCACGAGAAGAACTCACCTGACAGGCGCCACACGCGGTGAACCAATGACAACGCTGATTCTCTACAATGGTCCAATCTATACCTTGAATCCCGAACAGCCGCAAGCACGCGCCATCGCCGTCCGTGATGGGCGCATCTTGGCAGTTGGCAGCGAGGGCAAGGTACAAGCCGCAGCTGGCAGCCGCGCCGAGACAATCAACCTAAGCGGGCGCGCCGTCATCCCCGGACTGACCGACGCTCATGTACATATCACCTGGCAGGGCCTGCTGGCTCAACAAGTGCGCCTTGCCGACACACATAGCCTCGCCGAAGCGCTGCAACGCATCGCTGCCGGCGCCAAAAACCTCTTGCCGGGGGCTTGGTTGCGCGGCGGCGGGTGGAGTCACACTGCTTGGGGCGGACAATGGCCGACCCGCACCGATCTCGACCGGGTCTGTCCTGATCGTCCGGCGTTGCTCGTACGCAAAGATGGCCATTCAACCTGGGTGAATAGCAAAGCCCTGGAGCTAGCCGGAATCACCGCTGCCACCCCTGACCCGGCGGGCGGCCAAATCCAGCGCGACCGCGACGGGGAGCCAACCGGCATTCTGCTGGAAACAGCGCAGGCGCTGGTCCGCGACATTGTGACCCCGCCCAACACCGACGAGCGACTCAAGGCGCTGCGCCTGGCGCTGCACGAGGCGCTGAGCTACGGTCTGACCAGTCTGCATATTCCCCCTGGAACCAATCCAAATGATGGCCGAGAAGCCTTACATGACCTGAAGCTGTTGCGGGAACGGGGCGAACTGTCCGTCCGCTGCCTGGCCCACCTCGCCGCAACCGACCTGGATGCGGCTATCGCGTTAGGGGTGCGGAGCGGGTTGGGCGACGCTTGGTTGCGCATTGGCGGACTCAAAATCTTCGCCGATGGATCTCTCGGCTCAGAGACAGCGGAAATGCTCACCCACTACGAGGGGCGGCGGCACTTAGGCATAGCAACGATTTCGGTCGAGGAGCTCAACGACTTGGTGTTACGCGCGAACCAGGCGGGGATCAGCGTCGTTATCCACGCCATCGGCGACGCAGCGAACCGCAAAGTGCTCGACGCCATCGAAGGCGCGCGGAACCATATCAAGAGCACTGCCGCAAGAGCCGAGAATGCGACGCCTGGTTCTTTATCACTCCCCAATCGAATCGAACACGCCCAAATCGTGCATCCGAAAGACATCGGGCGTTTTGCCGCCCTTAATGTTATCGCCTCGATGCAACCTATTCACGCGACAAGCGATATGCAAACCGCTGATGAGCTCTGGGGCGCGCGTTGTGCTACAGCCTATGCCTTGCGCACGCTGCACGAGGCAGGGGCAACGCTTGCGTTCGGCTCTGATGCGCCGGTCGAGTCGCTCAATCCCTGGCTGGGCATCCACGCCGCTGTTACGCGGCAGCGCACCGATGCTACGCCGCCAGGCGGCTGGTATCCTGAACAGAGCCTAAGCCTCATGGACACCTTCCGCGGCTTCTGCATCGGCCCAGCAATTGCCAGCGGGGAGGCAAGCGACAAGGGCATGCTTGCTCCGGGCATGCTGGGCGACCTGGCGGTGCTCACGATGGACCCCTTCGAGATGAATCAAGCTAACCTCCACACCATCAGCGTGGACATGACTATCGTTGATGGGAAGATCATTTTCGAACGCCCCACCTGAAAGGACTTACATGTTCCGCAATCGGCTCTATCTGGCTGTCGTCAGTGGTCACTTCATCGTTGACGTGCTCAATAGTATGGGCGCAGTGCTGCTGGCGGTTCTTGCCGGACCTTTGGGTCTGACCAACGCGCAGATTGGTCTAGCACTGACGATCTATCTTCTGGCGGGAGCGCTGTCGCAGCCGATCTTTGGCTGGCTGTCTGACCGTCTTCCCGGACGCGAAATGCTTCTGGGCGGCATCAGTGTCGCCTGGATGGCCGCCTTCTTCTGTGCGGTCGCAATCGCGCCAAACTGGACCTTATTACTGCCGTTTTTTCTGCTGGCCGCCCTGGGGAGCGGTCTGTTCCACCCTATCGGTACAGCAACAGCAGCAACGATCATGCCTGAGCGGGCATCGAGCGCAACAGCGGTTTTTTTCTTCGGCGGACAGATGGGGTTGGCCGTGGGACCGGCGTTGGGCGGGTTGTTGTTTAGAGAGGCCGGCAGCCTGGGTGTACTGCCCCTGGTAGCAGCAGCGATCATCCCGGCAACGATGCTCTTTCTAGCTGCCCGCTACGATCCGCGCGCTACCCAACCCCAGCCTACTCCGGCAGCATCTAACACCACCAATCGCCAAACCAGAAAAACGACCGATCGTCCCACAATAACCAATTCCCGGTTTCTCACATTGGGCACGTTGATTGTCGTTGCTTTCGTAACCCTTGTGGCCGTGCGATCGTCAATTCAGGCCACATACCAAGCGTTTCTCCCGAAGCTCTTCGAGGACCGGAGTTGGGATCCAGCGCTTTATGGACTGCTGGCCGGTGTCTATATGGGAGCGGCGGCAATCGGGAATGTCTGCACCGGCACTGTTGCTGACCGCTTTGGAATGCGAACCGCGACCGTCTGGCCGCTGCTCCTGAGCGTTCCCGCCGGGATCGTCTGTGTGCTTGCGCCATCAGTGCCGCTGACGTTTCTGGCCTGCGCCCTGGCGGGCGTCCTAGTCGGCGGTCAGCACAGCGTGTTGGTCGTTCATGCTCAACGACTCTTGCCGGTGAAGCAAGGTTTTGCTGCTGGGCTGATCCTGGGCTTCACCTTCGCATCAGGGGCGATTGGCACCTGGTTCGTAGGGCTGGCAGCCGATGTGTATGGGCTACCTCTTATGATGCAGGTTATCACGAGCCTGGGGGTAGTCGCAGCACTCCTAGCCCTTACCTTGCCGGGGCACGAGCGACGCGGAGCTATTGCCGTGGCTGGTGTGGAGCCAAGCGCTGCGACAGCACGCGAGACTCCGGCATAGTTTAGCTAGACACGCAGTGCCTGGTATAACCCTGCCCGGCCAATCCGCCAGGAAACCAGCAGCACCAATGCTACACCGCCCGTAACAACCACAAGTCCTGGCAGCGGCGGCAAACGCCAAAGCACGATCAGCAGCGCTGCTGCCAGTATGAATGACAAGAGCATCAACGCGATCCGGCATAGCGTGCTTGGCACGCGCTCGTAGATCAGGGCCTGGGTCGCTCCCTCGATTGGCAGATTCAGGTCGATATCCCAGGCGCTACCCCAGGTTATCAACCCGGTTACACCAACAATAGCCAAAGCCGCTACCACGCTGACAAACAGCATATCGACGGGTGTGATTCCCTGCCACAGCCCCAGAATCAGGCTAAGCGCCAAGCCCTCAAACAGCAGCAGCGTCACAAAACCGCTGAATTTTGCCCGCAGTATCACTGCCCCATCGACTGGCGCAAGCAGTAGCAGCGCCAATCGATTGCCTTCGCCGCCAAACGGACTGGGCGCGCCGTCCAGGATGGTGAACAGCACTAGCCCAATGACATAGGCAGCCATAAACAGCGGCTCTGTGATGCCGTAGGCGGCGACTTTGTCATAAACCCATGGAAAGGGCGCAAGATACAGCAAGACTACAAACAGCGCCCAGCTAAAAAGATCGCGACTACGGGCAAGCAGATCTTTGGACAACAGCGCAGCGGTTACACCCCGCCGACGCGACAGGACGCCAGCCAGCCAGCGTACGCCCGGCGGCGTAATGGCGCGATGTGGGCGCGGTTGGGCTTGCAAGGCATAAAAGGCTACCGTATAGAGTTTGCCGAGCGGTTCGGCCAATGGTCCAATGATCATGCCGCTCCAAAGCCCAGCCAACAACGCGAGAGCCAAGGGGCTGGGCGCCGGCCAAGGCGAGTCGAGCAATCCGGCAAAGCGGACGAGCAACCCAAGAAACACTCCGATGAGTGCAGCCTGGGCGAAACGCTTGATCATTTGGCGGAAAGATGTAAGTAGGCGCACCACCAACAACGTGCCGACAACGCTACTAAAGGTTGCGGCAACCTTTCCCGCTAGATCCAGCAGCACCCACGCCCATTCCGCCCAATCAAGAGCAAGCGCCAAAGGCAACGCGGACAGACAGATGAGCGCGAGTTGTTCGAGCAAAAGCTTGCCGCAGAGAGCTCGGAAGCGTGCGCTGTCGTCAAGCGGCATCGTCATCAGCAGCGTCGCCGCGTTGCCGCCCAGCTCATCACGGAGAGTCACGATGGCGGTTAAGCCGCCAACAACAAGCCAGCCGCCGATCAGCAACAGCCAGAGCCGCGCCTGGAAGATCGCGTCTCCGGCCAAGCGCCACTCTGGCAATTGGGCATGTAGCCAACGGGCCGATCCTAGACTGAGCATACAACCGACAAGCAGGGCCAAAACCCAGCCAATTCGCGTTCGCGCATCGTAAAGCAGCGTATTTTGTGCAGCAGTAAGCTGCATCCGCCAGATCATAGCTATCACCTGCATATCAGGCCTCTTTGCGGATCATATCGGATATTTCATTGCACGAGTGGCGCACATTCGGCTTCTTCCTCGGTCAAGCGCAGAAAGACCGCTTCGAGATTGGGTGCAGCGGCCAGTTGACGCAGATCGTGTGCATTCCCTTCGGCAACCAGGCGCCCCCGGTTGATAATTCCGACTCGGTGGCAGATCGCCTCGGCGGTAGCCAGATCGTGGATCGAGAGTACAATTGCTTTCCCACAAGAGGCAAGTTCAGTAAGGAGATCTTTCATTCGTCGTGCGCTACGCGGATCTAAGCCATTGAGCGGTTCATCAAGAATCAACACGGAGGGTTCATGGAGCAAGGCTCCGGCCAGAGCCAACTTGCGCTTCATGCCGAACGAGTACGCGCCGCACACGTCATCCGAACGATCGGACAAGTCCAGTAATGTGAGGAGATGGTCGATACGTTCGCTTGCGTCGGACAGCGGAATGGCGCGCATCTGCGCTAAAAAGTGCAGAAACTCGCGCCCGGTCAGGCGCTCGTACAGTATGGCTCGGTCGGGTACATAGCCGCAAAGCGCCTTGGCCCGCGCCGGTTCGGCCCAAACGTCGTATCCGCCAATGAGCGCCTGACCTGCGCTTGGTTCGAGCAGCCCAACCAACATCTTGATCGTTGTTGTCTTGCCGGCACCATTTGGCCCCAGAAAGCCATAGATCTCACCAGGATAAACTTTCAGATCGAGCCTGTCCACAGCGATAAAATCGTCATAGCGCCGCGTCAATCCCACAATGCTGAGCGCGGGTTGTTGCGCGTTGGAATGAGCTTGCTCATGTGTTGTCTGCGATTCGCCGGGATGAGTTCTCTGCGACAGGCGTTCAGTCGATGTTATGCGCTCCTGATCCGGGTTCGGCTGGATCAATGCCAGAAACTCGTCACACCGGTCTACATTGAACAGAATAACGGCGCTGGTCGCGTGGCCAACCCGCAAATAGCCGGGCTGATCGAGGGTAAGCAAAATCTGGCCCTGCTCCGAAAACGCAGCGACGATCCGTTTCTTTCTCGCGTCGTACTGCGCACTGATCGGATGAAAGGGATCGATCAGCTCGCGGACAGGCCACACAGCGATGATCGCCTCGCGGGGAATGTCGGCCTTGAACTGGAACCCATAACGCAGATGCAGATGAGTCGCGGTAAGCCGGTGCTGTGTCATCAACGGAGCAAGGATCAGCCCAAAGAGCATAGCAAGAATGAGCAGCGCAAAGCCGCCCAGCAAGATCCAGCGGAGCAACTCGGTCGGAGCGAGCAGTACTATCAGTAGTACCACCAAAGCGCCTTCTACCAGGAAGATAAAGCCAATCATAACAATCGTACGCAGATAAGGTCCATGCTGGGCCGTGTAGCTAAAGACTCGAGATGACTGTTGCATATACGTTCTCATTCCTCTGATGCAGGTTTCAAAAGGATTTCGACAATGGTAAAGAAGCGTTGTTGGGCGGGCGCAAGCACATCGGCAAGCATTTCGCCCAACAAGTTGCCGATCTCCCCTTCAGGTTCCACGCCTGGCTTGGCGTGATCCTTGAGCGCAGTGAGAAACGCTTGAATGGCGGCATCGTTTACGAATTCAATCGCCAACTGCTTAATCTCAGGCGCTTCCTCGCGCAGTCCGGCGAGGGCGGTTAATCGCTCGCCCCAAGCGAGTAGATAAAGGTACTGCTGCGGATGAGCGGCAATGTATTGGAGCAAGCGCTGATTCTGGGTCAGGAAACGCTGCTGCCACGCCGGCGCCCAATTGAAATGCTCCAGGATCGCATACAGCTTGCGCTCCTGCTCCCAGAATTCCGGGCTCATCCCTTCAAGCTGCTCACCAAGCTGCTGCTTGAGCAGATCCAGCGTTGGTGATGCGTCGAGGTTCAGTTCGTCTTCCTGGAGTATTTTACTAATCTGGGCGCGTTGTTCTTCCAACACGGCGATCCGAGTTGCGATTTCGTCGAGTAACATCGTTAAGATCTGTATAAGTGAATGTTCGTGATCTGGCTCGCCCAGCACAGAACGGATCTGCTTGAGCGAGAGCCCAAGCGCTTGTAACTGCTTGATGCGGTGCAGACGGAACAGATCGCCGGCGGTATAGAGCCGATAGCCGCCTTCCGAACGCGGCGGCTCGACAATCAGGCCGAGTTTATGGTAGTGGCGAATTGTTTTGGGCGTGATTCCCAGCAAACGGGCGATTTCGCCGATCCGAAGCGATGTTGGCACGATGACCTCTCTTTTATCTTTAGTGTAAACCTTGACCCAAGGACAGAGTCAAGCCCCCTGATGAAATAGCATGGGCGCCTTGCCGGTTTTTAATGAATTTCTCATAAATTTCCGCTCAAATTCCTTGACAAGATCAACGAGAGGAAGTATCATTTATCTTCGCGATTAACTCAGCATCAAGATTCTAAACATGTAAGTAAGAGAAAGTAAGGACGATCAGCTACGTAACTAACCCGCCTGTGTGCCAACCGGCGCATTCTTCACGAATAAGGTTCGGATTAGTCCACGCCAGTTCAAAGGTCGCCGACCCTGTCGGGTTGGACCAAAGAACCGGCGCTTTGTGCTTCTAGCTGCTCAGGGGCCAGAATTTGGTTATCACGACGCTGACACACTCAACCCGACGATAGCCAGGCGCTGAAACCTGACTATACCCAACGCGAGGTGAACATGCCCCCGTTGACTGAAACCGTGGTGCTTCAGCCGTTGATCATGCCGATTGATAACGGCCAGGATGGTCTGCATCGCCAAAACATCGAGCGCCGCTCTTTCGCACGGATCTATGACGCAATCGACGTACCCAGGCTTATTGAAACCCAACTCAACAGTTTCGAGTGGTTTAAACGCGAAGGACTACGCGAACTTTTCGACGAGATATCGCCGATTACCGACTTTACGGGTAAGAATCTAGAATTGCATTTCCGTGACTATAGCTTTGGAGAGCCACGTTATAGCGAGTTCGAGTGCCGCGAGCGCGACCTAACCTATGCCGCACCGCTGCGGGTCAATGTCGAGCTGCGCATTCTTTCTACAGGTGAGATTAAAGAGAGCGAATTATTTCTGGGCGATTTTCCGATCATAACCGATAATGGTACATTTATTTACAACGGCGCTGAACGAGTGGTCGTTTCGCAGTTGATCCGGTCGCCCGGCGTTTATTTTAAAGATGAGAAGGAACCGACGAGCGGTCGCTCACTCCACTCGGCCAAGCTTATTCCCAATCGGGGCGCTTGGCTAGAGTTCGAAACTAATAAGCGCGATGTCGTCTCGGTCAAAGTTGATCGCAAGCGCAAAATTCCCGTTACCATCCTGCTACGTGCTATCTTAGCTTGGCAGGCGGATGAGAATGGGGAAGGCCAATGGGTTCCTGACAGCGAACTCGAACAGCACGGTCATGACGACCAGATTATCGAGTTGCTGCGCGAGGTTGACACCATACCGGAGCATCCGTACACCCGTGCAACCCTCGACAAAGATCCAGCCCGCAACTCGCGTGAAGCCTTGATGGAGCTGTACAAACGCTTGCGGCCCGGCGACCCGCCAACATTGGAGAACGCACGCTCGTTGCTCGAGTCGCTGCTGTTCAATTCGCGCCGCTACGATTTGGCTCGTGTTGGGCGCTATAAACTCAACAAGAATCTTTGGGAACGCGATACGCGCCGCGATGCGATGCGCAAAGCGCCGGACCAAAAAGTCCGTGTGCTGCTGCCCAGAGATATCTTCCGGATCGTCGAGCAGATCATCCTGCTCAACAACGGTCACGGGCGCGCCGACGACATCGACCACCTTGGCAACCGGCGGGTGCGCACCGTGGGCGAGCTTATCCAGCAGCAGTTTCGGGTTGGCTTGTTGCGCCTCGAGCGGGTGGTCAAGGAGCGCATGAGTCTCCAAGACACCGACACAGCAACGCCCAACGGTCTCATCAATATTCGTCCGGTTGTGGCTGCAATGCGCGAGTTCTTCGGCGGCAGCCAGCTCTCGCAGTTCATGGACCAGACCAACCCGCTGGCCGAGCTTACAAACAAGCGGCGCCTATCGGCCCTCGGTCCTGGCGGTCTCAGCCGTGACCGCGCCGGTTTCGAGGTCCGCGACGTTCACCATAGCCACTATGGTCGCATCTGTCCGGTAGAGACGCCCGAAGGTCCGAACATTGGACTGATCGGAACGATGAGCACCTTTGCACGGGTCAACGAGATGGGCTTCCTCGAAACGCCATATCGCAAGGTGTACAACAGCGTTGACAACTCGACGGTATGGCAGGAAAAGGGATTGCTCATCCGCGATATACGCGACCTGCGTACCGGGACGCTGATTGCAGCGAAAGGCAGCCGGGTCGATACCGAGATGGCTCACCGGATCACGATCGGTTTGCTGCGCGGCCAGATCCTGCGCGAGGATATTGTTGATCCCAATACGAGTGAAACTATTGCCGAGACAGGCACCGAAGCCAATCGCACCCTTGCCGAGAAAATTGCTGACTTGCCAATCAAGACGATCAAAATCCAGCCGGTCGTTTCGCAGGAAGTCGACTATCTCAGCGCCGACGAAGAAGATCGCTTCGTCGTCGTTCAGGCCAACGCACCGCTTGACGAGCATAACCGCTTCGTACGCAACGTGGTGTCCTGCCGCTTTGGCGAAGATTTCGTTCAGGAGCGCGTTGACCGCGTCGACTATATGGACGTGTCGCCCAAACAAGTGGTTAGCGTCTCGACTGCGCTCATTCCCTTCCTAGAGCATGACGATGCCAACCGAGCCCTGATGGGCTCAAACATGCAGCGTCAGGCAGTGCCGCTTCTCCGCCCCGACGCGCCTATCGTCGGTACAGGCATGGAATTCCGGGCGGCGCGGGATAGCGGTCAGGTCGTTGTCACCCGCGACGGCGGTACAGTAATCAGCGCCACTGGCGACCGGATCCTCATCGAAGAGGAAGACGGCTACCTGCGTGAATATCGGTTGCGCAAGTTTATGCGCTCAAACCAAGATACGTGCATCAACCAACGACCAATCGTCACTCGCGACCAACAGGTCAGAGGCGGCGAGATTATTGCCGACAGCAGCAGCACCGACAACGGCGAACTTGCTCTCGGTCAGAACATCCTGGTGGCCTATATGCCTTGGGAAGGCGGGAACTTCGAGGATGCGATTCTGGTTAGTGAGCGTCTCGTTCGAGAGGATATCTTCACCAGCATCCACATCGAGAAGTACGAGGTGGAAGCGCGCGATACCAAACTCGGTCCGGAAGAAATCACCCGCGATATCCCGAACGTCGGCCAGGATAGCCTGCGCAACTTGGACGACCGGGGTATCATCTACGTCGGCGCCGAGGTCCAACCCAACGATATCTTGGTTGGAAAGATTACGCCCAAGGGCGAGACGGACCTCACCGCGGAAGAACGCCTGCTCCGCGCCATCTTCGGCGAGAAAGCGCGCGAGGTCAAGGATAGCAGCCTGCGCGTGCCCAACGGGGTACGCGGCAAAGTCATCGATGTGAAAGTCTTTAGCCGCGCTGAAGGAGCAGAACTGCCGGTTGGCGTCAACCAGACCGTTCGGGTGATGCTCTGCCAGAAGCGCAAAATCAGCGCGGGCGACAAGATGGCCGGGCGTCACGGCAACAAAGGTGTGGTCAGCCGCGTGCTCCCGATGGAGGACATGCCATTTCTCCCCGATGGCCGCCCTGTAGATATTATCCTGAACCCGATCGGTGTGCCGAGCCGAATGAACATTGGGCAAATTATGGAAACCCACCTAGGCTGGGCGGCGGCCAAGATTGGTTATCGCGTTGCAACGCCAGTCTTCGATGGGGCAAATGAGCATCAGATCAAAGATATGCTCCAGCAAGCGGGCCTGCCCGAAGACGGCAAAGTGACGCTCTATGATGGGCGCACCGGTACGCCATTCGATCACCCAGTAACGGTCGGATACGCTTATATGCTCAAGTTAGCACACTTGGTCGAGGACAAAATCCACGCCCGCAGTACCGGCCCCTACAGCTTGGTCACGCAGCAACCGCTTGGCGGTAAAGCCCAGTTCGGCGGGCAGCGCTTTGGCGAGATGGAAGTCTGGGCGTTGGAAGCCTACGGGGCAGCCTATACTTTGCAGGAAATGCTCACGGTCAAGTCTGACGATGTGGTTGGGCGGGTGAAGACTTATGAAGCCATTGTGAAGGGCGAACCCATCCAGG
>JAKSDJ010000487.1 GCA_022360155.1 Chloroflexales bacterium | reverse complement strand
GCGCCGGCACCCGTGCGCGGCCGTGGCCACCGTCCCGCTGACCCAGCTCGGGTCGCTGCTTTCCACATTTGGGCTGGCGCCCAACGTCAGATCGAACTGATTCGGCACCGCGTCCGCCGCTGCCTGCCCGCTCCCTGCGGCCAGGTGATACAGTGCCAGGATGTCGCCGTCGGGGCGGAACGGCCCGCTCGGCAAAGTGAAGCTCCCACGAGAGCACGCCACACGGGAGAGCTAGATAGTGAAGGTCGTCGCCTGATACCCGCCAACGCGCGATGGATCGTCGCCTACACTGTCTTGTAACCGCGACGGCATCCACGATTTATCCTGGTGACATGACGCGAAACGTAAAGCATCGGCGCACCCCGTCTTAAGAAGCATCCTGCTTGGATTCGTGATTGAGTGCAAAGTCAGCTATCTCTTCTGAAGTAAGGCTTCGTTCAAAGCCAAGTAGATTTGGCCAATAGATTAAATCGGCAATCCGAGGATACGCAACACTGCGCTCTAGTTGGAGAACTAATTCGTCTAACTCTTCATCAGGCATATCACTTTCTGGCGCTGACCGGATACGATCCACCAGGCGTATGATCTCATTGCGTCTCGTCTTCTTTGTCATGGCCTTCTCCAAAGAACAACGTGCAGAAAGAACATGGAAAAAGCAACAGTGGTATAGCCCTGACTATAGAGACCGTTGCTGAAGATGCGTGTCGCGAGTACTGCAACAAACCGCCCGCGAATTACTCTATTTGGGAAGGGCATACAGCCGCGTTGCATCAGGTCTTTCTCTACCACTGCGTGAAAATCGGTTTTCCAACATTCTAGTGCTTATCGAGTTACAGCAGCATCGCAATCAGTGTCCATAGTGTAGCTCATGATGGCGTCTCGGCGACACCACGATCAAATTGTGCAAATCATATACCCCGCCGCCATCCTCAATGGCTACTATGTGATGCAGCTCAAACTTCATCTTTTTCCCCCGTTGATCGGCAGTAGGTGCTAAAGGAGCTTGGCCAGAACGCATTAGCGCAAGGTTACGCTCCCTAAACTGTTGCCGAAGAAGCGGATCTTGTTCCACAAGCCTCCAAAATTCCGCCCGAAAGTTATGCCACGATGCGAACTTTCGTCCCGCTCATTTTCGCCCAATTTGCCCTGGTATTGCCCCTTGTCCATTGCTGATCCACTGACCATATATGTTCGGCAGATCGCTACCGCCTCGTACGACTCCAGGAATATTTCGGATAGCATCGGTATTTAAGGTAGAGCGGGGCGGATAACCATCACCTGCTCCTCGTGGTCCCACCTCTGGATCAATGTACATTGTACCGCCTCTTGGCGGAAGCGGCGCCTCTTCGCCAAATCTGCCGATCTCCGTGACATCGTCCAGATAGCCCAGCCGCCGCAGATGCCGCAGCTCGCTCAACACGATCAGCCCAGTCCAACGCCACCATCCGAGCGCTTCCCCGGTGACAATGTCACACCCCGTGTAGACCTCGATCAGTCCTTTAAGATCCCCGATCCCCGGCGTCATATCGACTCCGGCGCCTGCCCACGGCGTGGCATCCGTATCATTCAGGTCACCCCGCCGGACACGATCCACCCAATGAACCGGCAGCCAGGGTCACCCCAGATCCAGCCAACACATTCTCCCGTCGGATCGGTCCACAACGCCGGAT
>JAKSDJ010000580.1 GCA_022360155.1 Chloroflexales bacterium | reverse complement strand
GGGCCGCGTAATCCATTGGGCAGGTGAAAGCTGGAACCCGGTGCGGGCGCCATTTCAGGGTCCGGTGTATGACCTCGCCTGGGACGATAATAGTCTGTTGGCGATTACCAAGCAGGGCCTCTATCGGTATGATCGCGCGGCTGATTCGTGGACCCGCGAGCACGATGCTGGGGCAGGCTGGCGCTTCGTACGGCTCGAAGGTCGCCTGGCGCTTGTAGACACAGATACGGGAGCGGTGGCGTCCCGACATGGTGCGGGGTGGCAGGAGGAGCGTATGAGCGTGCCGCTCGATATCAGTTGAGCCGTTTTGTGCCACAATGGAGAATGTTGGCATCCTTGAGCGGCGCTCAGGACCGGGGTTTGAACGTTAGCAGGTTGGAACGTTCCAACCTGCTAACCTAACACACAATTGGCCTGTAACAGCTTGCAGCATCAACCGAGCGGTTCTGCACCCCAGACGCTAGCGCGACTGCAAGCCGCGCCTACGTACTAGGTCAATCTTGTCACTCCTCTCACAACTCGTCCATCATGTAGCGCGTCCAGATGTCAGCGGCTAGTGCGCCCGGATCGGCGGCCACGCCGTACCGCGCGAAGTAGCGACAGATCCGGGCTACGTCGCGCTCCAGGAGCGGAAAGACTTCTGGATTGGCCCGCGGATCGACCGCCTGGGCAAAGTCGATGACCGTCACTTCGGCGGGGCGATAGAGAATGTTGTATGCCGACAGATCGCCGTGAATCCGGTCACAGGCCAGAAAAAGTTCGATATTCCGAATCAGGCAATCGAAGAGCGATTGCGCCTCGGGCGGGGTCAGGTCGGCTTCATGCAGCAGACAGGCCGGATCGGGGCCATCGCCGATGTATTCCATCAGCACTGCGTTGCCGATATGCGCTACAGGCCGGGGCACATTCGCACCGGACTGGTGGAGCAGTTGTTGCGTCTCGAACTCGAATGCGATCCAGGAGCTGACCCGTGCGGCGCGGGCTTGTCTGCTCGGTTTCTTCGCGCTACGCCCCTGCCGCCGATCGCGCGCCACCCGCCCATCGACATCGCGCTGGGTCCGTCCGGTGCGATAGACTGCATCGTTCTTCAGGCTGCGGAACATGCGCGGGCGGTAGACCTTGGCCGCCAGGTACTCGGCGCCGGTGGACGGGTGTGCAATGCAACAATACACCGTCGCCTCCTTGCCGCTGCTTACCTCGCTGATCACGTCGCTGATCAGCTCCTGCTGATAAAAGACCGCGAGCGACGACAGAATCCATTCGCTGTCGCGCCGCGATGCAAGAAAAGAAGGGTCAAACATGACCTCAGCGCTCTCGTGCTCCTCGGCTTGGTCGCGGAGCCAGCGCTGAACGTCCTGGTTGCTCTCATAACTCTGTTTCTTCGATTTGCTCATGCTGTTTCCTTATTTGTTGATTTGTTATCAGCCTAATGGATATGGGGCAACGGAATGGCCCATTCGTGCTGACGCTACCTCGCAGATCTGAGGGGCTCCGCCCCTCACGCTCCCCGCTGGGGAACAGCCAGGGTTCCCCAGACCCCTCCGCAGGTGATGTGGTCGGCGGTTCATCCGGCTGGGGCGGATGCCTCCGTTGCGAGGGGTGTATGGGTGCATCGTGGGAAAGGCATGTGGCAAGTTAATGGCTGTCTTGCTGTATCTTCGCATCCTCCCCGCGTACGCGGGGACCGTCGCGTTCTCACCCCGCAGCGGCGGCAAGCCGCGCCTATATCGGTACAACGCCTACGAACGATGGCGATCACGCCAATTCACCCTCGAATCGGCGTGTATCGACGTGCATCGGCGGTTTCTTCATCAAACATAATTGGCGGTTATCATCGACCAAGCCGTTCTGCCCCTTAGCCGCTAGCGCGGCGGCAAGCCGCGCCTACGAACCTATGACAATTACGTCAATCCCTCCTCCAATCGGCGTACATCGGCGTGTATCGGCGGTTTATAATTCAGCTCAATGGAACGCCGATGCCGCTGATTGGGCGGATCAGCGCAGATTGCGCCAACGATATAAATCAGCGTCGATTAGCGTGTGATCTGCGGCCTCAGCGTGCCATTGCAGGCCATTCATTCCTCACCCGCCCACAGGCGCCGCATCTCCTCCGATGTGGCCAACAGCTCATCGAGCGTACCGCTGGCCACGATCCGGCCATCTTTCATCACTACAACCTGGTCGGCCTGGCGCAGCACTGGACGGCGGTGCGAGACTGCCAGAATGGTCGCGTGATCTGCGTTCGAACGTTGCGTCGCTTCGCGCAAGCGCGCCCACAGCGTCTGCTCGGTCTCCACATCCAGCGCGCTCGAAAGGTCGTCGCAGACCAACAACTCCGGGGCGCGCACGAACATGCGCGCTGCGGCAGTCCGCTGTACCTGCCCGCCCGATAGGCGAATGCCGCGCGGCCCAACCAGTGTATCCAGGCCATTGGGCATCGCTGCCAGATCCGGTTCCAGCACCGCGGCATGAACGGCCGTTGTCAAGCCTGTCCGCTGCTCCGGCAACCCCAGCAAAATATTGTCGCGCAGGGTCTCGCTGAAAAGGCGGGCGACCTGGGCTGTGTAGGCGCTGTGCGGCGGCTTGAAAAAGGTCGCCGGGTCGTCGACCAATGCGCCGTTCCAGCGGATCTCTCCGGCGTCGCGGGGCAGCAGGCCAAGCAAGACCCGCAATAGCGTCGTTTTGCCCGCCCCGATCCGCCCGGTGATCACCGTCATCGAACCACGGGGAAGATAGAGATCGACGGCAACGACGCCCTGCTGCGCACCGGGATGCCGGTAACTCAGGCTGCTCACCGCAAGGGACTGGAGCGGCGCGTGGGAGTTGGCGCTCGGGTTGGGCGCTCGGCGCCCATCAGCAAGCTCCCAAACTGCGTGATGTTCCAGCAGGGCCATGGGCGGCTCGTCGGGCGCCAGCTCGATCAAACGGTTGATGGAAACCTGCTGCTCGCGATAGTCGCCAATAAACATGCCAACTATTGCGGGCAGCTCGGTCGTAAACCAGAGATACGACACGAAGAGCGCAAAATCGCCAACGGTGAAGCTGCCGTTGCTCATTGCCTGCCCGGCCAGCAGCAGCACCACGCCAACTCCAAAAGCGCTCGTGGCTTCATAGATGTTGGAGAGCCAATGGTCGAGCAAACGCTCCCTGATCATCGCCCGCCGTCGGGTGTCGTTGAGCGCGTCGAGGTGCGCGATCATGCCGGTCTCGGCATTGGCGACTTTGACCGCCTGGACCGCGCCAAAGAGCTCGCCTAGAAAGCCGGTAACCTTGTCGCTTGCTTCGCGGCCCGCCTGAAAATATTCAAGCAGCTTGGCCCAGGCTAGCCGGGTGACGATCATTGTGGCGGCCAGGGGCAGGAAGATCAGCAAGGTGATCGGCAGACTGATCTGCGCCATAATCACTACGGCCAGGACGAACGCCAGTAGGTGGCCGGTCATATGCGGCAGCCAGAGCGGAAAATCGGCGACTTCGCCCACATCGTGGCGGTAGCGACTGATGGCCTCACCGGAGGAAACCGGCGGCGGCAGCGCACCGGGGCGCCGCAATTGGCTAGCAAGCAGGTTGCTGCGCAACAGCGCGCCCACTGTATAGCGAAAGGTGACATCACCCCAGGTCGTCACGAACGACATGGCCAGCCGGGCTATGCCGGTCGCGACGTAGAGCGCAATCAGCGCCCAGATGCTAAGCGTCGCCGGCGCTGCGCCAGTGAGAGTGTCGAAGATGGCCTTTTCGATCAGGCCAAAGGCGACCGGCGTGGCAAAGAGCGCAATAGTAAAGAAAGAGTAGATCGTGTAGACCCACGGACAGTAACTAATCAGCCGCTGGTTGAACAGCCAGGTCGGAATCGACCGTGAGCTTGGGGGCGTATGTTCGTGTGTACTCATGCCAATATCTCCTCCAGGCCGGTGCGCAGCAGTGTGGCGAAGCGCGACGCGGGATCGCTCGCCAGCTGCCGGCGCGCACCGGCCTCGACAATGTGGCCCGCTTCCAGGAGCACGATCTCGTCGGCGCGCTGCACCGTTTGTAGGCGGTGCGCGATGATGATGCCGGTGCGCCCGGCGAGCAGCCGGTCAATCGCCCGTTCCAACAGCCGTTCGGTCGCCGGGTCGAGTCGGGACGAGGCTTCATCGAGAATGACCAGGCCCGGATTTTTCAAGAAGACGCGGGCAAAGGCGAGCAACTGCGCCTCCCCCGCCGAGAGACCCTGGCCGCCGGCGGCCAG
>JAKSDJ010000456.1 GCA_022360155.1 Chloroflexales bacterium | reverse complement strand
ACCAGGAGAGTATACGATGAGCACCCTTGCACACTGGCAGACACTGATCGGCATATGGACCGGAACGAGCCGTTTATTTCTCCCCGGCGAGCCAACCCGCGAGTCCGACACGACAGCGTCGGTGGCCATCATTGCTCAAGGCAAGTTCTGCACGATCAGCTACGCCTGGTCTTTCGATGCTGAACCGCAGGCAGGAATGATGCTGTTTGGGTACGACCCTGACCAGCCCGCCGTAAACGCCGTCTTCATCGACTCCTGGCATATGGGCCACAAACTGATGCTGTTGCAGGGGTCAGGTGAGGCGCAGGACACCATTGACGTGCGCGGTTCGTACGCGGTTGAATCCGGTCCTGATTGGGGCTGGCGGATGGTCATCGAACCCAGCGACAACACATGGCGCATGCTGATGTACAACGTAACGCCGGAAGGCAAGGAGTTTTTGGGAGTTGAGGCCATTTACGCACGCACGACGTGAGCTGGGCGTGGCGCCGGCCTACGCATAGATAAAACGCTGGTTGTCAACATACGAAAGCAGGTGACATGAAAACCTTCTACGCTGTTCTGGCAAACTCACTCGCTGCGTTCCTGACCAATATGTTCATCTGGTTTGCGGTCACTTTCTGGGTCTATCTCGAAACGCGGTCGGTGATCGCCACCTCGGTGATGGCCGGTGTGTTTACCGGCACGGTGGCGATCAGCGGCTTTTTTCTGGGCTCGCTGGTCGACCGCTACAATAAGAAGACCGCAATGCTGCTGTCGAGCGTTCTATCGTTGCTGCTGTACGCCGTCGCCGGCGCAATCTATATTGCAACCCCGCCGGAGATATTCACCGATGCGTCGAGCCCTATACTCTGGCTGTTCGTCATTCTCGCACTCGTTGGCTCCATCTTTGGTAATATTCGCTCGATCGCCCTTTCGACGCTGGTGACGATTCTGATCCCTGCAGAGACACGAGACAAAGCGAATGGCATGGTCGGCACAGCAAACGGTGTAGGATTTCTAGTCGCGTCGATCTTCAGCGGGCTCGCGATCGGGTTTCTTGGCATGTTCTGGGCACTGGCGCTGGGCGTCGGCATCAGCGTGCTGGTGATCATCCACCTCGCCACCATCACGATTCCAGAGACGCGGGTCGTTCACGCCGCAGCACATACCGACAAGATCGACATTCGCGGCACGATCAGCGCGATCCAGCTCGTGCCGGGACTGTTCGGGCTGATCTTCTTCAATACGTTCAACAACTTCCTCGGCGGCATCTTCATGTCGCTGATAGATGCGTACGGATTGGAGCTGGTCTCGGTGGAGGTGTGGGGCGCGTTGTGGGGTTTTCTCAGCCTGGGCTTCATCGTCGGCGGGCTGGTCGTGGCGCGAGTAGGCCTGGGCCGATCGCCGCTACGGACGCTCTTTCTGGCCAATATCGCTATGTGGACGATCTGTGCCTTCTTCACGATCCAGGCGTCGATTGTTTTGCTGACGGTTGGCTTGTTTATCTGGCTCTGCCTGGCTCCGGCGGTTGAGGCCGCCGAGCAAACCATTCTGCAAAAGGTGATCGCCCCTGAGCGGCAAGGGCGTGTGTTCGGTTTTGCCCAGAGCATCGAGCAGGCCGCTTCGCCGATCACGTCGTTCATCATCGGCCCGATCGCCCAGATCTTCTTCATCCCGTTTATGACCACCGGCGCCGGTGTGGAATGGATCGGCGGCTGGTTCGGAACCGGCGTTGATCGCGGCATTGCGCTCTTGTTCATCGTTGCCGGATTGATCGGTCTGATTGTCACGCTACTGGCGATGCGTTCATATGCCTACCGCGCATTGTCACGCAGCTATCGAACGCCGCAGGCGCCGGAGCTTCATGAAGCAGTGGCCTAATACGACAGTAGCCGATAGTGTCGTGCTGAAAGGCCACGTTCATCGCTCAGTGTGTGGCGGAGCCGCATCGAAATCTGATGCGAAAATAGGACCAGATGAGGCCGAAAGCGCTGGAACAGATCAGACACATGCTCACCGATGGGGTATTCACGTTTAGATAGAAAGGATCAATAATGCGCAACACAATGCGAGCAATCGCCATCAACAGGTTCGGCGAACCTGAAACACTTGCACTGCAAACACTCACTACACCTGAGATCGGGCCGAACGATGTCCTCATTCACGTCGAGATCGCGGGCGTAGGAGAATGGGACTCGTTCGAGCGAGAGGGCGGCTATGCACAGATGCTTGAGATGAATCCAGTGTTTCCCTATGTGCTTGGCTCAGAGGGCGCTGGCTCAGTTGCTGCTGTTGGCGATCAGGTTAGCCGGTTCAAGCCTGGTGACCAGGTGTACGCACTGGGCTTCCTCAATCCGAAGGGCGGGTTCTACGCCGAGTATACTGCAGTGGATGCGAGTCTCGTGTCGCACCTGCTGGGCACGCTGCCGCTCGACCAGGCGGGCGTGATGGGCGGCGTTGGAATTACTGCTCTGCGCGGCCTCGATGATACGCTTAGCTTGCAACAAGGCGAGACGCTGCTGATCGTTGGCGCTGGGGGCGGTGTCGGGCATATGGCGGTACAGTTCGCCAAACGTATGGGTGCGCGCGTTTTGGCAGTTGCGTCGGGCGAAGATGGAGTAGCGCTCGTCGAGCGACTAGGCGCCGATGCTGTTATCGATGGACGCAAAGATGATGTACCGGCCGCCGCAAGGGCATTTGCACCAGACGGATTCGACGCCGCGCTGCTCACTGCCGGCGGTGATGTGGCGCAGCAAGCGCTGTCGGCAGTGCGCGCCGGAGGGCGCGCCGCATATCCCAACGGCGTTCAGCCTGAACCGCAGGCGCGCCCTAGTGTTCGGCTCAGCGGCTACAATGGCGATCCCGATCCTGACATCATCGAGCGTCTCAATAGGATCATCGCCCCCGGCTCGTTCACTGTTCATATCGCGCGCACATTTCCACTGAGTCAGGCGGTCGCCGCCCACCACGCACTGAACGATCACTATCTGGGTAAACTTGCGTTGCAGGTGAGTTGAACGGTACATATATCCGTATCGGTTGTGCTCAGTCGGAAATACCTTTCTAGTGCTGTGCAGCTCGCTACCGCTATTCGTGAGACACGGGTTTCGGCAGATGAAAACGTCTATCCCCAAACGTATCGCCGTAGCGGTCGATCACTGGCAGTGCAACCATACAAGCATATTCTGGAAATCGGCTGCGGTAACGGCGCCGCGGCTGCATTGGTCTGCGAACGTCTCGACAACGGGCGTCTGACGTAGTGCCGCCTGAAGGCGGCTTGAAGGCAGTACAACCGCCTAAAGGCGGCACTATGGAGGATCGTTTCTTTCTGCCGATTTTGATCGTCAAAATTCATTAGGCGCGGCTTGCAGCCGCGCTGGCTGTCTCTTGCAAAGAGCACGGTTCCCATTGTCTTTCCACCTCAATCAGTTAGCTCCTGGTCAGCTTTTCTCTGGAAAAATCAGCCCTGATGGGAGTAGGCTCATCTATTCAGTTTCTCCCAAGGGAGAGGGTCCAAGTCTGTTGGGCAGCATTGCACCAAGCGGCGGAACTCCTATAACCCTCAGCGAGTCCCATTCCCGCTATGCTATTAGCCCTGACAGCAAGTGGGTCGTATTCAGCGACAACAACGGGCTCTATCGTGTGCCATTAAACGGGGGGACAGTCACGCAGCTTGCTACTTACCGACAAGACAATGTATGGGATATATTCACAATCAGCTCCAACAGCCGCTATGTCGTTTATATTGCCAGTGCCAGCAACAAGCTCTACAGCGTTCCCATCGACGGTGGTCCAAGTGTTCAGCTTGGCGCTCAGATCGCAGAACGATACGTATCAAACCAATATCGAATCAGTCCGGACAATCGCCGGGTTATCTATATCACCAACTCCGATTCCCAACCAGAGATCTACAGTATCTCGATACAAGGCGGCACAGCGACGATGATTGACACTGCACTCCCTGAGTGCCAGTCTGCATTTTGCTTTACAATCAGCTCGGATAGCAAGCATATTGTCTATCTCACGAATCCTGATCCCGCTAACACGAAAAAAGTCGTGCTCGCCAGCGCTCCGATTGCGGGTGGCGCGCCGACCACGCTGGTCGGACCACTGCCTATACGGCGTGTCGGTGAATGGAGAACCGAAACAGCCACAATTTCCAGCGTCCAGATCAGCGCCGACAGCAGGTGGGTGGTCTACCGCGCCAACCTAGATACGGAAGATAATGAAGAACTGTATAGCGTACCGTTGGCCGGTGGTTCAGTTGTTAAGTTGAACAAACAACTGCCGCCGGATGAGGATGTCAAGCAATTCTACATCTTGGCGGATAATACTGTGCTTTATCATACGCTCCAAGACACCCCTGGCAGTGCAGAGCTATTTACAACCCCAATTACGGGCGGCGCGCTCACCAAGCGGAATGATCCCTTGACGCTTGGCGGCGCGGTGCGTTCGCCGGTTCGGCTCACGCCAGACGGCAAAAGCGTGGTCTATGTCGCCAGCCAAGATATACGGAATGTCGATCTCTACATCGCCAACGTAGCGCCACTACGCCCTGGCTTCGCCGCGCCCGGAGCGACTGTCGCAGACACCGCTGGTTCCTACCCGATCAGCGTCAGGCTGGATCAGCCACCTGAGCAAGCGGTTACCGTTACATATACCACCGGCGGCAGCGCTGTCGAAGGCGTCGACTACAGCATCGGCGCTGGCATCGGTACGGCGGCGACAGGCACGCTGACCTTTGCCCCCGGCGAGATCAGCAAGACCATTCTGGTCCAACTCAAGCCCAATCCGGCGGCGCTCGGCCCCCGCACCCTCGTTGTCAACCTCAGCTCGAATGATGTCGATCTGAGCGGCGCCGAAACCTTTACTCTAACGATCACCAATAGCAACAAAGGGGTTTTCCTGCCGCAGGTGATACGGTAAGTCACTGCTGGCGGAGCGACAACGCGGGAACACCATCGCTCCGCCAGTCATAGACATCCCATACGGCCTGTCACGCCACAGCTACGACGGAGGAGCCAACCGCGGGATGAAAGCACGTCACCGACGACGGAAGCCGCCAGCGGTCGTCGCTCTGGCAGCGCGCCTGGAGCTCGCCGCTGTCCGGGTCAAGCGAGAGCGCCGCCATCGCATCGAGGATTGCTTCGTCAGCAGGGCGCCCTTCCCGCAGGCCCTCCATCCCGTCCCAACAGAGCAGTTCGATCTTGTTGAGCGCTGCAACATCGAGTTGAAGCCGCTCGCGGACAAACCACCAGCCGCGCACGTTCTGTTCATCTGGCCCCAGGCCAAAGCGGTCGGGATCAGCGCCCTCGTTGCGGCACATCTGCCACGCCCGGCCACCGGTCACAAAAGACTCGGCGGGCATATCCAGCGTGTCAAAGCCCCATTCCCTCTCGACTGGCAGTTCTGGATCGAAGCGCCGCCAGCGGGCGCCCTCCCACACTTCGACGACAACGTGGTCAAACCACCAATCCAGCGCCAAGTAGTTGGCAAAGCCGTGACGAACACGCGCCGCTCGCCCCTGATGGCGCAGAATCGCGCAGGCGAGGAGCGAAAAGTCGCGGCAGCAGCCAACCAGTCGATTCTGGTAAGCGTGGGGCTCGGTCAGCGGATGGTCGTCCTTCGCCAACAGCGTTGCGAGGATGCGCTCCATCATGCGCGTGTTGATCTCTGGCAACCGCTCTTGGGGCGGCGCCCAACCGTAGAAGTGCCGGTCGGCAAAGTAGTGATAGACCAAACCCTGCGTAATGCGCGCAATGCCAGCCAGATCGGCAGGCAAGCCATCAAAAAGATAGGCGTACCTCCCTGGATCAGAGGTTGGGCTTTGGGCGATGTAGAAGTCAGGCATCGGTTACCTCGTTACTTGATCGGCACGTAAATATCCGTACGTAACTGCTCCGGCGCGACCTGGCTCGGATCGTCCACATAATCCTCAAACGGGAGAGCATCGCGCAATTCTTCGCCAGAAGCGGGCAACCAGTCGCGGTAGAGCGCTTGCCAGGTTTGCCAGAGCGTGTCATACGGCCCGATGTGGCGAAAGACGGCCCAACGCCCACCGGGCAAGGTCTGGTAAGCCAGGCCATCTTCAGCAGCAGGCGCCTGACCATCGGCAAAGATCGCACCGGCATCGAAACGCACCTCTTTGCCGATTTCGGGCTCATCCGGATAGATGGCGACGAAGTGGCGCACCTGCTCCATCAGTTGGCGTTTCTGAATGAATCCATGCAGCTTGTTGAATGCTTCCAGGTGGGCGGTCTGATACGCTGGGCTGGTCATCACCTCGGCGGCGCGAGCATAGAGCACCTTCGTGTCGGGCAGAGTGCGGATTTCTTGTAGCTGCATCGTCAGTTCCTTTCGCTGAAATAACATACGTTGGTTGATCACGTAGGCGGCTGCGGTCGGATTGAGTTCGCGGAACTCGCTGGGACTGACGCCAAAATACTGCTTGAACGCTTTGCCAAAAGCCGAGTGGGTCTCGTAGCCGCAGTTGAGCGCGATCGCCGTAACCGGCCCAACATCCGCCCGCAGCTGTTGGGCCGCACGCTCCATGCGCAGCCGCCGCACATAGGCTGCAATCGATTCGCCCACATGCGCCGCAAAGATGCGGTGAAGGTGAACAACGGAGTAGCCGGCGATCTGCGCCAACTCTGCACGGTTCAGCGACTCATCCATATGCTGGCGGATGTAGCACTTGACCCGATTGATGCGTTCGTAGTGGCTGACTTGCGTTTCAGTTCCCATATGTGTACAATAGCGTACAGAACTTTTGTTCGCTACTCCATGCGTATCATCGTTCCCCGCCGTGAAAGACAGCTCACCAGATAAAGACAGCTCACCAGATAAGGAGCTAAACCTCTATTTGGCAAGCGGTGAGAAATGAGCCTTTGCATACACGCTTCCATGGCGGCTGGTCGCGCAGCGCACGACGAGGCAACAGGTTATCGTTAGGTGGTCTTCTGATGAATTTTGATAATCAATTGCAGTAGTTTGACGTAGTACCGCCTTATGAGTTTTGATAATCAATTGCGGTAGTCTAACGTAGTGCCGCCTTTAAGCGATTTTACGGTAGTAGTGCCGCCTGATGGCGGCACTACGAACGCCTTTCTCCATTGCCGGTTTTGGTCGTCAAAATCCATTAGGCGGTTTGACGGCAGCACAGCCGCCTGATGGATTTTAAGCAATTAATCGGGTATGTTCCCGCCATGCACACCTGGCCCGTGAACGGGCGGCTTCGCGCAGAGAACCGCAGGCTCAGCTCGACGGCGTGTAGGTAATCCAAAATACCCGATTTAAAAGTTAAACTTCATAAGGCGGTACTACGAACGCTTTCCCTTACCAATTTTGATTGGATTGCAGCCGCGCTGTTGTCTCTTGTGACGAGCGGCTCAACACACAGCTACAAGCTACACCCACACTGGTAATGTAGCTATGAGGCATGTCTGATCGCGATAGTAATCGATGGGCTGCATCGGTGAAGAGTATCGAGCAGGTTTAGCGCCTGGCTCTAGCTTGTGCTATACTCCTATTGTAAAGTATGGCTTCGGGTGCTGGTAGGTTCTTGATGTACGATTACAGTTCATGCACGATGCAATTGTCGATTTACGCTCGTTTTTCTTTCGGAAGCGCCGAGGAGGATCATCATGATGTGGACCTACCGTATCTTCCGCGATCATACAGGCCGTTACTCGGTACGTGAAGTATTTTACGAGTCTGACGGTTCAATCATTACCTATAGTAAGGCGCCTGTCGTGCTACTTGGCGCTTCGCCCGAAGAACTGCTCCAATTGATCGACTGGTGTCGGGAAGCCTTTGATCTGCCTGTTCTCTCGCTGGAGGTTATCGACGCCCAACTGGCGGAGCGATCAGCCCACGGGCAGACCGATAAACACGAGCGATTATCACTCCGCGATGTGCGAGCAGTCCTATCGAACGAAACAGATAACGTACCGTCGTAAGCGTCCGTCAGGAAAGACCTATGCCAAGCCGCCCAGCGAAAACCATACGCGAGCGGCTTGGCAGTCAAACTATCGTCCTTCCGTCCACAACTCTTTCGTCATCGCCCCCAGACGCACCAGCGCGTAGCCATCGAAAAACAGCTCGCGCACGTATTCCACCCGCCGCCAGAGCAGATCGTAGCCCTTGAGGAACTTGAGCGGCGCAACCTGACGCTGCCACAGAGCCTGCTCGGCGGCGTTCGCCTTGCGGCGCTCACCAGCGTAGCCCAACAAGCGAATGGCGGGCGGCTCGGCAAAGCGTCCGCTGAATAACGAACGCAGCCAGAAGAAGCGCCCCGCATTCACCGCCATCACGCAGATCCGCTGGTTGCGCTGCACGTTCTGCGGCAAGCCGCGGGTAAACAGCTCGAAGTAGAAGCCACGCCCCGGCTCGGTGAGAAAGACCGAGCCGATCGGGCTGATGTGAGGCGTGCCGTCGGCGTTGACGCTGGCGATCGCGTAGTGCATTGTGCTCCGTCGGGCTGCTGAAAAGACGCGCCGGATAGCCGGCCAATACTGTTCGAGTGCCTGGTCTTGCGGCGTTATGGACGGTAATGTGTCATGGGTGGCAATCATTGGAGGAGTCCTTTCTCTGGCAGTAAACGTTCGACTCGATAGGTTTCACATCAACATGGTTAGAGGCTGTCTGAAAAGTCCGGGTGAGCCCCGAGCCCGAGCGAAACCGCGGCAGACAAGGCGGCCGGAAGGGGGCATATCGGTGGATATGGTTCCTTCCGGCCAACGCCGGCCGCCGCGGTTGCAGCCGGGCGAAGGCCGCCAGGGCTTTTCAGACAGCCTCTAAGAGGCTGTCTGAAAAGGTTCTCATCGAGCTAATCGGCGGATCATCAACCGGCTCATGGCCACATAGATAAAGGACTCGCTGGTTTT
>JAKSDJ010000560.1 GCA_022360155.1 Chloroflexales bacterium | reverse complement strand
GGAAGACCGGCAGCGGCGGCATGGGCAGCGTGCCGCTGGTGAAGGGCAGGTTTTCGGCATCCGCCCCGCGCAACAGCGAGCTGGCCCAGACGCCGACCTGCCCGGCGCGGATGCGCGCCGCGGGGTCTGATGCGGCGCCGTCCGGCAGCGCGGCTTCGTGCGCGGGGGTATGGATGCTCCCCCGCGCGGTCAAGGCGAAGAACTGCGCGTAGACCGCGGTTGCCGCCGGGCTGGTCAGGTCGGGCGGGCCGTTGCGACCCAGCAGATCGACCTCGGCATCCGCCAGCATGCCGATCAGGGCCAGTATCCCCGTGGCATCGTCCTGAAGACCATAGACCACCGGGTCGTCCGGGCCGGTTTGGGCGATCTGGTCGGCGGCAGCAATGAGATCGGCCCACTGCCAGTCGGCGCTGGGCAGCGGCAGCCCGGTCGCGGCCCAAAGATCCTGGTTGTAGCTGAAGGTCGGCACCTCCAGCCAGAGCGGCAGGGCATAGCGCTGCTCGTCCTGCAGCAGCAACGAGGCGGCCAGCGGAAAGAAGGCGTCCGGCTGGAAGGCGGCGTCGCTGCTGGCGAGCGGAGTCAGGTCAAAGAGATAGCCGGGCTCGAGACCCGGCAGGTTGTCGGTTTCGATGACGGCTGTATCGGCGGCGGTGACCAGTTCCGCCAACGGTGTGCCGGGCGCGGCGGGCACGAGTTGGACGCGCAGGTCGGGATGGTCGTGGTGGAAGGCGGTGATCAGGGGCTGGTAGCGGTCGTGCTGGGCGGGCGGGGCGGCGAAGGTGATGACGGTCGCGCCGAGGGCGACATCGGCGGAGACAGACCCGCCATACGATGGGGGTGCGTTTTGATTGAAGGCGCAACTCGGTAGCAGTACGAGGCAGAGGCAGAGCAACAGCGTCGTGAGACGGATGGACATTGGGCGTACTCCTTGGCGATAGGGTGCGCTGCGCACGCACCGGCGGCTGGCGCCAGCAGTCTACTGACTCAGACGCCTGCGAGGGCCGTTATGTTACAGCGCGAGGTGAGTGTTGCGGCGCTGCATGCTTGTGAAGATTTGATATGGATTGAAGTGAGTACGGATAACGATATGACCTGGTTAGGCGTCATGCCGGATGAGTAACCTCATGCAACTCTGATAGCAAAACGACTCCATTGGCTACGACTTGCCTGACTCTGTTCTTCCAAAGCTCCAATCCTGAGATCCAAGCGGCAGTTACGCATCGAATGTAAAGGTCGTGTTTCAGAGGCTCTCCAATATTCCAACGGTAAGGACGCCCTCGTTCACGACACTTTGGCAAGTCGGCGGCCCAAAAGCCGGATCGAGGCGAGGTAGAGCCAGCTTTCAGAGTGACGCGGGTGATGGTCATACGCTCGGCTCAACTGGCGGTTGCCGCTCAACCAGGCATGGGTTCGCTCGACAACCCAGCGCTTCGGCTGAACCGCAAAGCCCCGCTGCCCGGGCAGCCGCTCCACAATCTCCAACTCGCCCATGCCCGGCTCCGCCATCCACGGACGCAACACACCCCGATATATTTGGTCTGCCCACACCTTCTTCAGCCTGATGCCGCGCGCTTTGGTCGCCGCAAAGACCTTCTTCGCACCCGCTCCGTCGTACAATTGCGCCGAGTGGACCACGGCCGTGATCAGCAAGCCCAGGGTGTCGGTGAGCAGGCGCCGCTTGCGCCCATAGACCTTCTTGCCGCCGTCAAACCCCCGTTCCGGCCCACCGGCAACGCTACTCTTGGCGCTCTGGGTGTCGATCATTCCGCCCGTCGCCGCGACGTTCTCCCGGCCCTCGACCTCGACCCGCACCCGTCGGCGCAACGCGTCGTTAATGCGCACCCAGATGCCTTTCTTGGTCCATTGCTGGAAGGAGTAGTGGACCGTACGCTTGGCCGGGAACGAGCGCGGCAGCAACTCCCACTGGCACCCGGTCTTCAGCTTGTCGAGCAAGCCGTTGCGCACGGCTCGCAGGGCTCCTCGTCGCTTCGGTCCGGTCTTGGCCTGCACCGCAACATACGGGCGGATCTGCTCCCACTGGGTGTCGGTTCGGTCGGTCGCGTATGTCTCGCACTGGACAGTCGGCTGGCTCGGTGCTCCCATCGCTTCACCCCGCCTGGTGGTCTGGTTGTGGCTTCAGCACCTTCAGCCTCCCACAGATGAGGGGTTCGTTGCGCGTTAGAACGCGCTAAAGTCCTCTACGGGCATCACCCACTGACCTCCTCCGTTCGAATATTGGAGAGCTTCTCAGGCTTTCGAATAGCAAGAGGGTGATGCGGCGGCATTGTGCGCTTATATATAGTGTGGTACCTGTGTTTCTTTTCTTGCATCTAACCAGAGTGCATATCCTGTTAATACCCAACAAGTCCCGAAAGGTATCCAAAGGAGTGAGAAGAAGGGCCCGGCGCCAGAAATCTCGGAGGCTAAAGGAATTATTCCACCGAGAATGCCAGTTACAAATTGACTCCGACTCAAGAAAGTATTTGTTTTCCTGACAGCGAGACTAAAAAAGATTATTCCAATGCTGAGTACGAGAAGACCCCCAAGAAAAGTGCTAACGAAGGGTGATCTTGGAGGGTAAATCACAAAATGCTGCAAACTCAGGTAGATGTAGCTGATGATCACGATGGACATCCCGATAATGCTCATAACAAATCCCATCCACGTTAACCATTGGGATTTCTTTAGTTGTTGGACATAAAGTCCTGTCAAGCTCACTGGCAGTAGAAATATGACAGCGGAAAACGGTACATTCAAGAAAGAGATCGGCCACAAAGGTTCACTCCAGCTAGGAATGAATACTACTAGGAGAAATAACCCGACTAGTATACAACTGATGGATCCCAAATGAATAATCGAAGATGCAGATACTCTCATTTATTCGATTCTCCCGTTATAATATATGGACATCCTAAGTGCTGCGGAAATGAAGTTTTCAGGCAAAAGTCGTGCAACATATTTCGGCCTGTTTTGGTCGTCCGGAAGCATAATACGGGCGATGCGATGTATCACCAGAAACACTAAAAAACTTAATTTACGGAGCACTAAGTAAAGGCCGTACAATAATAGTAATCCTATTTGAAATATAGTGCCGCTTTCAAGCAACTCCTACTTCCTGCCTGAAAGCAGCAAAATGTCGACTTAACCGCTGAACAGCCTTGTGCCGACAAGCCTTGCTTCACTACCCATCTTCTGCATCGATGAGGTGTCCATCGTAGTCTGGATCGACCGTCAGCGCGCAGGAGCGCGGTTGTCCGCCCCCGCGAACGCAGCTCAGGTATTGCTCGGTGAACGCTTGGGCGTCGTCTAACTCCGTGTCGACATCTTTGCCCTGGAGCGCGTGGTCAACGGCACGAAACAGCCAGTACGGCTCAATGTAAGGTTGTAACGCACCCTCGCGCGGCGGCGTTTGGGTCAGCACCTCGCGGTAGGCCTGATGGATGGCGGCTGCCGTATGGGCAGGTTGGTCCGCCGGAGCGACCGCTGCATCGGTGGCAAGACGGGCGTGCGCCATGCCGGGGATGGTTGTGCGCTGCTGGCTGAGATACCGGAGCCAGGTCCAACAGGCTTGCGGCTCTTCGGTGTGCGCGGCAATGAACAGGCCGTTCTGTTCCATATCGTGGGCGCTGACACCGGCGTTGCCCAGCGGCGGGGGCGCGGCAAGGATTGTGGTACCTGCATCAGAATAAAAGTCGCTCGCAAGCGTGCCAAAATCGAGCCACATCCCCACCCGCCCATCCGAGGCATGGTGTTTTTCATTCGCCACTTCTTCCTTCGTGTAGCCCCAGAAACGACGATTCGGTGAGGAGTTGTGCAACAGATCGACATAGAAGCGAACCGCCTGACGCATCGCCGGATCGGTGAAATTGGGCAACGGCCCCTCTGGGCTCGGTCGCGCCAGCGCAACATCGAACTGGTCGAGATAGAAGAGGAAATCGCTCGGCATAAAGCGAACCACGGCAATGCCATACTCCTGGCGCGCCGGATTGGTGAGCTGCTGGGCGGCATTGAGCAGGTCATCCAGGGTCCAGTGAATGGTCGGGTAGGCCAGGTTCGCCGCATCGAACATCGTTTGATTGAAGTTGAGCACGCGGAATTTGACCAGATAGGGCAGTCCATACACGCCGTCGTCGTGCTGGAAGGCGGCGAGCAGCGTGGGATGGTACTCAGCGGGCGCAAATGTCGTGTCGGCGTCGATCAAGGGCTGCAGATCCAGCAGCGCGGGCAGATCGGCGTCATCCGGCGGGCCAAACCAGGCAAAACAGTCCGTCGCGGCGGCGACATTCGCGACGGTCAGCGGAGCTGCGAGGTCGGTGTCGTCCAGCGCAACGAACACCCCAAGATTCTGCGCATTGAAAGCTTCCACAATAGCAGGAAAAATATCTTCGCCCGGCCCGACGTAGGCGCGAAAGGTGATCGTGGTCGCTCCCTCGGGCGGCGTTACGATGGGCGCGGGCGTGGCGACAACGACCGGGGCGCTATCGGGCAGCGGCGTTTGGGCCTGCTCGCGATGTTCTGTCAAGCGCGCCTGCGCCGCCCTGAGCGCTTGGTCCAGGGACGCTTCGTCGGTGACAACCGCGTGGAGCGTCTGGTGCATGCTTTCCAGCAGGGCGCTATCGGGCGGGCTACCGGATGCGGAACCAGGCCTCTGCAGGGCGGCCTCTAGAGTTGCCCGCGTCTCCGCGTCGAACTGCGCCCATGCCGCACTGCCCTCCAAGACCGCTGGGCGCGCCGGGAAGAACTGCAGTGCGGCGGGGTCGGGGGACAGGTTCGGGTTGGACTGCCGACTGAGAAAAGCCAGCCAGCGCCAAGCTTCGGCTGGGTGTCGGGTTCCGCTGCTCATGATATAGCCCGCGCTCTCGCCCAAGCCGGGCGGGCGCAGCGCGGGCATCGCTATAATCCCCAGCGCAAAGGGCCAATCAGGGCTGTCGAGCAGGGTAGGCGACGCCGGCACCGGCCAGATACCAATCCGCTGATCGCGGATCAGCTGACCGATGTCCGCCGCTTCGGCTGCGGCAGCGACGCCCGCCGGATCGAGATAGACCACGCCAGAGTCCAGCAGCGCTATGGTTCGCTCCACGGCCGCAATCATGCGGACGGTGTCATGATCGAGATGCGCCGCAGCGTCGGTGGCATCTGTTTCGTCGCTGGCGGTCGCGGTGAATTCGCCGAACAAGGTGCGGACTCCGGCGGTGTCGTCCAGGAGGCCATATACGGGCGCAGAGTCGGTGCTCTGGGCGGC
>JAKSDJ010000491.1 GCA_022360155.1 Chloroflexales bacterium | reverse complement strand
GCTTCCGGGGTCAAGAGCACGGCGGCGATCCGGGCATCGAGGGCAGTTTGCGCATCGGCCAGCGCTTGCCCGACCGGAGCCCCCACCAGCACCGCGTCGAGCGCCTGGTTGAGGTAATTCCCCACCATAACACGCCGGTCAAGCGGCGGCGAACGGAGCGGCATAGCGGGTTGCTCAAGCGCCCGCTCGATCCGCGCCGCGCTTGTCGCATTAAGGTTCGCCCAGTACCCCGTTTGCTCGGCGATGGTCTTGCGCGCCGGAACCAGACTCGCCGGATCAAGTCCCTCGAACGAGCGCTCGATGGGCTGACGACTGAGGTAGCTCAGCCAGCGCCAGGCCGCATCTGCTTGTTGGGCGCCGCGACTGATCCCATAGCCCCAGGCGCCGCTCAACGAAACGGAGGCCAATTGCGGGTAGGGCGCTTTGCCGATTGCGAAATCGGGTGCTGCCCCGTCGCCGGGGAAGCGAAACTGCTCGCTGGGCCACATGCCGACGCGCCGGTCAAGGATCAGATCCTCGAGTTCCGCATCACTCAGCCGCCGCCCTGCCGGGAGATAGATCGCGCCCGACGCCCCCAACGCGACGACCCGCTCCAGCGCTGCGGCGACCGCCGGCGTATCCAGACGGGCCTGTGTGGGCGGCGTACTGAAGAGGTCGCTGCCTTGCGCCTCCAGTTCCGCGACCAGCACATCGGTCGCAAGTCTGCCCGGAAGCAAGCCGTAGCCTTCGACTGCATCCCCCTGTTTGGCGGCCAGTTCCGCGGCGGCAGCGGTCAGGTCGCGCCAGGTCAAGGCCGGATCGGGCGGGGGCAGGTCGTGAGCGGCCCAGAGTTCTTGATTGTAGGCCAGTAGCAACAGCACCAGAGTGTGGGGCAAAATGGTGATCGCAGCATCATCCTGATTCGCTGCAAAGGCCCTGGGGTAGAAATCCTCGCGCGCGAAACCGGGGTCGGCGTCCATCAGCGGCGTCAGGTCGAGCAGATAGTCGCCCATGCGGGTCGGGTCGAAGAACGAGAGATCGAGGGTGTCAGCGGCGCTGGCAATCTGGCGCAGTTGCTGCTCTGGGGCGCCCGACTCCGCCGAATTGTCCGGCTCGATAGCTTCGAACGCGATGAACCGAACCTGGATATCAGGGTTTTCGGCGTTAAAGGTCGCGATCAGCGGCTCGTAGGCCGAGCGAAGCGACTCGGCAGAGGCAAAACCCAGCGTCACATTCGCGGCGCTATCGGGTGGGTTGACAGAGCCAGGCATACCTAGTTCGCAGCTCGTCAGCAAGATGCACACAAGGCCGATGATTGTTAGAAAATTGGATACACACAGCCTTTTCATAGGTTCTTTCTGTATCACTACGCCACGCTCCCTGTTTAATGCGATAAACGTGACTGCAGCGCTGGCATTTGTACTGTAACCAGCGCCGCAGTATTATAGTTACTTATGCATCTTAAAAGCATATGCTAGACTGGGATTGTGGAGCCGGTCAAGAGAAAATTCTTCCCAGACAGTACTCACTGCGGCCTTTTTTCCCAATAGCAACCAAACCAAGGACATTGTCCACCAACGTTGACCATCGAACTCTCCCTGTTAGTCACTTCCATGTCGCTGTTATCGCTTATCTTATACCAATAATCATCACCGTGACATTCATCATGCCACACGTCACACATAACTATTGTGATTGATGCCCAGACGTGATCGACATCCTGATAGTGCAGATCGTCGCTCGATTTCTGGCCAGGATAAAGTATTTCATTGCCTGAACCGCCACCTTTGAATTCACCTCCAACCCATACTCCGTAGCTGCTTTTGTTGGTAATAACACCATTTCCTACACCATAAGGCTTGGGAACAGAGGCTTCCGAGGTCTGTGCAGCGACAGGCGCGGCAATAGAAGCAACGCTCACAATAACGACGAGCAGTAATAAGCGGCTATACCAGTTCCGATACATAATTCGACCTCCTGATACTATGAATCTTACCTGGGCTAGTAACTAAACAACAACTGTGCGGCACTGCAACCATTGGATATATACACTTTACATAGTGATGAATAACCCTGGTTGACATCCCTCTATCGATCCTGTTGATGTCGTACATGTAGCGAGATAGATCCGCGACCTTTTCCCTTCTGGTTTGTCAGTCTTTACTTGCGAGGGCTTAAACATACCCTCGCACGCTTATCACCTCCTTCTATTATCATTTCTCTGCTTTTCCACTGATTTGCCCCATCATAGCAATCCCAAGCTGCGCTGTCACTGGGGGAATCCCTACTTCTCGCGGTAGGGATTCCCCTACCATGGCATCGCGCGGTGCGGGCGACCGGCCAGTCGCCCTGACGCATGGGGCAGTCGCATGGATGAACAAGAGAGGGTGATTCGCAAACCACCCTCTCTTGTTCATCATTGTTTGGTATCATTGCGGGCGCATTGCCGGCGGTGATCTTCATTGATATTCGATGGCATGCGGTTCACGCACCGCCCCTACAGGTGGGTGCATTGTTTGCGGCGATCATCGTTGGTATTCGATGGCGGGTAGTTCAATACGTCGGGCGGGCAGTGCGCACCGTCCCTACGGGTTGTTGTTCCAACGCGACGGGTTATTGGTGATGTAATCGCGTATGTGATTCAATTCATCCTCGCGCCGAATGATCCGGTCATAGAAATCGCGTTGCCAGAATATTGCCCCTGGCGTTTCCTGTTCACGGTTGATCTGTTTGGTGGTCATCGTTTTGAACGCGCCGATCACCCGTCTGAGGGATTTGGGTTTTGGCGTCACCTGAGCGCCATCCGCAGCAACTGCACTGCTTCCGTCATTATTGACGGGTTGCACGATCCATACTACCTGCACCCTATGCCACCTCATCATTATCAGCGGGCGCATCAACCTCGGCCAGCGTTGCTTCTAATTCTTCGATGGTCGGCAAATTGCCCTTGAACTGTTC
>JAKSDJ010000598.1 GCA_022360155.1 Chloroflexales bacterium | reverse complement strand
TGATGACATTGATGGCATACAAGGTTGCGGTTTTACAGATAAGTGGCAAAACCTCAATACAATCGGTGATGAGCGGATGTAACACATCCAAGGCGCGCTGATTAAAAATAATAAACCCGGTAGAAAAAGGGAAATCTCCAGGAAGCCTCTGGTCATCAGGCAAGAAGGTCACTTCTATCGGTTGCCATTCAGGGGCTATCGGTTGTCCTTGAAACCAGCGAAGCCTGATGGTCTGGTGAAAATCGATTTGGAGGTCAACCAATTCTACACTTTGGAAGATATCCGACTCAAAAGATATTTCCCATATTGCCATGACATCACCTCACTATTCAAACCCAAATGACACTCCTGCTTGGCCCCATTTCGACACCAAACCTTCGATATGATAGCATTAACATGCGTATGCCTTGTCATATCCAAGGAACTTGTCTAGGTGCGTGAATCCGTCACGGATACCGCAAATTACGCTGGTAACGAACGCAGATCGAAAGTATTTTCGTAAAAGCGTCTTACTACTGCACACGCTTCTCTGGCCATATTGGTTCTTGCATAGCGAGTTGCTGACTGTAGTTTCGCGCAACATTACGGTAAGAGCAACCAAATTTCGTTGACGTCGGTTCGGATGGACATGCTTTCGTCATTATGATAATATCTGAAAGCATATCCATTCAAACCGTTATCTATACAATGTTGGTCGCTCTTCACGGGTATTTATGGATAAAACGCGTTCTGATCGATTCGCCGTGCGATACTAGTAAGGGTGTCAATCACCTCCTGTTTACTTGTTGCCTGATTTAGCTCGTTATAGACCTTATCCATGTACTTGTGCGCATTGAAGCTGCTGTTTTGGGAACCAGTCACCCATACGCCATTGGCCGCATCGTTGATATCTACGCCATACTTTCCTAAGATTTCTCGTGACTGTTGAGCATTGAAGTAAGAATGAAAACTATGAACGATGTGATGTGCGGCATAGCCGCTTTTGGGTTGGGGTCTATTCGCCGCTTTCAAATTCGCACGCAGCTTGTCAGCAT
>JAKSDJ010000462.1 GCA_022360155.1 Chloroflexales bacterium | reverse complement strand
TTCCGACAACGCAGGCATCGTCGTAACCAGCGACAAGCTGACGTCTCTGCTCGCCGCGGCGCTGAATGCGGTGATTAGCGGCCAGCCGTATCGCTCGCCCGTTCTGCAGACCCCCTTCGCAGACTTTGATCTGACCCCGCGTGAGCAGCGGCAGTTGATGCTGGAGGCGCAGCACCGCCCCATCCAAGCGATGGCCGAACACCTGGGCGTGGCAGTCAAGACGGTGTCGCAGTACCGCCAGCGCCTGCGCATCAAACTGGGTTTGGACCAGGCCGACGAGCTGGCGGAGTGGGCGCGCGCCTACTTACAGACCAGGAAGCGGACGACGGGCGAATAATGCCGCCCGCACCGTATCATCTGTTTATCATCAAATTGTCGTTCAAAAACGACACGATTGTCGATGTAGATGAGTAGACGCCGCAGCATCGTACGAACTATACTGGGCGTATCCGGCCGGATACAGTGGCAAAGACGGAGCTGATGGGAAAGGAGGCAGGGAACATAGCGCTCATACAAACGTCGTCATCGCAGTCAAACACCTGTGAACGCACATTGATACACACGGTGAATAACGAAACTGCAGGCGCGCGGCATGTTGCCTGTAGATCTGTAATGGCAAGAAAGGAGCACATATTATGAAGAAGTGGTTCGTTTCAGGGCTCGCCGGATCGGCGCTGGCGTTGGTGGTAGCTGGGGGCGCTTTGGCTGATTCGATTCCGTTAGTAGACGGCGGACGGGGAAGCGGCTCATCGACTATTGTCCAAGATCCCGATGTCACCAGTCCACATGTTGAAAAAGTCACTTGGATCTCTGAAACCCGTATCTGGGATGCAACGCCGAATCGCTGGATTATCGAGGTTAGCGGGGTAGGAAAGGTGCCGAATAACCCATCTATTCCTGACTGCATTATACACACCACTTTTGAAGAAGTCGCAGATACGAGGGGCGAGGTTAAGTCGGATTGTATCAGGCATAACGTTGGACGCTTTGAAACGTTAACGATTCGGTCTGAACATTACTTTGATGATAAACGGAATGTTCGTGACGATTCATTCACCACACAAGGACAAGCTTAACTTCCTATCAGTGCAATTTTCCTAACTCCAAACATACCATCACGGTAGCAGCTAACTGCTACCGTGATGGTAAGCGCGCATCTGCTCTATCTAACCTGGAAAGGTAAGAGTCTCGCCGACACTCACCGCGTATCCTTTTCAGTATCAGTCAAAGGTTGTTCTGACCCTTAATAGAACCTCGATCCAAGCCTTCAAGGAGTGGGTGCAGGCTAAACAAACTTAATTTCACAAGGGTTCAATCGGTGCAGAGATCCTTCGCGACGCGAAGGATAATAGCAGTCGGGACAGGTATGCTTTTATGAACCATTAAAGGAGTCTCTACCTATGACATTTTGGCACTTGGCAGCGTTCTTTTCGGTGGTATGCTTGGCAGCGACGAGCTGTAGCTGGAGCGGCGGCGAGCCGCGCCCGGATACGGCGCCGCCTGATCCTAACAACGCCAATGCCTGCCCGGATGATGTGCCCGTACTGCGCTTTGTCAGCTATCGGGCTGAATACGACACCTATCACGTCGCGATCGATACCTTCAACGCCCAGAACCCGGATATGTGCGTCGCTTTCGTGGCTCTACCCGAAGGTGGTACTGTGCAGTTCGATCCGAGTAATACCAGTATCGTGCATAATGTGCGTTCTGGTTTACGACTGGGTGATGTCCTAGAAATCCAACGATCTAATCTAACGGCTTTTACCAAAGATCTTTTCCTGGACTTACAGCCCTTGATCGACAGCGACCCCAGCTTCAACCTGGCCGATTACTTTCCCCACGCGCTTGAGCGTATCGGCGACGTGGGCAATGTATATCTCTTACCCCGCGCACTCTACAAATTAAGTGTCATCTCGTATAATAAAGAACTGTGGCAGGCGCGCGGCCTGCCCAAGCCGCACGCCAACTGGACCTGGGACGATACTCTCCAAGCGGCTGAACAGTTGACCGTTGCCACGGGCGGGCCAGAAGCGACCTATGGCTTTGCCCAAATGAGCTACGGCACTCTCTTCTTGCTCGATTTGGATGCGAAGCGAGGTGGGGAACTCCACCAACAAGATGCCGCTACGGTCGACTTCCGTCGCCCGGCCTTTCGCGCGCTGCTCGAACAACTCCGTGATCTGCAGCAGCGCGGGGTGCTGTATCTTGGCGCGGATGATCGCCAACAGATCCACGACCAAATCCGCGCCGGCCAGGTCGGCATGTGGTGGGGCGCGGGATTAGAACCCAAGGATCTCAACGATCTGCCCTTTCCAGTGGGGTTTATTCCCCACCCCGAGACCAAACGCTACTATCAGAGCAGCATTACTGGGTTTGTGATCAATCGCGCCACACTCTACCCGGAGCAGGCTTGGCGCTGGCTGAACTTCTTGAGCAAGCAGGATATTCCTTCCATGCGGCGATGGAAAATGATGGATTATCCGGCTCGACGCTCGCTGGTCGCACAGGGCGGGCCGTGGGAACAGTATGGCCCTGACGCCCTGCAAGCAATGGCGATCATCGCCGAACGTCCGCGGGAAAACCTCACACTTTCGACGTATGATGATGAAGAACCGTTTGGGGCTATCTATGAGATCCTCAAACAGGTGCTAGTCGAGCAGCAATCACCGGAGCAGGCGATTCGTGAGGGTGAAGAACGCCTGGCCCAATGGTTGGCCCAGCGCCAGCCAACCTCCACCCCGGCGCTCGTGGCGCCGCAGCCGGTCAACACCCCGGTGGCGCAGGCCGCACCGCCCGACACCGTCACGATTGTCTTTGGCGCACCTAACCAGGCTTTAGTCCGTCTGCAGCCGCTTGTGGCGCGCTTTCATCAGCGCACCCCCGGCGTTTTCGTCCAACTGCAGGAGCTGACCGGCGGCCGTCTGGCAGAGCAGGCGGCCCAGGTCGATTGCTTCTTCGCGCCGGGCGATCTCCCACCCGATAGCCAGTCCCTGTTGCGCGACCTGCAACCGCTCCGCGACGCGGACGCGGCCTTCCCCCACGATGACTACCTGCCGGGACTGCTGGCGGCGCAGCAGTCTGCGGGGGCGTTGCATGGCCTACCCTACGAGGTGGCCTTGCGCAGTCTGGCGTATCACCAGGACGCCTTCGCTCAGGCGGGGTTGGCCGCGCCGCGCGCAACCTGGACCCTGGACGACCTGCTCGCCGCCGCCCAGACGCTGACCCAGGCGCAGGCCGACCCACCCCTGTACGGCTGGGCGGCGACGCACCCGCTGGCCGATCTCGCCTTCTTCCTGGCCGCCCAGGGCGCGCCGCTGGTCGAGGGCGGCGGGCGTGACGCCCAACCGACCTTCACTGCGGCAGCGACGGTGCAGGCGTTGCGCCAGTATGTTGATCTGCAGCGCCGCTTCGGGCCGCCCCTGCCCCCCACCGACGCGCCAACCCCAACGACGGATGCCGGTGATCTGATCGACGCCGGGCAGGTGGGGATGTGGCTCGATCCGGGCGTGCTGGTCAGCAGCAGCCCGTTGCCGCCCCAGCGCTACGCTTTCCCCAGCGCCATCGCCGCCCCACCCTTCGGGAACACCGCCCCCACCGCC
>JAKSDJ010000929.1 GCA_022360155.1 Chloroflexales bacterium | reverse complement strand
CTAGCCGATTATCAGGCGCGACTGGAAGCGCTTCAGCAAGCGCTGGGCGAACAGCTCGATGCAACCGAAGTTTCGATCGTGCGTTTTATGCCGGGGCAGGTGCGCATCTACGAGAAGGCCAGCTTTATCGGAACCGTCATCGAAGATGCGGGGTTACCCCGTCCGTCGTCCCAGAGCGATGATGTCTTTATGACCAAGGCCAACAAAGAGCTGATTGCGGAGATGGACGGCGATGTGATGTTTTTGACCACCTATGGTCAACCCGAAGAGACCGATTTTGCATCATTTAGCGCCGATCCGCTCTGGCAACAGCTTGAAGTCGTACAGAATGACCGTGTCTACGAAGTGTCAGATGATCACTGGATGCTCGGCATTGGCATTTTGGCCGCCAATCGCGTCATCGACGATCTGGAGCGATATCTGCTCGCCGATATCGCTCGCGCAGATGGCCGCTCTCGTTCAGGGGGCGCTGCGCATGCAACACGCACAATCAGCCACGCGATGGGCGAGACCGAGGCGACGGCGGATCCGCAACGGGTGGTGGTGCTCGACACCGGCGAACTGGACAACGCCCTGGCGCTAGGCGCCAACATCGTGGGTGCGCCGGTCAATGATGCCTTGGAATATCAGGCCTATCTTGCCGATCAAATCGATGGCATCACCGACATTGGCGCGATTGTCGAGCCCAACCTGGAGGCGATCCTCGCGCTCAAGCCCGATCTGATTTTGGGCAGCCAACAGCGCTATGAGGAGATCTACCCCGAACTGGAGCAGATCGCGCCAACCGTTTTCAGCGCGTCGCTGCGAGTTCCCTGGCAGGATAATTTCCGTCTCCACGCTAAGGCGTTGGGTAAAACCACCGAAGCCGAAAAGCTTCTGGCCGACTACGACGCGCATGTGGCCGAGGTTCGGGCTGTTCTGGGCGAGCGCTTAGATGATACGACGACTATCTCGATCATTCGCTTCGGTCCGGGGCAGGTGTGGCTCTATCTCAAGAGTTCTTACATCGGCTACATTTTGCAGGATGTTGGGTTGCAGCGACCGCCGAGCCAGGATGAGGACGCCTTCGTTGTGGAAATCACCCTGGAGCAGATCGCCGATGTCGATGCCGACTATATCTTCATCACCGGCTACGCTCAAAACGATAGCGAGTTGGAGACGTTTCTGGCAAGTCCACTCTGGCAAACTCTGGACGCCGTCCGGAACAACCGCGCCATCGACGTCGACGATGATATCTGGATTGCCGGCCTTGGCGTGCAATCCGCCAACGCGGTGCTCGACGATCTGATCGGTATCTTTGGCGGCGATGCTGCCGAAGCCACAGCGACGGACATTGCTACGGATGCGGCTTTCCCGGTCACAATCGAGCACAAATTCGGCGCCGCCGAGATTCCCGCCGAACCCAAGCGCGTGGTGAGTCTGGGCTATAGCGAGCAAGATCCGATCCTGGCGCTCGGCGTGACTCCTGTGGCAATACGCGACTGGTTTGGCGATCAGCCCTACGGTGCCTGGCCCTGGGCGCAAGATCGATTGGGCGACGCGAAACCCCAACTCCTGCAGATGCCTTTTGGCGAGCTGAATTATGAGTTGATTGCCTCGCTCCAACCCGATCTCATCGTGGCAACTCATTCCGGTATCACCGCAGAGGAATATGAAACGCTTGCCCAGATTGCACCAGTCCTTGCCCAGCCCGCCGAGTATCCGGATTTCAATGTGCCGTGGCAAGAGCAGACACGACTCATCGGTCGGGCGTTAGGGCGTGAGGCGCGCGCCGACAAACTGGTGGCCGAAGTCGAAGCGCAGATCGCCGCCGCCGCCAAGCAAGCCCCTGAGCTAGCCGGCAAGAGCGTTGCCTGGTTGTTCCCCGCTGGCGAAGCGGGCCAATATTGGGTGGTTGGCCCCAATACGCCGCCTCTGCGCTTCCTTACATCGCTTGGCTTGGTCTATCCCGACACCATCGCTGAGCTTGTAGGCGACCAAGACTCCGTTGGGATTAGCAGTGAACGGTTAGATCTAGTTGATGTAGACGTACTCCTGTTCTATGCAGACTCCGCAAAAGAGTTGGCCGCCCTCAACGACAACGCGATCTATCAAACGCTCGATGTTGCGCGGCAAGATCGCACTATCTTCTTCGTTGGCAACGATCCTATCTATGGCGCACTCAGCTTTAGCACTATCCTCAGCTTGCCCTACGCAGTCGAGGAACTGACGCCCCGTCTCGTCGAAGCCGTCGGCAAATAGGTCAACGCTAGGCCTGCCGCAGATGCGGCCTGGCGCAAGATGTATTGAATGTACGTGAGGAACGCACACAGTGAACAGGCTTACACTCTTTTTGCTTGTTGGTCTCTTGTCAGGATTGCTCGCCGCCTGTGGACAGCAATCCAACCCAGTAACAGAGGCTGAACAACCGACTTCAGCAACAGAAACCACAGTTGTTGTAGAACCGACGACGGTGGTAGAACCAACGACCGAGCCCACAGATATCGCCACGGGAACACGCACAATTACGGATGCCAAAGGCCGCCAAGTCGACATACCCGTAAACCCGCAGCGGGTCGTCACCCTCACCGAGATCGATCTGGACAGCGCTCTCGCCCTGGGGCTGACCCCGGTCGGCTCCGTCAATGGGCGTGGTCAGCAAACCTTACCGCTCTATCTGAGCGATCTCACCGACGGGATCGCTTCGATCGGCAGCCTGGCCGAACCGTCGTTGGAACAAGTGGTGGCGCTCCAGCCCGATCTGATTCTGGCCGGCAATATCATTCCGCCAATTGAAACGTTGCTGCCAGACCTGAGCGAGATCGCCCCAGTTGTCGCCACCTTCAAGCCAGGCGACGATTGGAAAAGCACCTTTGCCCAGGTGGCCGCCGCCCTCAATCGTGAGAGCGAGGCCGAGGCCTTCCTGGCCGAGTATCAGCAGCAAGCGGAGGCGATCCAGGCTCTGCTGCCCGCCGATACACCCATTGAAGCCAGCATCGCCCGCTGGATGCCCAATGGTCCGGTCGTGATGGTTCCTAGCACGTTCTCGAGTTTGGTGCTCAGCGATGTTGGCCTGCAGCGCCCGGCCAGCCACGCAGAGCTCGCCGGGACGCACGGCGCGCACTCCGACCCGATCAGCCTGGAGTCGCTGGAGGTCATTGATGCCGACTGGTTATTCATTGGCACGCTCAACGCCGAAGGGACGAACTCACTGGCGGCGGCTGAAGAGAACCCTTTGTTCCAACAGCTCAACGCGGTGCAAAATCAACGGGTGGTGACGGTTGACGGGACGGTCTGGACGAGTATTGGCGGCCCGCTGGCGGCGCTGCTGGTGCTGGACGATGTCGAGCAGGCGCTGCAAGGCGGCGCTGCTCGATCCGATGACTCCCCGGCCATCATCCATGCTTTAGGCGAAACCAATGTACCCGCCAACCCACAACGTGTTGTCGCATTAGAATGGACATACGCGGAAAACGTACTCGCTCTAGGCCTTCAGCCGGTAGGTGTCGCCGATATCAAGGGTTACCGGAGTTGGGTGAATATTTCCATTGAGCTCGCGGATGACGTGGTTGATGTCGGCACACGCCAGGAACCCGATCTGGAGACAATTGCCACCCTGAAGCCAGACCTGATTCTTGCACCGGCCTATCGCGTGGCTGACATCTACGACCAACTCAGCGCCATCGCACCTACGCTGGCCTTTGACTCTTATCCCACGGATAGTGACCTGACCCAGTATGACGAGATGCGCGAGACCTTTCTGACTATTGCCGCCGTGTTGGGGCGTCATGCTCAGGGGGAAGCGGTGCTAGCGACGATGGAAGAGACCTTTGCTGCAGCTCAGGTCACGTTAGAGAACGCTGGCAAACTGGGCGAGTCATTTGTGCTCGCCCAGGCATTTGGCGAGGATACCGTGCAGGTGCGCCTCTTTACCGACAATGCGCTGGCGGTTGACATTATCCGGCAAATCGGGCTCAAGAACGGGTGGAAAGACGAGGAGTTTCAGCAGTACGGCTTTACAACGGTCAGTATCGAAACGCTGCCCGAGTTAGGCGACCTCAACTTTTTCTACGTGGTGCAAGACGATAACAATGTCTTCGTCCGCGAGGCGATTCAACCCGTGTGGGAGAGTCTTGCTTTCGTAGAGAACGGCAACGCCTATCCGCTGGGCGGCGACACGTGGCTCTTTGGCGGACCGCTATCGGCTGAAGTATTGGTCAATACGGTGGTGACCGCCCTCGCACCTGATATTGCTGCTGCTATTCAAGAAGAGTAATGCCTTATGTTTCGATCGAAGATCATGCCACGTGTTTATCGTAAACTCTTTTCTTTCTTAAGCCTCTGTGCCCTGTTGACGGCGTGTGGCAACGCTCCTGTTGCGTCAGTCGAAGTAGATGCGCCTATTGCGACAAAGGCAACAGGTATTGCAACTTCCAACCAAGTAGACTCGCTCGATTGCGCGGTCGGCTTACGTCTCTTCGATCACGAGTATCTGGCTGGCGACCCGGTCTGTATTCCGGAACATCCGCAACGAGTGGCGCCGCTGGATTTGAACAGCATCGAGTTCATG
>JAKSDJ010000125.1 GCA_022360155.1 Chloroflexales bacterium | reverse complement strand
CCATCGCCAACGTTGGGATTGAAGGTTTGCGCACCAGCGTTGGGGGCGAGCGTGGCGAGGGTGAGCGCCAGGGCTAAGAACCCGACCGTCAAGACATGTACTTTCAAAGGTGTCCTCCTCTGTACGGTTGCTGAACATGCTCTGGGACCATCCTAGAGCGTATCGGATGATAGACCTCCGCAGCGTTGCGGCAGGAGCGCAGGAGCGGATCTGGGGGCGGAGACACGTCGCGCTTCTGTTCAGCGACGCCATGGAGAAACGGGAGCCAACCACAAATGCACGGGGCTTAAGCAAAAGTGGCGTAGACAATCAGCAATAAACGAACAATACTACATATAGGCCTGGGTCATGTTTCACAATCGGTCGTTTGAGCTTGGCAATTGCTAGATGCACCCTAGCTCATCAGGGCGCTCCCAAACTGATGCACAGCGTACGAGCTGTAAAGTCCGCTTGAAGCATGCCTTACGCCCAGTGAGCCATGCCAAACATTACGACAGTAGTATGAAGCAAACACAGGCAACAAGAATGGCGCCTAAAAGCAAGGTGTCACTTTTATGTTTTTTTGATGGATAGCCTATTGTAAATGATATTTGTTGAGTCTGCAACTGGATCGCGGACAATCGTCGCTAGGTATAGTAGCAGCAGGGGGCTGCTTGAAATAGTAGCAGCAGGGGGCTGCTTGAAGCGGTGGCGGCGCGATTACGTTTGGCGAAGCTCCACTCTGACACCAGTTGGCATTTGGAAGGCGCATGAGCGGGAACACCAAGCAGCCTAACAAAAGACGCTACGCCGTAGTTACGACGTAGCGTCGGTGCTGTTATTTCCTTTGAGCTTCGTCCAGACGCCATCGGCGTATTATTGCAGCCGTGTATGATATTTTCAATATTCTGCTTGACAAAATATCTTTATTAGTATAATCTAACCCAAGACGTTTGCAGCGATAACATTGTGGTCTCGCATAGTCAGTAGAGGCTATGCGTGTATTTGTGTTGCGCTTCTTGTGTTGCTGCAGAGGCGTATCTAGCCTCGCAGCCGCTAGCTGCGCCTGCTGTCACCGCTCTTGCCGGTGACAGCGAAATCTGCAATAAATGAAGGTATATAGGCTATTATGACTATCGCGTTTCCCGAGAAGTTTGTTGCCGGAGTCGTCGCCCACATCAACGAAGACCACCGGCGCGAGATGCTTGATCTCGCGCATGGCCTCGCCGGACAAAACTGGGCTAGCGAGGCTTCGCTGCTTCATGCTGACAAACATGGCCTCGATCTCCTCCTCCACGCCGCTGATCGCGAGGAGCGGCTGCGTGTGACCTTTGATGAGCCGCTGGAGCGGCCCAATCAGTTTCGGCCCGCCCTGATTGCATTGATCCAGCGCGCTCGGCAAGCCCTGCCCGACAGCGCGGCTACATCATCCAGACGCAGCATCGAACTCAGCGACGCGCTCTATAACTACCTCCATGCTGTGTCGTTGCGCGAACCTGAGGTGCTGCAACAGCTGCGCGCAGAGACTGCCCGTAACCCCGAAGGAAGGATGCAGGTCGGCCCGGAGCAAGGTCAATTCATGGCACTGCTGCTGCAACTGATTGGCGCCCAACGCACCATCGAGATCGGTGTGTTCACCGGCTACAGCACATTGTGGACAGCGCTGGCCTTGCCCGCCAACGGACGGATCGTCGCATGCGACGTAAACGCGGAGTGGACCAGCATTGGACAGCGCTATTGGGCGGAGGCGGGGGTGGCTCACAAGATTGACCTGTGCCTCGCGCCAGCTGCTGAAACCCTGGCAGCGCTGCTGGCTGATAACCAGGCTGGACAGTTCGACTTCGCCTTTATCGATGCAGACAAGGCGAGCTACGATGAATATTACGAGCAATGCTTACAACTGCTGCGCCCTGGCGGCCTGATCGCAATCGACAATGTGCTTTGGGGTGGAGCGGTGGCCGATGAGACGCAACAGGATGCCGACACGCGCGCCTTGCGGGCGCTCAACGCCAAACTCCACTCCGACGATCGAATTGACATAAGCATGTTGCCGGTCGGTGATGGCCTGACGCTAGCGCGAAAACGCCTGGGCGCTTGAACGCCTCTCGTTGACATACGCCAATTAGCTTTGACAAACAAAAACATTTAACATATATTAATGCAATAGAATGGCAGATAGTTCATAAGAGAGGCGCCATGAATCGTGTTCATAACCCTTTCCGCTGGGTATGCGGATTGGCCTTAGTTTGCGTGCTGATGCTCACGGCTTGCGGTGGTGCGCCAGCGGCATCTATGCCGACCACAGAGGCCACAGATGTCACACCGACCGAGGCGCCCACGCCAACCGCAGAACCCCCGCCGACTGAAGAAGTCACACCAACCACAGAAGTTACACCGGCAGATGCTACAAACGGAGATTTGAGCAGCGAGCTTGTGCTCTATACTACTCGCAGCGAGGCGCTGATCAATGGGGTGCTAGAAGCTTTCAATCAGCAGTATCCTGATATCGAAGTCGTTGTCGTAAGCGGCAGCAACAGCGAGCTGGGTACTCGTATTCTCGAAGAACTGGCGAACCCGCAGGCGCATGTGTTTGTCAACAGCGATACATTGACAATGGAAGACCTGGCCGAGAATGGCGTGTTTATCCCGAACGACTCGGAGTTGATCCAGTCTATTCCCGAGCAGTATCGCGCTGACGACGGCAGTTGGGCGGCATTGACCTTACGTGGCCGCGTGCTTATGTACAACACCGATCTGCTCAATGAAGAAGACGTTCCAACGTCGCTGACCGAACTGGCTGATCCGCAGTGGTCGGGGCGGATTGGCTCGGCTGACAGCACCAACGGCGCGATGATGGCGACGATTGTTGCGCTCAACCGCTTGCTCGACGAGGAAACGACAACCGCGTGGATGCAAGGGCTGGTCGATAACAATACCTTCTTCTCGGGCAGCCATACCGACATCCGCCAAGCCGTCGGCGCCGGCGAGTTCGAACTAGGGCTGGTCAATCACTACTACTACTACCTCTCGCTGGCTGAAGGCGCGCCGGTGGGCATCGTCTGGCCGGATCAGGGCGATGATCAGTTGGGCCTGATCGTCAACTCGACGAACATCGGTATTTTGCAGGGCGTCGAAGACGAAACGCTCGAACTAGCCCAAGCGTTTGTCGATTTTATGCTCTCGGAGACCGGACAGCGAGTTTATTCCCAGGGCAACTATGAATGGCCGATTATGCCTGATATTCCGCTCGCCGAGGACGTACCCGCCCCAGAGGATTTCAGGCTGGCCGACATCAACCTGAAGACCCTGGTTGAGGGTCTGCCAACGGCGCGTGCGCAGGTGCAAGAAACCGGCATGCCGTAGGAGAAAACACAAAGCCGACCGGGTGGCAACGTGAGCGCGCGATAAAGCCTCGAGTGATGGGCAAGTCGCCGCTCGCCTTGCCATCTCTATGTTATGCTTTGTCATATCGTGTTTCAAGCTGAGAGTAGCTTTGGTATCGGATGTTATGCGACGACGACCCAACCCGCTGACTGTGCTTGCGACCGGCGTTTGTGTATGCGCCGCACTGCCGTTGCTCTACATTGTCTATCACGCGCTTCAGGCCGATCCGGATCTGTGGCGTCGCCTCATGTCCGGGCAGCTTCCGCGACTGGTGCGCAACACAGTTGCACTGGTCGCGACGGTTAGCATCACGACTTGTGTGTTGGGCATTACCGCAGCTTGGCTCGTCGAACGCACCGATCTTCCTGGCCGGTCGATCTGGCGCTGGCTGCTCTGTTTGCCACTTGCCATCCCTGGCTATGTCGCCGCCATCTGTTATATGTTTCTGCTGCGCCGCGGTGGCTTTATCGATCAGATGGCGGTGGGCTATCTGGGCTTTGAGCGGCAGGAATTCCCGCTGCCGCCGCTGTTCAACCTCTGGGGCGTGACCGCCGTGATGAGCCTCTACGCTTTCCCCTTCGTCTTCTTGGCCGTCGCCGCCGCGCTGCGCGTGCTAGACGCCGCCCTGGAAGATGCGGCTCGGGTGGCGGGGCGCAATCACCGCCAGATCTTCTTCGCCCTAACGCTTCCGTTGCTTGTGCCAGCCGTGGCTGGGGGCGTTTTGTTGGTTGGATTGTACGTCCTCTCAGATTTCGGCACCGTTGCACTGATGCGCTACCAGACCTTTACCACCGCGATCTATCGCCAGTTTGCCGGCGAGATCGGGCGGGCTGCTGCGTCGGTCATCAGCCTAGGGCTGATCGGGTTGAGCTTACCCTTGTTGCTAGGCGAAAGCCTTATCCATCGCAACGATCGGCGCTATACCCGCGGTGCACACTGGCGTCCGCAGCGGATCATTCGGTTGGGGCGCTGGCGCTGGCTGGCGAACGCCTACATCATTGGCTTGGCGACTCTGGCGTTGTTCGTGCCGCTGGCGGTTCTGAGCGGACTGACAATTCGAAGCATCGTTGCGCCGACCGAGGTCGATCGGATTTGGAGCGTGGGCGCGCTGAGTATTTGGCAGTCGGGGTGGAATAGTTTGCTCCTCTCGATTTGCGCCGCCACGTTGGCGCTTGGGCTGGCCTTGCTGCCAGCGCTCTTTACTGTGCGTTACGACAGCCGCTACAGCCGCACGCTGGCCTATCTGAGTAAAACCGCCTTTGCGCTGCCTGGAATTATTGTTGGCCTAGGTTTTTTGATGCTGTTCATTCGCACCCCGATCTACGGTACGACCGTTGCGCTTGGACTGGCCCTCGCGTTTCGCCTGTTGCCTCAGGCGGTTACGCTGAACGAGGCGACCTTGCGTATGGTGTCGCCGATGCTCGAACAGGCGGCGCGCACGATGGGTCACGGTCCCTGGTCCACCTTGCGCCGCGTGACGATCCCGCTGGCTGCGCCTGGATTGCTGGCAGCCTGGGCGCTCGCATTCGTCACCGCGATGAAGGAGTTGCCGCTGCTGGTGATCTTGCGCCCGCCCGGCTTCGATACGCTGCCGGTGCGGGTGTGGGAGGCTGCCAACGACTCAATATACACCCAGGCGGCGGCGCCGGCGCTGCTCCTGATCGGGCTGACCACCATAACGCTCGGCTTCGTCTACTCGGTACGGCGCTTTGGGGTCGATCGAGTCGTCGGCGAGCACAATCAGCCGTTGCCAAACCAGCCGACGCAGGCGTCACTGCCAACATCCTCGGCATCGACGGTACTGTCGCCCGACCGCTAATGCCTCTCTCCTCACCTCCCCGCCTCCTCGTCTCATCCTTTCGTCGCCTCATCCCAACGGATAGGCCATCACCGGGCCAAGAACGCTGATTGCACAGGGTGCGTGGACGTTGACCGCGACATGGGGCGCCAGCCGCGCTTCGAGCGCTGAGCCATCGGCGAGCTGCAGGCCGACCGACTGGTACGCACCGAAGAAGCGTCGATCAGTGACACGGGCCATGCCGTCATCGGCGAACTGGAGCATCAGCGCATCCGGTCGCAGTAATACGGCGACCTGTCCGAGAGCTGGCTGGGCCAGCGGCAGTGTGCCGAGCGCACAGCTCACCGTATCGTTATCCGCCTCGCCAATGAGAAAACGCGCCGCACCCACGAAGGTTGCTACCTCGCGGGTCGCCGGTCGCAGGTAGATCTCCTGCGGCGTGCCGATCTGCACAATCGTGCCGTTGAACATAACGGCAACCGTATCGGCTAGACTAAAAGCCTCTTCTTGATCGTGGGTGACCAGGATGGTTGTAGCGTGGGCGCGCGAGAGGATCGCGTGGACTTCGGCGCGCATACTGCTGCGTAGCACCGTGTCGAGGTTCGAGAAGGGCTCGTCGAGTAGCACGACGGTCGGGTCGGCGGCCAAAGCGCGGGCCAGTGCGACGCGCTGCTGTTGCCCGCCCGAGATTTGGTGCGGATAGCGCCCCGCCATGCCTGCCATACCAACCAACTCGGTTAGCTCGTCGATGCGGATCCGGCGCTGTTGTGCGTTGCTGCGTTGCAGCGGAAAGGCGATATTTTCACCAACCGTCAGGTGGGGAAAGAGCGCATAATCCTGGAAGACCAGGCCGACACGCCGGGCATCGGGCGGAACCCAGCTTCGTTCGCTGGCGACGCAGGCCTCGGCTAGCCAGATCTCGCCCGTATCAGGAGTTTCGAGCCCGGCTATTAGGCGCAGCGTCGTCGATTTGCCGCAGCCGCTCGGGCCGAGCAGAGCCAGAAACTGGCTGGCGTGCATTGTCAACGAAAGCCCATTGACGGCGGGAGTCTGGGGACCGAATCGCTTGCTTACATTGTTGAGCGCAATGACCGATGGTTTGATCTGAAGATCGTCGGGTTGCCTTGCCTGGATCGTGCCAGAAGTGAACATAAGATAGAGAACTTCTTTCTACAGAGCGATGGATGTACGTTCGCGCCAATCTGCAATGGAACGCTGATACCGCTGATCAACGCCAATCAATGCAGATGTATGTCCAAACCTTCAAACGTGCTAATATAGTTTACCATGGCTTGAGACCCTAAAGGTTTTAAAACCTTTAGAGGCTGTCTGAAAAGGGGTAT
>JAKSDJ010000401.1 GCA_022360155.1 Chloroflexales bacterium | reverse complement strand
GCGTACAAAGCCCAGCAGGCGGGTGTGCGGGTCGTTGCGGTTGACCCGCGCAACACCAGCCGGACCTGTGCGGTCTGCGGCCATGGTGCGCAGGGGAACCGACCCGATCAAGCCCATTTCCGTTGCCTCCAGTGCGGCCATACGGCTGCCGCTGACACGAACGCTGCCGTGACTATCGCCTTAAGGGCCGCCCGTCAGATGGCCTCGTGTGCTGCGCCGACATCGGTCGGAGGAGCGAGCACAAGCCCAGCAGCTTGAGCGCTGGGTATCTGACATTTCAGAAGGTTTGATGAAGTAGTAGCTTTAAATGTTGCCGTATAGCCGCCGCCGTCCAGTTGCATCTCTACATGTTGCCAATTCGTCGGCGGCGACTGGTCCCAGAGGAAGCGATAGCCCAAAGTAACAGCGCCCATGCCAGCGGGATCGCTAGCGCTAACCTGGAAGGTAACCTCGGTCGAGAGCCGATTATGATCTCATCCTCCGATGTTAGCGGCGTAATCTGCGGTTCGCCTATTTCTGGAACACTGGTATCGGGCGGATCATTGTCCACGATGGTGATCACTGCCTGTGATTGGCCCAGTTTCGCTTTGACCGGATCGCTCAGGCGCAACGTGAAGCGCTCGTCGCCTTCGTAGGTCTGGTCGTCGAACACCGCAACCGTTACCGTTTTTATTGTCTCACCAGGCTTGAAGGTCAAGACCCCGCTGGTCGCTTCGTAGTCGCTGCCCGCGTTGGCTGTGTCGTCGACAGTGCGATAGCTGACCTGCACTTCTTGCCACGATGGTTGATCAAGCTTGACCGTGACTTCCAAAACCCTCGGCGGCTGTCTGGTCGGATTTGGATAAGGAAGATTGGATAACTCACCCGCTTCGGGAACGGAATAACTTGTTTCGGCGAATGAGACCACTGGCTCATCGTCATCGCGGATGGTCACCGTTGTGCGTGCAAGCTGGCCAAGTACGGCGTTACGCGGATCGCTTAACGTCAATGTAAAGGTTTCATTACGCTCATCGTTGCGATCATTGTTGATCGGGATGGTGATGGTCTGGGTCCACTGGCCCCAGCCGAATGCCAGTGTGCCGCTGGCGGCGTTGTAGTCAGCGCCGGCGTTGGCTGTACCGTTGGCGGTGCTGTAGTTTATCGCGATCTCTTCGCCTGAAGCCAGGTTCAACGTGACGGTGATGACAACGACAGAGGCGCTTTCATTCACCTCATACCTGTCCTGCGCGAACTGAATTACCGGCGGCGGATCGTCATTCTCAATGACCAACGTAGCCTCGAAGACGCCGGCAGTTGCATTTTCGGGGTTGCTCAAGGCCAGCGCTACTGTCTCGTCAGCCTCGTCGAACCGGTCGGTGTTGATTGGTATAGTGAACGTCTGGCTGGTCTCGCCGGGGGCGAAGGTCAACTGGTCAGTCACGGTGATATAATCATCGCCGCCAATAGCAGTCTGATCCGTAGTAGCATAGACTACGCTCACCGGCAGCCCGGAAGCTTGGGTGAGCACAACTTCGATGCTGACCGAACCGGCATCCTCGGCGACGCTGAAGCGGTTTGCGGCGAAGCCGACTACCGGCGGCAGATCGTTGTCGCGGATCGTCAGGGTGGCGCGGGCAATGTCCAGTTCAGCATTGACTGGTTCGCCCAAGCTCAGCACAACAGTCTCATCTGCTTCGTCGCGATCGTCGTCTACAATCGGCACTGTAAACGTCTGGATTGTCGTACCAGGGGCAAATGTCAGTGTGCCGTTTGTTGCGCGGTAATCGACTTCGCTGCTTGCAGTGCCATCTTGGGCGGCATATGGCAGGCTGATTGTTTGTCCCGATGGCGCGCTTAATCGGACGCTGATTTCAGCAACAGCAGCATTTTCGTCGATACTCAACGCTGCTTGCTCAAAAGTGATGGTGGGCGCTGGGTCGTTGTCCTGGATAGTGATCACAGCAGTTGCCGGCGTGCCGATAACTGCGCTGGACGCTTTGCTAAGGCGCAGTTTGATTGTCTCGGCTGCTTCATCGAACTGGTCGTTTGTGATGGGAATTTCAATGCGTTGCTCGGTGACGCCGGCTGCAAATGTCAGTTCTCCCGACTTCGGGGCATAGTCCTGACCGGCAATGGCTGTACCATCGCTGGTTGCATATGTGACGGTTACCGGGCAGTCAGATTCGGCATCGAGCGCGACGGTCATCACAGCGGCGCCGCTTGACTCGGCGGCGGCGAGCGTTGCGGCGGCGAGGGTGACCGCGAGCGGACGGAAGGTCGCCGTATACTCGATGGATGTAGTTGCTGTGATCGTACGTGCGGCGGTAGTGCCGCCATCGGACCACCGGGCAAACACCTGGCACATGTCGGCGGCGTCGAGTTGGGCAGGTGCAACGAGCGGCATAACCGCACCGGCCCAGCTTTCCCAGGTATACGGTGTTGTGACCGTCTGGTCATTGATGCGTAACTGGAGGCCTGCGGGCTCGGAGCGCAACATCAGCGTAACCAGGGCCGGTTGAAGAGTTTTTGTCACCACTGACGTCGCCCCCAATGAGTCGCTGGCGGTGAGTTGGATTTCGAGCTGCGTTGCGGCGGTGACAGTGGCAGAGGATGGAATGGTAAACGCAATGTCGTTGCCAACTTCGTCTGTGAGTATAGTCTGGATCGTATCACCAGTATGAAGCCTGACAGCCCATCGTAGTTGTGTGCCATCTAGGGCGCCGTCTTCGGTGTCGGTCGCCTGGCCGGACAGGGTGAGCGTCTCGTTAGCGGCGAAGACGGTGGTATTTGCAAGCACCGTGATTTGCGGTTGCGGCGACTCGTTGCGCACCTCGATCGGTATCGTAACCGGGTTTCCCTGACGTTTACCGCGTTCATCTTCGATCCGCAGCGAAGCGATGTAGCTTCCAGGTGCGGCATAGGTATGGCTGATCTGCGGATCGCGAGTCTCGATGGGCGCAGAGTCGTCGCCAAAATCCCAGACATAGATCAGAGCATTACCGTTTTGCCTACCGTGGCTTGCCTCGGCATCGAAGCGCACTTCAAGCGGATAAGACCCAACGCTCGGCGTAGCAGAAAAGCTGACAGTTGGCGGACGATTGTACCACCAGACTGCGCCCACCGACGAGATTCCTGTAAGCGGCAGCAGGATAACAAGGGCCAATTTCAGCCATAGGGGGATTCGCCTCAGCAGCGGACCCGCCGAGTCTAGCGGTGTGTTATCGGATGGCGGCGGGGGCGGCGGCCAAAGGCCCAGATATTCCATGTTGTGGCGCGTCACTGCGGCTGCGGTCGGATCGTGGTGCAGGCGCAGGTTCAAGGCTTCGGAGAGGCTGTTGGCTGCGGTGGTCTGGTCGCCGAGCAACCCTGCGCGGGCGCCCTGGTCATGTAAGGCCCAGGCGAGGAGATGGGAGTCGTTGCCAAGCTCGGCGGCCCGGCGCGCCTGCTCAATCACGCTGCCCCAGCTCTCCCAGAGGCCGTCGAGTACTAGCTCGGGTTGCAGGGCTTGAGCCAGTGCGCCGACATGTTCCGTCCAGCCTTCCGCAAGGGCCGTCTCGATGGCCGCCGTTAAGTTTCCCCGTTCAAGTGCGAGCCACTCCAGATCGCCCTGGTGCGCGCTGACCGCAGTAGCAAAAAAGATCGCCGCCCGCCGTCGCTCTTCGGTCGGCGCCAGAAATAGATCCATTGTATGGCGCACGCTCGTGCTGGACCACGCATAGCGCCCGGCTGCGACTTCGATCAGGCGTACGTCTTGCAGTTGAGCGAGGGTTCGCGCAACCTGG
>JAKSDJ010000281.1 GCA_022360155.1 Chloroflexales bacterium | reverse complement strand
CGCTGCGCTTTTCCGGCGATTTCTCGGTCTTGATCGGCCCGGCCACCTTCTCCAGCGCAGTGAGTTTTGCCGTTATTGTCAAAGACAACGAGCTTGGCGTTCTAGTCGGTGAAGAGACCGGCGGCCCACCATCCGGCTTCGGGAGCGCGTACTCCTTCCGCCTCACATACACGGGACTAGAGGGCTATGTCTCTTCTGCATACTTCGTGCGGCCCAATGGTCAAGACGATGGGCGCGGGGTGTTACCCGACTATGACGTGCGCCCGGAACCGTCCGATGTTGCCGCCGGGCGTGACCCGGTGCTCGAATTCACCAAAGCGTTGATTCAACAGCAAGGGGCCTGGCCGCAGCAAGCGCCGCTGAAACGATGAGGCATTGCCCCCGAACGGCGTCGCGCACGTGTCTTGAACCAGTGGTGGGACAGCCCCGCCTGCGGGTGCAGGACGAGCAGCCTTGTGCCGACGTCGTTTGGCGCGGGCTATGGTCGAACCCGAATTGGGCCTGAGAGCACCAATTGTAGCAGCGGCTTGCTGCCGCTGATTCCATCGTGTCCGCGAGCGTAAGATCACTCCTTCCTAACGCTCGGCCTGCCACAGATCTGAAGGGCGCTGCCTCTCAAGCTCCCCGCTTGGAAGCCTGATGGTTCCCCTCGACCCCTCCGCAGGTGACGTGGTCGATTGCGCCTGCCTAGTGTCACATACCTCCGTTGCGCGGGATGCATGGTGGCACGCGCGCCTGGGCGGTTGGCAGCGCATGGCCGTGTCAGAACGAGTCGACGGTCCCCGCGTACGCGGGGAGGACGCGACGCCACGACGATGCTCCATAAACGGCCTTACCTCAGACACCGCATCTGCGTCATCACCGATAATTCTCCAGCGTTTGCTTGATCGTCATCAAGAAGGCGTCGGCGGTGGCGCCATCGGTAATACGATGATCGAAGGTCAGCGAGCAATAACACATCGGCTTAATCGCAATCGCGTCGACCTCGTCCTGGCTTACGACCACCGCGCGCTTCTGGATAGCGCCGACGCCAAGAATGCCCGCTTGCGGCTGGTTGATAATCGGCATCGCGAAGAGGCTGCCGCTGACGCCGTGATTGGTAATTGTAAAGGTGCCATCACGGGTCTCTTCGGGGCGCAGCCGCCGCGAGCGGGCGCGCTCGGACAGATCGTTGACGGCGCGGGCCAGGCCGAGCAAGTTCTTCTCATCGGCGTCGCGAACCACGGGTACGATCAGCCCTTCCTCCAGGGCGACCGCCACGCCCATGTTAATCCGGCGATGGATAATGATTCCGTCATCTGAGAAGCTCCCGTTGAGAATCGGTATCGCCTGGAGGGCGACGACGGTTGCCTGAACGAAGTATGCCGTGTAGGTCAGGCGCACGCCCTGGCGCTCGAAGACGGCCAGATTCTGGCTGCGGTGCGCGATGATCTGGCTCAGGTCGATCTCGATCACCGAGGTGACGTGGGGCGAGGTGCGTACCGAGCGAACCATGTGTTCGGCGATGGAGCGACGCATGGGAGTCAACGGAACCAGTTCAGCATCTTCCGGTAGTGTCGCCGGTGCAGTTGCGATGCTTTCCAGAGGCGCCGCGCTGATCACCTCACTGATGCGGCGTTCCGGCGCAGGCGGCGCCGCGGGCTGCATGGGCGGCGCTTGTTTGCGCTGTTCCAGGTAGCGCAGCACATCTTGTTTGCTGACCCGCCCGCCCGCACCGGTGCCGGGTATCTGGTTCACGTCGAGGTTGTGTTCGGCAACCAGACGCGCAACCACGGGTGAGAGCGTCGTATTGCGCGGTCCCTGGCTTGCTGCCCCTGCGCTCTGCACCGCCCGAGCGACAGCTGCTGGCTGTGCGACGGCGGCGGACTGGTCGCCATTTGCGCGCTGGGCGCCATCGACCGAACCCGCGCTTCGGCTCGCTGCTTCGCCAGCTTCGCCCAGAAGCGCCAACACACTGCCAACCCGCACCGTTTCGCCCTCGGGGACAATGATCTCGATCAGCGTGCCGGCAACCGGCGACGGGACTTCGGTATCTACTTTATCGGTGACAACCTCAAGCAAAGGCTCGTATTTAGCAACCTGGTCGCCAGGTTGTTTCAACCAGCGGCCCACCGTTCCTTCGGTAACGCTTTCGCCAAGCTGGGGCATTTTAATCTCAGTCGACATTCCAACTCCTTGACTGTCAGGGTTGAGGATTCGGAGTAACACCGTGCTTCTCGATCACCAATATTCAGCATTTAGTAAGCTGCGAGCTTGCGCATTGCCGCCGCAATCCGCTTCGGCGACGGAAGGAAGGCGTCCTCCAGGGGCTTGGCGAAGGGCATGGCCGGTACATCTGGGCCGCACACGCGGGTGATGGGACCGTCCAGGCTTTCAAAGGCGTGCTCGGCAATCAGCGCGCTAATCTCGCCGCCCAGTCCGCCGGTCAGATTATCCTCGTGAACGATCAGAACCTTGCTGGTTTTGCGGGCGCTCGCCAAAATCGCTTCGGCGTCGAGCGGGCGCAGGGTGCGTAGGTCGAGCGCCTCGACGCTAATCCCCTCTTCCGCCAGGGTTTGAGCTGCTTCCAGGCAATAGTGCAGCATCAAGCCATAGGCTATCACCGTGAGATCCTCACCCTCGCGTTTGACATCGGCAACACCGATTGGGATGCGGTAATCGTCTTCCGGCACCAGCCCTTTGATCAAGCGATAGCATTTTTTATGTTCGAGGAAGAGGACCGGATCGGGATCTTCGATGGCGCTTTTCAAGAGGCCCTTCGCATCATAGGGCGTTGCGGGAGCGACGACCTTGAGACCCGGCACGTGGGCAAAGAATCCCTCGATGCTCTGGCTGTGGTACAACGCGCCGTGGATGCCGCCGCCATAGGGAGTACGAATCACCATAGGCACGCCCCAGTCGCCATTGCTGCGGTAGCGAATACGCGCCGCCTCGCTGACGATCTGGTTGAAAGCCGGGTAAATGAAATCGGCGAATTGGATTTCGGCAATCGGCAACGTGTCATTCATTGCCGCCCCAATACACGCACCGACGATAATACTTTCCGCCAAAGGGGAGTCGATAATGCGCTCGGGGCCGTATTTGTCGATCAGCCCTTCTGTAACACGGAAAACACCGCCGCGTTTGCCCACGTCTTCGCCCAAGACAAAGACGCGTGAGTCATGCTCCATCATCTCGTCAATGCCCTGGCGGATGGCTTCAAGAAGATTTATCTCTGACATTTGTTTCCTCTACAACAAGGCGACTCAGAAGGCCGCTTGCGGCGACGCTTTATTCCACCGCCATCTCGTAACAATCTATTGGGCATACACATGATCAAACAATGTTTCCGGCTCCGGCACAGCTGATTGTTCCGCCTGATCCGTGGCTTCTTCCACTTCAGCGGCGATGCTCTCGCGCAGTTGTTTTTCTTGCGCCTCATCGAGAACGCCAATCTCATGAAGATAGGCGCCGAAACGCACGACGGGATCGTGCTGGCGCAGCGCCTTCAGCTCCGTCGATGACCGATAGGTCCGCTCGTTGTCGTCACTACTGTGGGCAGTTAGCCGAACGACCCGCGATTCGATCAACGTTGGGCCATCACCGCGTCGCGCCCGCTCGACCGCAGCCCGTGTCACCTCGTAAACGGCCAGCACATCGGTGCCATCCACAGCAATGCCGGGCATCCCGTAGCCAGACCCCCGGTCGGCCACACTGCTGATTGCCATTTGCAGACGCTGCGGCACGCTAATCGCGTACTCGTTATTTTCACACTGGAAGATCACGGGCAGTTTGTGGACCGCTGCCAGGTTCAACGACTCGTGAAAATCGCCCTGGCTCGACGTTCCCTCGCCAAACGAGGTCCAGGCCACCGCATCGCCGCCTTTGATCTTTTCGGCCAGGCCGATGCCTGTTGCGTGAGCGATCTGCGTGCCAACTGGGCTGCTCTGGGTGACGATCTTGTGCTTGCGATTCCCATAGTGAGCTGGCATTTGCCGTCCGCCACTGCTCGGATCGGCGACGCGGGCAAAGACGGCCAGCATCACATCTAGCGGGGTCATGCCCATCACGAGAACGGAGGCCAGGCCGCGGTAGTAGGGCAGGGTAAAATCTTTGCCCTTTGTGAGCGCGAAGGCCGACCCCACTTGCGCTGCTTCGTGCCCTTGGCAGGAGATCACGAACGGGGCTTTTCCGGCACGGTTGAGGATCCACATACGTTCGTCGAGCGCTCGCGCCAGCGCCATAAAACGATAGATATCGAGGAGTGTTTCAGGAGACAATTCCGGCTCTCCCTCAACCGACTCGTGCAGTGATCGCTCTGTAAACAATGTCATAGGAAACTCCTCTACTTATGCCATCTTGTAACTGTTACCTGTCTTACCCTACCCTGCGCAAACCGATCAGCGTAACATCTGTACCTTGTTTTGGCATCAAAAAACCCTCGGCGCAGATGCACCGAGGGCATAGGCAGCGCGGCGCGTCCAGGTTTATTCTACCTCGACTCTCGAGCTAACACTACACGCGACCGTCGGCGTTGACGATACATCTGCTATGGTTGTGAGTGTAGCATACTCCTGCTCAACGTGCAACGCGCCCTGATCGTAGACCTGTCTCAGGTCGCTATGGTTAGGATAGGAGTAGGCTTGTTCGATTAAATTGAAGGTAGCATACCGATATGAATAGAATGTAAACAAGGGGACGCGGAGACGCGGCGGCGCAGAGCGAAGAGACACGGAGACGCGGAGACGCGGCGGGCAAACCGCCGTTGCACCTGCGGCGAGTGGGGACGCAGGGGCAGGGTATGCCTGTGATGTTGTCATCTGTGACAATCTGTGGGTTATTCTTGGTGGGGCAATAGTTTTGCCCTGGACTCCTGTTGCATGAGAATTGTGGCGAGATCTGCGCTGGCGGGCAGGTTCAACTCGCGGATGACCTGGAGGCTCGATGGCAGACCAACGTCGGCGGCGAGTATGTCGAGCGCCGCGCCGTCCAGTTCGCTCCAGCGGCTGTCCAGCATGATGCCGCCCTCGCGCAACAACACCACGCGGTCGAGCGCTTCCAGGCAGAAGTCGAGATCGTGGCTGACAACCAGCACACTCTTGCCCTGTTCGACGATGTCGTGGGCCAGCGCAACCAGCCGCGCGATACCGGCATTGTCGAGTCCGGCGGTCGGTTCGTCGAGCACCAGCAGGGAGCTGTTCATTGCTAGGACCGCCGCGATTGCCACCAACCGGCGGCGGGCGGGCGGCAAGTCATAGGGGTGTTCTGCGGCCACATCGGTGAGATCGAGCGCGCGCAACGCCTGGTCGACCAGTTCCTCGGTCTGCGCCGCGCTGTACCCCAGGTTGCGCGGGCCAAAGCGCAGTTCATCGCGCACGCTGCGGGCAAAGAGCTGGTTGCGAATATCCTGGAAGACAATGCCAACGTGGCGCGCGCAGCGGGCAACGGTCGTACGCGCCGCATCTGTGTTCGCCACGGTCACCCGCCCGCTTTGGGGTGTGAGCAGCCCGTTCAGATGGCGCACGAACGTGCTCTTCCCCGCGCCGTTGCGCCCGAGCAGCGCGATGCGTTCACCGGCGCCGATTTGCAGGGAGATGCCGCGCAGCGCCTCAACACCGCTTGGGTAAGCGAAACGAACCTCTTCCAAGGCGACGATGTGGTTTTGAGTTGGCGCATTGGCGTGGAGTGACGCCGGAAGAGTATCCTGCCGCGCCTGATTGGGGAGCGGTGATCGACCATCGTCGCTCGTGGCGCCCAACCCAGCCATCAGCCCGGCTAACGTTACCGGCAATGGGCGTGTCACAGACCAGTAGCCGCGGCGGCGCGCCTGTTCGGCCAGCGACGCGGGTCGTGGCCAACCAATGCCACGGTCGCGCAGGATCTGGCTGGTCAGGGTGGATTCGGGGGCGCCGTCGGCGATGATCCGGCCCGCGTCGAGGACAATGATCCGCTCGGCCAGCGCGGCGGTCCACTCAAGCTGGTGCTCGGCGAAGAGGATCGTTATGTCTTGTGCAGCCAGTATACGCAAAATCTCGGCCAGCTCCTCGGTTGCAACGGGGTCGAGTTGGGCGGTTGGCTCGTCGAGCACGAGGACTGGGGGCCGCATCGCGAGCGTGGCGGCAAGCACCAGACGTTGCTGCTGCCCGCCGGAGAGCGCATAAGGCGAGCGATCCCGCAACGCAGTGAGTTTCAGCACGTCGAGCGCCCACTCGATCCGCGCGATAATCTCCTCGCGCGGCAGCCCCAGATTCTCGAGACCGAAGCCGATCTCTTCGTAGACAGTGAAACGTGCGCCGGAAATCTGGCTGAACGGGTTGCTGCCGACCAACCCGACATGACGCACCAGGTTGGCGACTTGCTGTTGAATTGCATCCTGCCCGTTGCAATGCGCGCTGCCGGCAATCTGCCCGTTGTAGAATTGCGGAAGAAACCCGGTGCAGAGATAGCAGAGCGTACTCTTTCCCGCCCCCGCCCGCCCAACGACGCCGCAGATCTGACCAGGCGGCACATCAAGCGAAAGCTCACGGAGCGCCGAGTGATTGCCCGCTGCATAGGTAAACGTGACGTTGTCGAGCTTGATCGCAGAGCGCATACAGCTAGAACCAGAAGCCTACAAGCCGCCAAACAATCAGCCCGACAAGCGCCAGCAGCAGCAGGAGGCGTGCAGCGCGTTGAGCCGGCGTATCCGCCAATTGGCGCAGGATTGTCTTTGGTCCGCTCGTAGTATAGGCCCGCGACTCGATTGCCATCGCCCGTTCCTCCACATCCAGCAGCGCGCCGACGACCAATGATCCTACCAGCGGCACAATCGCCCGGACGCGGCGCAAGCCGCCCTGCGTTTCCAGGCCGCGCGAACGCTGGGCATCGAGAATTGCAGTCGCCCGTGCGCTCATATCGGGCACGATCTGGAGCGATACCAACAGCACGTAGCCGATGCTGCGCGGTAGGCCCCGTTGGGTCAGGGCGTTGACCAGATCGGCGGGATGGGTGGTCTGCAACAGCAGCAACACCGTCGTTGTCAGCACAAGGAGGCGCGAGCTGATGACAAAGGCAAACTCCAGACCCTCGTAGGTGAGTGTCATTGGGCCGACCTGCAGCGGCGTTGCATCGACAGGCGGGAACAGGATGCCCTGGATCAGAAAGAGCGAGAAGGTGACCGGCAGGACAACGCGCAGCACTGCGTTGAAGAGTGGTCTGCCAACCCCTGATAGCTGCCCCAGGAGCAGCAGGAGGCCAAAGATCAGCAGCGGCAACGGCAGCCACGCCACCAGATAGCTTGCGATGATCATAAGGAACGCCGCGCTCAGTTTTGTCAGCGGATGCAGCCGGTGCAACATGGTGATCTCTTTGGGCGTTGCCATAAACGCAGGTTCCGACTGAACGCTTACGTCGTGATTGGACAATCCTTGATTGTTACATGTGCTTAGCGGCTTGCCGCCGATATGGGTTTGACATCGGTTTGTGTGTTTGGAAAACGTATCAGCAGGCGGCGCGGGAGCGATTGCATAATCAGCCAGACGATCATAAACGAGGTCATCTTATCGAAGGGATCAGAAAAGACGCCCTGCGCGAAGACCGATGCCAGAATGCTTGCGCCGGTAGCGCGGAAAGCGGCAACCAGCGCGTCGGTGCCGGAGCCAGAGCTGCCGCCGAACACGTATGTCGCGATGGGCGCTGAGATAATCGCCGCCACGACACCTGTGGCCAGTCCGGCCAATCCCGCGTAGCCGGCGTTGCGCAGGACGACGTAGCCAGCGATTGCCCCGCCGATCAGCGCCACCACAAATGCGACAAGCGGCCCGATCTGGGTGAACAGGTCGGCGGTATTCGGCCAGATTAGTTCGGTTGGGTCGTCCGGGTTCGGTGTCGCATAGATGAACATCATGACGAACAGGGTCAGCGCAAACAGAAAGATCGCGCCAATGATCGCGGAGAGCCAGCGCGGTGACGAGTGAGCGAAAGCGCCGGCGCGTCCTGCAAAGCCGGCGATCAGGCCGATGACAGCTGCCACGGGCGCGAACCATATGGTATATGTGTCCAGACCAATGAGCGTCCAGATAATATTCGACAGTGCGCCGGTGAGCAGTCCGATCCACGGCCCGAGGAGCACGCCGCTGAGTACAGTGCCGACACTATCGAGATAGATGGGCAACCTGAGTATTTTGACGAGCTGCCCGCCGGCAATATTGATCGCGATCGCCAGGGGAAGCAGCGCAAGCGCTGTACTCGTGATCCCACTACGCTGTGCCATGACCATATGTGCTTTCCTTCCGTTCGTCCAATACCTGATTATCTGTGATCTGCTGCGTCAGTTCTGCTGGGATGTTGCGCCGCAACAGGGTTTTGCTGTGTCTGCTGCTCATCTGCTAAATAACATCACAGACAGACAAAAAAAACAGCGGGAGGGGACACTGCGATCGGTGTCGCCCGCCCTGCCCAATTGTCTACGTACGAATGTATACGAGAAAGAAGTAAACTGTGTTAGTTTGACACTAAGTAACCGCGCCAGATTATAGCATAGATAGAAACTTGAAACAAACAGATGAGCGCCACAGCGCCTATGAACGACGAGACGGCACGACGAGACGGCAATTAAGAAGAAGGCGCGGGAGCAGCATAATCGCTTCCGCACCCTTCTACTCGGCTAGACAATCTGTGGAGACTGTGCTGGCCAGATGCACTATTTGGTAATACGCTCGCTCAAGACGCTGTTCGCGGGGTCAAAGACGTAGTCGGCCTTGGTGATGTCAGTGATCATTAGGGTATAGGCGCCGCTCCCGCCACGAATGACGAAGAGCGCTTCCCCGTTAGATTGGCTGGTGGCGGTTTGCGTTAGAATGCCGCCATCTGGGCGGGTCCAGGTCGCATGCACCGTCGCTCCTTCAATCTGGGCTCCGGTTTCGTTTGCGATGGAGACACGGCCAATGACAAAAGCGTGGCTTGTACTCAACTCGATGGCTGTGGAGCGCAGGCTGGGTTCGCCCGTCGGATTCGGCGCCACAGTAATAGTGACTCGATCGCTGTCAGTCGCGCCCCGGTTGTCAGTAACGGTCAGCGTCGCGACGTAAGTCCCCGCAGTGAGGTAGGTGTGCGCTGGATTGGGATCGGATGCGGTCGTGCCATCGCCAAAATCCCAAGCGTAGGTCTCCACCGTGCCATCAAGGTCATTGGAGCCATCGGCGCGAAAAGCTACAGTCAAATGAGCTTGTCCTTCTATTGGGTTGGCTGAAGCGACGGCTACGGGGCCTGATTGCTTGGCGGCCCACCATCGAATGGCCCGGCGAACACATAGGCGGAGCCGCTGGTCACACCATTGATGATGTCCTGATAGGCGCCGACGATGATCTGTTCGCCGTCAACCGCGACAGAACGCCCGAATTCATCCGCCGCCGCCGCATCCGAGGCTTTCAATTTGGCCTCTTCAAGCCACTGATTTCCGTCAAAGCGAAACACATAGGCCGCTCCAGAGTTTTCGGCGATCTCGCTATCAGCCTCGACGCCAAAAACTGCAACATCACCCGAGAGTGCAATGCGTGTACCAAAGAGCCCGGTTGTATTCGAGGGTCGTAGCACTGCTTCCTGGATCCAGGTTGATCCAGTGCGTCGAAATACCAATGCCTGATTATCGGCGGCGCCCATCACCAGCACATCACCGAAGATATCAAGAGTGGTGAATGGGTTGGTCTGGTCAAGGGCGGCTTCTTGCACCCAGTTTGTGCCATCGTAGCGGAACACATAATTGGCGGATTTAGCAGCTCCGACCGCAATGCTATCGCCAGAGATCGAGACGTCTGTGCCAAACGAATCAAATGCCTGAAGATCGGGCGATGTCAAGCGCGCCTCCTGAACCCATGCATTGCCGTCGAAGCGATAGATGTATACGGCGCCGGCGTTGAACAAGCCCTGTATCTGCTCAGAAGGCGCGCCAACTACGATCACATCCCCTTCAACTTCTACGTCTGCGCCGAACCTGCGGCTACTTGGCGCTTGCAATGTGGTTTCAAACGCCCAAGTAGTGCGATTGAAGCGGTAAACATATGCAGCGCCGTCGCCTCCTTGAGCGGGCGTGCCAGCCACGATCACATCAGCAAAGATATCTACGCTGCTGCCAAAGCGGTCATTGGCGGCGCCATCCGGTGCGGTGAGTTTTGTTACGAGGGTGGCCTGGGCGCTGTCGAGATGATAAACATAAACCGAGCCACTGTTCGGCCCGTTGTCATCATCCAACGTTGCTGCGATCACAACGGTATCACCGTGAATAGCGGATGCTTCACCAAAATTGTCGCTTTCCGCGCCGTCGAACGGGATAATCTTGTCTGTTTCATTGACAAGAGGCGGGGCGGCGCTAACGGATGTTAGCAGCGCCATGAAGAGGATTGCGACCATGCCGATATGAAAGAGCATGGCGCGCGGCTTTCGAACGATACGTGAGAACAACATTGGATAGACACTCCTTTGATTAGGCGCGGCGTTGAGCGCCGCTAAGCTATTTCATGCCAGCACGATGCCGGCACGGCTTGATCCGCAATCTACAAAGATTGCTCCTCACCATGCGTCAGGATTTGGGCGGTTATTTGGCAATGGGCGCGCCACACCGCAGTGATGCACCCATTGCCCGCGATTCAATCGAGAGAGATCACGGCAGGAGCGTGATCAGCGCCAATTCGTCGGGGTTGAAGGGCTGATCCCCGGTGGCGCGCTGATTCGCGATAAGCAGGTAGCTCACTAACTGTCGGTACTCTTCGTCCGACAGGCTGCCTGGATTGTTTTGCGGCATTGCTGCGCTGACATAGGCCAACAGTTTGTGCGCATCTTGAAACTTTACCAGGTTTGCCTCCGCACCAATCACGGCTGGACCGGTTATGCCTTCCCCGTTCGCGCCGTGACACTCCGTACAATACGTTGCGTAGACGCTCTGTCCGGTGTTGGCGAGTTGGCCAAACGTTGGTTGGTTCGGCTGCGCTGTTCCACAGGCGTTCAGAGCCAGGAACAGAACGACTATTGTGAGAAAGACGCCAACATGCTGAAGTCGATTCATTACTCTGTACCTTATGCCGTGACCGTGACCGGGTGCGGTATGACCGCACCAAAGAGGTAGCCCTTCTCGTTCCACACCTGCTGGGCGAGATCGTACTGGGTGTTGCCGCTGTCGTCCGTCGCCCGCGGGCTGATCGTCAACTCGCCAGGCTGTGCTGTGAAGCGGAACTCCCAGCGTGTACCGGCGCCCGGCAGATTGTCTCCCACCAGTTGCGCCGCCTGGTAACTCGCGCCGCCATCCAAACTCACCTCAACCTGTGTGATCGTACCTGGCGCCCAGGCATAACCGCTGATCGTTTGTTCGCCAGCGGAGAGGGTGGCTGGCCAGGGCAATGCGACCGCGCTCTTGACGTTCTGCTCGCTGAGGATCGGCCCGCTGGCCTCACCCTGTGGCGGGTAGTCCGGTCCAATCAGCACATAGTCTGTGGTGTTCTTGGTCACGAAGAGCGGTTGGGTCGAAACCGTGATCTTGCCCACCCACTTGATGTTGCCGATCCCGACCCAACCTGGAACGATAGCCCGTGCCGGAAAACCATGGTCTGGCGGCAACGTTTCGCCGTTCATTTGATAGGCGAGGAGCGTTTGCCCGTCCATCGCTTTTTCTATAGACATTGGGCGCTCGATGCCCAGGCTGTCCAGACCGGTCGGCATCACGTCGACCGCCTCTGGTTTGACTCCGGCCTGGTTGAGTAGCGTGGCGAGGGAGGCCCCCGTCCAGACGGCGATGCCGTACGCGCCGAGCCCCCACTGGGTGCCTTTGGCTGGCTTTTGCAGCAAGGTGTCGAAGAACGAACGGGCGTTACCGGCGCACTCAACGTAACACGTATGGGTTGTGCTGGGCAGGGTCAATAGTTCATCGTAACTCAACTCGTAGGGGCTTTCCACCCCGTCGCCCTCGATCCGAAGCTTCCACGTCTGAACGTCGATCTGCGGTGTTTCGGTGTGGTTGCGCACGAAGAAGTTTGCATTGGGCGTGACATACTTTTGATTCGCCATCATTTCGAAGCGCATTTCGGCGTTGGTTCCGTGCCGTATGAACTGGTCTTCAGGGATCGGTTTGACGATTGGCGGCTGCTCAGCCTGGTTGGGCGACACCTCGCTTGGCGTGGTGTCGGGCGCCGGCGCCTGGCTCGCAGGTTGGCCGCACGCGGCCAAGATGAGCGCCGCGCCCCCCTGGGCGAGCATGGCCAGAAAGACCCGGCGCGGCATCCCGGCTTGCTGTGCGCGCCGCCAGAGCACATAGACGCTTTCGTCACGTAAAGCTACATCCTGGCTCACTGTGTACCTCCTTTGTGCATCCTTGCCGTTGCGGGCTGCATATGCGAGCTGGTGGATTGCACGAGTAGCGCCATATCCATTCCACTGGCTCGCGTGTGTGTCATCCCAGAACTCTTGCCCTCGACGATACAGGCGGGATCAGGCGCGGCGCCGACGCCAGGTGACAAACCCGCCGCTGACGAGCAACACTACCGTCATCGCAATGAGCAGGCCGAACAATGATCCGTCACTCGCCCCAGTGAGCGGCAATGTGTTAGGAGTTGCTGGGTTGAGGGCCAGCCAGCCGACACCAGCCATCGCAAAGGGGTGATTGATGGTTTTGGCCTTCGACCACGCCTGGGCTGACGCCATTCGGCGTCACAGCGGGCGGGTTGGCCGGGCTCGTGTCGAAAACGGCGCTCTCGGCTGTGATCTGTGGCGCGGTGAAGCGCCATTGCACCGGCTTGTTGAAGGGTGCGATGCGTTGGCCGGTTGTGGTATCAGTGACACGGAAGGCGAACGCGGTGACAATCTTGCGCGCGGCGGCCTGGGCGACAAAGAAGTCGGCGCTGCCCTCCAGAAGCTCGAACGTAGCCGGATTATCCAAGAAGTTGGCAGGGATGTCAACCTGGTTCCCGCCGGCAGTCAGGCTGGTCGCTTCGCCAGGGATGAATGTCGTGCTTGCAATCACCTTGGGATAGCCGAACTGCGTGAAGTCCGGCGTCTGAAAGATTGGCTGGGCGGCGGGCGGCTGGGCGGCGGGCGCTTCCTGCACGACCCACCGTGCCGGCCATACCGACGCCGCCAGGCCCGCCGTGATAAGCGCAGTAGTAAGCGTAGGCGCCGGCTTCTTCAAAGGTAAACGAGAACTCAGCGCCAGCGTCTAGGTTGCCCGACATGAAGCTGCCGTTGCCGGTATCAACGGTGTGCGGGATCTGATCGTTGTTCTTCCAGACAATGGTGTCGCCAACATTGATGGTGATGCTTGATGCATCGAACGCCGAGTTTTGAATGCTGACCGTCTTCGTCTCGGCGGTGTTTGGCGCAGCGCTAGCTGTGGGCGCCAGAAGGGCAAAGAAACCCAGCGCGACGGCCATAAACACCCCAAGACGACATAGAAAATAGCTCATAGGACATACTCTTGTTTACAGTTGTTTATGCGTATGCTCGGCAATGATACGCCCTCGAATGCGCCCCTGGCGATGGCTGCAGCCATTGCCGGGGACGATGATCGTGACGGGATGTCCAGGTTGATGTCGATCACGCTTCGCATGCTAGCAAGCCATCCGGCGCCGATGCACCTATCTTTAGATAGGTAGGGCGGATGGTTGTGCGTTGTCGCACACCAAGGCGCGTTGATTGAGGGAATTCAGCGCGCAGACGTTTATCAACGCCAGCGCGCCAACGTATCAACGTTGTATCGAAGAAGCGCTATACCTGTAGCTTGAGTATACGAGCGCGTGCAACAGCCTCGGTCCGGTTGCGCACGGTAAGCTTGCCGAAGATCTGGCGGACGTACCATTTCACTGTGCCCAACGCAAGGATGAGCTGATCGGCGATTTCCTGGTTCGAGCGACCGGCGGCAATGAGTCGCAGCACTTCCAACTCGCGCGTGTTCAGTGGTTCGGTCAGCAGGTCATCGGGCGGCGAGGACTCGGGCGATGGTTGGGGATGCTGTTCTGTGGCAGACTTGGATTGCAAGGGCGTGGTCAGTTCAGCCAAAAGGCGGGGTGTTGTTCCCGCAAGGTCGTTGGTCTGCCCGCGTTGCACGGCGGCAGAGAGTTGTTCTGCTGCGAGCACTGCCTCGCAGGTGAGCAAGAGTTGCTGCGCCCGCTCGGAGGTGTCGCGGTCACTGGCAGGGTGGCGTAGAACGAAGACAGCCAGTTCAACACCCCATTCCGGTTTGCCAAGCAGCTTCAGCAGTTGACCGCCGCTAGCGAAGATCTGGAGGGCGAGCAACGTGTATTGCGCAGCGGCGGTGCGCGGGAGCGCTTGCGCAAACCAGCGCTGCGCCGCATCATAATCGCCAAGCGCACAGGCGACCTGTCCCAGGCCATGCAACACGTGCGCAATATCATGCTGGTCGCCGATCGCGCGGTGAATGGCCAGGCTGCGTTCAAACTGGGCCTGCGCTTGGCGATAGTGCTGTTCGCGGAGTGCGACATAGCCTGCATGCAAGAGCGCACCGGCCACACCTTTTTGGTCATTGAACGATTCACGGATGGTGTAGCTAGTCTGATAATGTTGGCGCGCCTCGGTGTAGGCGCCGCGAGCGCACGCGATGTGGCCGAGCTCGATGAGGCAGTGGCTTAACCACCAGCGATCCTGGGTCGCCAGAGCGGCGGTGTGCGCTTGTCGAGCGTACTGCTGCGCAGCGCGATAGTGTCCTTGGACCCGCGCTACCGTAGCGAGCAGATGGTAGATATACGGAAGATTTCTGCGGTGCTGATGCTGTTCGTTCCGGCAGCGCGCTTGCTCGCCAAGCTGGGCCGCCTCGCTATGCCGTCCTTGCGAGACCGCAACCACGCCAAGTCCGATCGCCGGATCGGTCATGAGCCCTGATGGCGGCGCATCGCACTGCACGTCAAGCGCCAGACTTTCCGCAAATGCTTGCCGGGCTTCGACCAATCGACCAGATCGGGCGTACAAGGTTCCCAGATCGTTCAGCACGCGGGCCAGACTTTCCGTGTGCTGTTGCAGATCAGTGGAACGGCGGAGGCGCTGCGCAGCCGGTGTAAGCGCTTGCACCCCTTCTTGGAATGAGCCTCGAAACTTGTAGTACAAGGTGAGCACGTGTCCAGCCTGGTCGATTGCGGCGATGTCGGTATGCGCAATAGCCCAGTGCCAGGCGGCGCGCACATTCGCTAACTCAATGGCGATCTCCTCAGTCGCCTCGCACTGGCGACCGCTGGTGAGATCACTATGTCGCTGATGCAGGAAGGCTATGTAGTAGCTGCTGTGGGCGGTTTGTGCTCGCTCCGCCTCTGCCGGATCTTCCCGCAAGCGCTCCATCGCGTACTGGCGGAGCAGTTCATGTATCTGGTATCGTCCGCTCGGTTCGTTGCGCAGGAGCGATTTGTCGACGAGCGATGCCAGGCAATTGAGGATGGTGATATGCCCATAGCTTGTTGATCGCGATCCGGCGATCTCGTGTTGCGCTGCGGCGGCAGACTCGGCGCTCAACTCCAGGCAAACCGATGTAGCCGCTTCAAGCGAAAAGCCGCCTTGAAATACTGCCAGCCTCGTGAACACTGCACGCTCATCTGCGGCTAGTCTGGCCCACGACTGGTCGAACACAGCCCACATACTGCGGTGTCGTTCCGGCACATCGCGCATACTCGTCGCAAGAAATGCCAGGCTAGCCGTGATCTCCGCTGCGATAGCGGCGCAGGGGAGGGCCTTCGTCCAGGCAGCCGCCAACTCCAGCGCCAATGGCATCCCTTCCACCAAGCGGCAAATACGTATCAGGGCTTCCTGTTCCGCTTCGGGTGCAAAATCCCGCCGCGCGCGGCGGGCCCGCTCTACAAAGAGTTGGACTGCGGCAGTGCGCATGGCATCGCTGCTTGCGACAATGTTTGGCGTCTCCAGGCCAGCGAGGGGATACAACCATTCGTCCTGGACATTCAACGCTTCGCGCGACGTCACGAGCATCTGCACCCCAGGCGCGGCGGCCAGCAGATCGCTGAGCAGGCCGATACTGCTTGCGCCCAGCTGGTCCTGTCGAACAGGGGCTCCTGCAAGGCCGTAGGGCCAGCCGGGGTCGAGCAGATGCTCGAAGTTATCGAGCACCAACCAGACCTGCCGATCACGGAGCTGGTGGATGAGCTGGATAGTCGGATCGTTCTGGCCAGTGAGGGATATCCCGACCGCCGCGGCGACAGCGGATACAAGGGTGTCGGCAGAATGCACAGATTGCAGCGAAACGAAGACAAACTCAACCCCGGCTTCCGTGCTGAAGCGACGGGCCGCTTCGATAGCCAGGCGAGTCTTCCCGATTCCGCCTGGGCCGAGTAGCGTGAGCAGGTGACAGTCAGGGTTGGCGAGCAGCGCACCGATCTCTGCTAACTCCTGGCGTCGTCCGATGAAGGGGGTTGACGAGGAAGGAAGCTGCTTGGCGTATTCCATAGGCGCTGCTGTCATTTCTCGTTCCCAGCGTATCATTTGTCTTGTTACTATCATTGATGATATTTCTCAGGCTCGCTATGCGGTTCCACAAGTCCATCCTCGCTTTTGGTCTTTCGACAGGTGACAGCGAGTTGTACACTCTATGTTTCATGTACGAATCACAGCGTCTGCCGAATCTGCCAGAAGGCACGCTTCCTGCCTTCTTGCTGCCAAAAAGCAACTTGCTGTATCTGTGCGCGGTGGTATGATCCGAAACACAGAGCGTTTGATGGGATTCCAATGTCGTCCGAATGCAATCATGGGGCAACCTGGCCTTGCATTACGGGTATACTATACCTGAGCGAGGTCGAGATTCACCTGCCCAATCATTTTTTGCCCGATGAATATAAACGCTGTAATCAAAGGGAGGCTGCCTTGATTTGATTATCGCCAAGGTTCATAATCCTAAATGGGAGCTGAGTTACTTCGTGAGGGAATACTCATGTGGCTAAAGTTAATCCTGCGCTTCTATCTAGCATCTTTATGTTGTATTAGTAGCGTTTGTAATCTATATGATCATCGTTGATCGGCAAAGGTATAGCCGAATGACCATTCTGCCTGTTGAAAGGGTCGTGGGGAATGCCGGTCGTGCGCTCGTCCTGCGTTTTCCCCTCTCTATTCAGGAACGCCAAGAGGAGATAAGCATATACCACTACGATCATAGTGCCGTTCGCCACCCCGTTGATGTTGTCGCTGAACCGTCAACCTCGACGGAATTAACATCAACACATTGGCATGAACTGCAGCAACTTCGCCGCGACTGGTGTGCTACTCCGCCGGTCTTCGCGTG
>JAKSDJ010001009.1 GCA_022360155.1 Chloroflexales bacterium | reverse complement strand
GGCGAGTGCAGCGCTACATCGGGCATGTGGATGGCGCCCAGAGGATGGCGTTCGCCCCGGATGGGCGCACCCTGGCGTCCAGTTGGGATGACAGCACGGTCTGCATTTGGCGGGTGGCGCCGCGCACTTCTGACCCGTGAACGGGCGGCTTCGCACAGGAAAGCACGGGCTTCAGCCCAGCAGCATGCAGGCGCCCCAAAATACCCGATTTAAAAGTTAAACTTCATCAGCCGACTCGTTCCAGGGCGCTGCAGCGTCCTTTCGTTCTCAGCCTGAACTTGAGTTCAAGGCTGCACAGTCGCCAAGTTGCTGCACCTGTGCGCTATAGGGTTGTGTCTCCCCAATGTATAGCGTCTCGCCTCACCTCCCAACCTCCACGCCTCGTTGCCTCATCGCCTCCTCATCTCTCCGTCTCTTCGTCTCTTCCAGTGAGGCTTGCGCAGCCGCCAATTCGTTAGGCGCTGTGCTATAATGAGCATGCTCGGCACACATCCCGCACCATTCCGCCCAAACCAACAGCGCGGCGATCAAGCGGTGCTTGGGCGCACAGATCGTGGCGCGCGTAGCGTAAGATCACTCCTCGCGCCGGTTTTGATATGTTGATACAACGCTCGTTTAGGGAGATAGACTGATGAAAAAATACGGCTTGTATGTGATTACGGTCATATCTTGGATAGTTGCGCTGGTGTGGGTCGTGATCGAACCAGGATTTGAGCCGCTCTTGGCGTTCCTGGCGGGCTGCGGCGCACTGCTGACCACGTTTGTGATGCCGAAAGAACGCGACGGCGCCGCCCAACAGCCTTCACTGCCAGACAGTTTCACCGACAGTGGTGCGAACGCCGGCCAGCAGGCGGATGTGAATTCCGGCACGATGACCCAACACAACCAGACCATCACCAACAGCGCGCCGAATCAGGGCGCGCAGGGTGTGTTCCACGGGCCGGTGCGGGTCACAGAGGGCAGCGTCGACGCCCGCAACGCCGACTTCTCTGGCGCACAGGGCGTGACCATCTCCGGCGTAACGATCACGCACAAGCCGGCGCACAATCCGCCAGCCGAAGACGACGATCGAGCGTGAGTATTCGGTGCGCAACCGCCAGGATGCTGATTAGGGTTCTGTCATAGTCAGCAATCAGCCTCAGATGAACGACTGATCAACTGTACGATTGCCGCACATTGCCAGATTGCTACGATCATCTGCGCCGCTTTGCGTTATCTACGTTCGATTGCAGGACTTTGACATAACCTGAGGAAGCTGACGGTTGAGCAGCCATCGAGTACAATAAAGCCAGTACAATCAGACAATGTGGTAACGCCTAATGATCCAGTTGAAACAGTTCAACCCGCAAAAATTCATCGACCGTGAATTCGAGCAGGAGCTGTTCGAGGACTTGCTCACGTTTCAAGACGCCGCGCGTATCCTGTCGATCTGTGACGCTAGCGGCATGGGCAAGAGCCACCTGCTCGAAATGTTCCGCTACCGCTGCCGCGTAACAACTCGCCCGCGCACGCCGGTCAGCCTGATCGACCTCAAGCAACTGCCCGACCAGTCGCCGATGTTCTTGGTCAAGGAGATCGTCAAAGATCTGGCTAGCCTGGACGTTCCCTTCCCCAACTTCAATGCCTACGACAACGCGCGGGTCTCCAAAGACTTCGAGTTCATCCGCGGCTCGGTCTACCTGCAGGGAGCCAGCTTCAAGGAGGCTCGAGATGTGCGAATAGCCGGCACGATGGCGAATGTTGAGCGGGTCGAGCTGATGCATATGACCGTGAGGCACGCCGAGTTGACCGCCGAGCAAAACGAGAAGGCCGAGGAGGTTTGTGTGCGCTCGTTCCTGGACGATCTGCGCGCCCACTGCGCCACGCAACCCATCGTGCTGCTGATCGACTCCTTCGAGCGCTGCGGCGAACGGCTGTACCTCTGGTTGCGCGATCACTTCCTGGAAAACTATTTCTTCGACCCGGCCAAACGCCCCGCGAAACTGCTGCTGGTTATTGCCGGGCGAGAGGCGCATAACTTCGAGCTGCACTGGCCGGCGGAGGACTGCGCCAACACCGTGAAGTCGGTGGCGGCGCTGAATCGCTGGACCCGCGCCGACGTCGAGCAGTGCCTGAAGGTGCATGGCCTCCACTATGAAGAACAGGATATCGACGCCTTCCACCGCCTGATCGAGATGGGCATCCCGCCTTCACAGGTGGTGCAGATGATCGAGAGCCTGGTAGCCCAGCGGAGGGCGGCATGAGCGACCGGCCCGATAACCCAAGCCCCGCTGACCTGACCCAGGCGCTGCACGAACTGTTGGCCAGCGATGCCAGTCCGCAGGAGTTCACCCGGCGGCTGTTTGAAATCAATGTGGCCCAGGCGCGGGCCAGCGACCCGCTGCTGGCCGAGTTGATGCCGACATGCGCCATCCCGTCCTCGTTCGACGCCGCGATCATCGGCGTGCTGCGCGACGCGCCCGCCGACGCGGCGACCAACGCACGGCTGCTGGAGCAGCTTGCTGTCTTCAACTATGTACAGCCGTATGAAGACGGCAGCTACGCCTACCACGACACAGTGCGCGAGATGCTGCTCGAACAGTGGCAGGCCGATAACCGGCGCGAGGAATACGCGCAGATCAAGCAGCGGCTGGCAGGTTACTATTTTGAGCGGGGCAAGCAGCAGCATCGAGAAGAAGATTACACCGCCGCCCTCTCCAGCTTGAACGAAGCGCTTCGCTTGCACGATGATATCCGGTTCTATCGCTGGCGGGGCATTGTGTACGTAGAATTGGAACAATCCGAGGAGGCGATACAAGATCTGGATCGCGTTTTGGCAGTGTACCCCGATGATGGTCTGGCTATTGGCGAGCGTGGCTGCGCATACTATCAGCTCAAACAATACGCTGAGGCGCTACAGGATCTATCTCAGGCTATCGCACTGCCACACGATCCAGAGCGAGGGATGTCAGAGGAGCGCCACTATGCGTTGTACTATCACTGGCGCGGGCGGGCGTATTATCAGGCGCAAGCCTACGCCGCGGCACGCGCCGACTTCACCCAGGCCATCGCCTTGCTGCCCGAGGATGGTGATAACTATTGGGGGCGCGGGCGAGTCGCCTATGCCCAGCAGAACTACGCCGCAGCGCTAGCCGACTTCACCCAGGCCATCACCTTGCAGCCCGAGGATGGTTATAACTATTACTGGCGCGGGCGGGTACAGTACGATGCGCAAGACTACACAGCGGCACTAGACGACTTCGCCAAAGCGATCGAGCTGCAGCCCGAGGATGGTAATAACTATCGGGGGCGCGGGCGAGCCCACTACGCCCAGCAAGACTACGCAGCGGCGCGAGCTGACTTCACCCAGGCCATCGCCTTGCGGCCCGAGGATGGTAAT
>JAKSDJ010000817.1 GCA_022360155.1 Chloroflexales bacterium | reverse complement strand
GGCGTTGATCGTACCGCTGGCGGTCGCAATCACGGTCGCCTATGGCTTCACAACCGGCGATCCGCTGCTGGAAGAGATGGCCGGTCGCCGCCTGCGCGGTTGGGATGCAGCCTACGTGCTCGGGGCGGCGTTGGGTGCGGCGGGGCTCTGTATCCTGACCGCCAGCTGGACGGAGAGCGAATGGGCGCTGGGCGCCGGGCGCAATGCTCTGAGCTATCTGGGCCTGGTGCTCCTGGGGCGGCGCGTGCTCGGGGCGCATGCCGCAGCGATGCTGCCGTTGGGCGCGCTCATCGGCGGCGCGCTGCTCGGGACGTCGCCCAACGGGCAGCCGCCCCAGTGGGCCTGGCTGCTGGTCAGCGCGCCGGATGCTGGTGATGCACAACGCTGGATCGTCTCATGGATCATAGCGGGCACAACGCTGTTGCTCGGCGTGCTAACGCTCTTCCTGCGCAATCCGCGCGCCATTGCCGATCGCTAGCCGCCCGGTGTGCGTGACCCAATCGATACTGCGTCGTTGATGAAAGGAACCTAACTCTATGCAACGTATCCTGGTGGTGGCGCTGATTGGCGCCACACTGTTGGCGGGGTGCCAGCTCAGCGCGCCCCCGCCGCCAACGCCCACGACCGGCGCGGTGCTCGCGCCCGTCAATCCGGGTGCGGTCACGATTTCGTTCGCCGCTCCGGATCATGAACTGCCGGTCTACCGCCAACTCGCCCAACAGTTTATGGCCGAGCATCCCGCCATCAACGTGGTCGTGCGCGCGCAGAGTGCGCTGACCAGTCTGGAAGACACGGGGTTCGCCGCAGCGCGCCGCTTCCTTGCCGGCGCCGATACTCTGCCATCCATCGAGATCCCTCCTGAATTGTATGGCGCCAACCTGCTTCTCAACCTGGCGCCGTTGCTGGCGGCTGACCCCACGGTGGCCGCCGACGATTTTTATCCCGGAGCCTTGGCCTTCCATCAAACCGCGGATGGGCTCTGGGCCCTGCCCCAGTATCAGTATCTCAATGTGCTGTACTACAACAAAGATCTCTTCGCGCAGGCCAACCTGCCCGCGCCCCAGGCCGGCTGGCGTTGGGAGGATCTGCTGGCGGCGGCGACCCAGGTCGCCGCCCAGGATGGCCTGTCGGGCGAAACCTACGGCTGGCTCGAACAAGGGAATGAAATCGTGTTGCTTTTGTCCGTGCTGCCGCTGGCGTCCGCGGAGCTGTTCGACCAGCCGGCCAGCGCCGTCTCCATCGATCAACCGGAGTTCGCCGCCGCCCTGGAGCGGATGCAGACCCTGGTCGCCCAGCGCGTCCTCTTCTGGTATCCCGCCTGGGCAAAAGCCCATCCCACGCCCGAACCCAATCCTTTTCGCAGCACTGAACAACTCATCCTTGATGGGCGCGTCGGGCTGTGGTCCAGTGACAACCGCCCCGTCACCGATCCGCCTGATGGCCAGGATGGCCCGGCAGCATGGACACCCCTGCCGTTTGAGCTCGGCGTGGTTCCCTACCCCGAGTCATCGATGCCGCTCGGCAGCGTGCATGGCTATGCGATCAGCGGCGGCACCGCCCATCCGCAGGAAGCCTGGCGCTGGATCGCGTTCTTATCCCGCCAGCCCGTCCCAGCGCAGAATCTGCGGTCTCCAGCGCTCCCGGCTCGCCGCTCGGCAGCCACCGCCACCCAATTTGGCGAAACGCTTGATCCGACGACCTGGGCGGCGTATGAATGGGCCTTGGAGCATGCGCCGTCGTTATCACTCTCGGACATGCCAACACTTTGGGCCGTCCAGGTCTTGTTGGGCGACGCGCTCACGCAGGTGCTGGACCACGACGTTGCCGCGGACCAGGCGCTCCGCGCCGCGCAAGCCCAGTTGCCCGCCATCCTTGCCTATCGGCCCACCCCCGCCCCGGAGGATCTGTTGCCGGTGACGGTCGCCACCCCGCCGCCGCAAACCGCCCCGCCGGGCACAACCCTGGTGCGCTTTGGCGCGCCGCAACACCAGATGCAAACCTTCCAGCCGTTGGCGAACGCCTTTCAGACCCAGCATCCCGAGATCCTCGTCGTGGTCCAACCGCTGGAGCAGGACAGCCTGGCTGCTGCCGCGCAGGCCATGGATTGCCTGGTCTGGT
>JAKSDJ010000359.1 GCA_022360155.1 Chloroflexales bacterium | reverse complement strand
GGCGAGTCTGCTTCCACCGACTTGCGCACTGAGCCCGATCTTGAGTTCAGGGCGCGACGGCTACGTGCTGCCAACAACCTCACCTGCGGATGGGTGCGACGAGGCGAAGAGATGAAAAAGCGACGAGGCGAAGAGATAAAAAAGCGACGAGGGGCGAGGCGTCGCGCAGCGGGGCTGCGCCGCTCCAGGCGTCGGCGGGTGGCCGCCTACCACGGGGAGCGGCGCAGGTGATGTTTGGCTCGCCTAGCGGCGAACCGGGAACCGACCTGTCGTTCTCCTTGACAGCCTCGGCGCCGCGCCCCCCTGATCGGATCAGGGCGTCGCGGCGCATTTCCGGCGAGCGGGGAGCGCGAGTGGCGAGACGAAAACCGTTGTTGTCGTTGTCGTTATCAGGGTTGTTGTTGTTGCGATAGGCGCAACGGGCGTTGTCTCGATTGTTGTTCCACGAGCCGCCGCGCAGCACGTTGTCGGTCAGTTCCACTGCCAATTATAGCTGATCGTTGCCTGTGTTCGTGTCGGACGGCGAAATGGAGCGTGCGCCACGCGACGCTGACGGTTCCACGCGCGCCCCAGTACGTTTCATCCAATCGCCGAGCAGCGCCCCAATGGCGCTGACCTCACGGCTCACGTGCTCGTACTGGCGCAAGGTCAGCAGCTTCAGGTCGTGCGCCAGGCGAAGGTAGAGCCGCAATTGCTCCAGATGCGCGTCGGCGCGAACAAGCAGATCACGCTTATCACGAGTCTTGCGGGCCATGACAATCATTTCGTTGAACTCGAAGGCCGCCTGCTGGGTGCGGAGGGCCAAGGCGAAGCGATGTTCGCGCGGATATTTGAGCGTTGCCGGTACCAGCCAGAGCAGCAGATCATAGGTCTTGGCGAAGATCGGGATCTCGTTCATCCGCGTACCGAGCGAAAGATCGTCTGGCGCAGGATCTGGTTGCGCAGCCGGTAGGTATTGCCGTGGGCAGCGTGGGCGCACCAACTCTGAATCGACTCGCCGACCTTCTCCAGGCTGACGCGGCCGTCGGCGTAGGCTCGTTGCAGCCCCCGTAGCCGCCGCCGAAAGCGCACAACCGACGGTCGCTTCAGGCGGCGGTAGGCGGCGAAGTGGCGGAAGCCGAGAAACGGCACGCCGCTGCCGGTAGGAAAGACCTGGCACTTTGTATCGTGCAGATGCAGGCGCAATCGTTCGGCGGCAAAAGCTCGCAGTTCTGCCCGCCAGCCTTGTAGCGTCGCCTTATCATCGTGGAAAAGCAGAAAATCGTCGGCGTAGCGCAGATAAGCGCGGCATTTCAGCTCGCGTTTGACGAACTGATCAAGCTCGTTGAGATACACATTGGCCCAAAACTGCGAGGTCAGATTGCCAATCGGCAGGCCCTGTGGACGCAATGGCGCGAAGAGATCGTCGCCGGGGAACCAGAACAGCTCACGCTCGCTGTCGAGCACCCCGGCGCCGCTGGCAATAATCTGTGCGCAGAGTTGGAGCGCCTGTGGATCGGCAATGGTGCGGCCCAGGATGCCGAGCAAGATGGCGTGATCGATTGTTGGAAAGAATTTCGCCACATCACACTGCAAGACAAAGCGATATTGACGCACAAATTGCGTGCAACGATCAAGGGCGCGATGCGTGCCTTTCCCGACCCGGCAGGCGTAGGAGTCGTGAATAAATTTTCGCTCGAACAAATGTTCAATGATGTTGACCAAGGCATGGTGGACAACCCGGTCGCGGAAGGGCGCGGCGCTGATCTTGCGCTTCTTGGGCTCGTAGATATAGAAATGGCGATAGCCGCCAGGCTGATAGGTTTGGTCGCGCAACTCTTCCTGGAGCCGAAACAACTGGTCTTCAACGCGCTGCTCAAAGCGCATAACCTCGGCTCGCCCGCGTTTGGCCCGCCGCGCCGCCCGATAGGCCAGGTAGAGATTCTCAAAGTCATAGACCTGTGGATACAGGTTGCGGTAGGTCTTCATAAAAAAAATACGCGATTCGCGCCGGCCCTGAGCTTGTCGAAGAGCAACCCACACGCTGTACTAAAACCCTTTACAGATCAAAAAGACAAAAAGTCAAAAAGACATTAAGACGAAGGCAAGGAGAACAAATGGGCGAGACGAAAACCGTAGGCGCCGGCGTCGATATCAGGGTTGAGGTCGTTGCGATAGGCGCAACGGGCGTAGTCTCGATCGTAGTACCACGAGCCGCCGCGCAGCACATATGTTTTAATCGCTCGTTTGTTCTGATTGTAAGGGCTTTCTGCGCTTACTGCTCCTTTGAACGGGTAAACCACAAACGGCGTGTTACACCACTCCCAAACATTACCGGCCATCTCCTCAGCACCGCAAGCCGCCGCGCCGTGCGGAAAGATTCCCACCACGGACGTCGCGTTGATTTCGCTCGCAGCGATGTTCGCTGGAATGCCTGCGTTTATACTGCCACCGGTCGTTTTTGTCAAATCGGGCCAATCGCCCCAGGGGTATTCACGCCGCCCCGCGCGTGAATTGCCGCCCGCACCCTGAGCAGCGGCGGAGTGCAGCGAAACCGCGTGTCGAAGGGTGCGGAGCTGCAGTGGGTAGGCGGCGGCCCGTTCCCACTCGGCCTCGGTCGGCAGGCGGATTGCCTCGCCATCCTTCAAGAGTTCCTGCGCGTGCAGCCAGGCATCGACCCACCAGGCGCAGGCCATCGCCGCGTACCAGGTCACCCCGACCACCGGGTGGTTGCCCGCGCCGGCGCGGTAGCGCGCGCCCGGCCAGTAACGCGGATGGAAGTCCTCCGGCGTCTGCTGGTGCTGCGCCATCAGCGCTTGGAGTTGCCGGGCTGCGGCGACGGCCTCAGTCGTGCCCCGCCCGGCCAGCGCCTCGACAAAGATCAGGTACTGGCGGTTGGTCACCGGGAAGCGGGCCAGGGCGTAGGGCTGGCGGATCGTGTAGTTGTATTGCCCATCATCGTCGCCCATACTGAATGTGCCCGGTTCGATCCGCTCCGCCCAGTAGTCGGCCTGGGTCAGATCGAGGCCGGGGCGCTCGTTATCGGCGTCGAGCCGGTCGAGCATGGTTGCGGCGCGGTTGCGGATGACGGGGTCGGGGTGGATCTGGGGATCGAAAGCGCCGGCGCGCAAACGTTCAATCGTGGTATTGCGCAGCGGCGCCAGCTCGACCACCCGACCGGCGTCGGCGTCATCCAGGGCCTGAGCCGCCAGCAGCACTGCGTCGATTTGATTGGCGGCGCTGCTGCCGGAGTCGTCCAACAGTTGCTGGAGCAACTGGCGCGCCTTATCTGGATAGCCGTCGGTGGCCCAGTGACCGACGGCGAGCAGGATAGTCTCGCGCCAACGCGGTTTGGTCCAATGCTGATGGAGCGCGCTTACTCCGTCGTCGCGCAGATCGTAGGCCCGCGCAGTGAGATACTCCTGTAACGTATAGTGGGCAAAACTATAGCCGCTATCACGCCGCTGGATCAACCCGCTCTCCAGGGCGAGGGATTCGAGCAGGGTGGCGATGTAGTCATGGGCGCGTTCGTTATCCCACTGCTTAAGCTTCGCATAAACCGGCCGCAGGACTCGCTGCGCCTCGTGTAGGCGCAGCTCACGCCGACCGTGCTCCTGCATCCAGGCGGCCAGTTCTTGGAGCCGGCGCTGGACACCTTGCGCGGTCTCCTCGCCGCCATAGCGGGCCCGGCGATCATCACGACCGGGGATGCCGCCGGTGATCTGCTGGGTGCGCCAGGTATCGAGCAGCAGATAGATCAGCCGGTTATACAGTTCCGCTCGCTCGCGCGGCAAACCGACGCCCGTGTGGACGAGCAGGGCCATACTGGTGAGCAGCAATGGATTGGTCGCCATCTCGAAGAGGCGCGCATTATGGTCGAGGATGCCGCTCAGGTATGCAACCTGCTCCTCGGCCGTTTCATTGGGACGACGTGAGGCGACTTTACGCACCGCGCCGAACCAGTTGCGCAGCAAGCGCGCGATCTCTTCACGGTTGAGCGGGCTGAGGTGACGCTCCACAAAACCAGGAAGTTGCAATTCTTCAAAGGGACGGCTCGCAACAAGATAGCGATTCTGGGGATAATCCTGGACCAGGTTGGCAATCAGACCTTGCATATAGTTGCGTTCGCGGGCGTCGCCGGTTTCATCGAGTCCATCGAGCATCACCAGACAGTCGCCAGCAGCGAGCTGATGCGAGGGAAAGTCGCTGGCGATGGTTGCGCCACGTCGCGCCACCTGGGCAACGATATAGCTGTCGAGCCAGTTGAGCAACAGCGTACTCGGCGCGCCCTGCAAGCCAGGCAATTCCTCCGGTTGGGCGCGCTGCTGCGCTTCACGTACATAGGTCGCAACCAGGGTTAAGCGGATATAGAAGGGAACCGGCGTGGTAGCGGTATGGAGATCAAGCAGATCCCGCCGCGTCGTAGCGCCGCGGTCGCAACAGTCGTGCGTTAGCACCAGGGCGCCATACTGAAGGGTTGTTGTTTTGCCGCTCCCGGCGTCGCCGACTAGCAACAGGCGTTTGGTTGCGGTTTCGGCTATGGTGTCAACTGCGCTCCGGCGCTGCCGATCGTCGCGCCTGTCATCGGTGGAGGCCGACTTCAACTGCGCCAGTAGGTTGGGATCGCTGAGCAGATGGTAGACCCCCAGACTACCCGCAAGCGCCTCGTAGGCCTCCCGGCGCACCTGATATTCGCCTTCGGGATCGAAATTACCGCTAACCAACTTGCGAAAACCCTCGATCTGCGCCCGCTCGACCACGCGCAACGGGACATAGACATCATCTAGAAGCAGTTGCTCCTGACGCTCGGTAGAACGGATCGGAATAATCGGCAGGTGTTTCAACTCTTCCTGGAGCCAGTCGAAATACGCTGCCAGGCCCAATTGCCGCGCCTTCAGTTCATCGCGCTTGTCTAGACGCTGCTGGTTTTGCGCGTCGAGATCTTTGACTCGCCGATCGAACCACCTGCCCAGGAAGATCCGATAGAAGAAGTCGGCGAGTCCCTCGCCGGTTTTCCGGGCGAAACCTTGGAGCACGAAGAACGCCGCGCCAAGCAGCAGGAGCCCTAGCGCGCCAAAGATTTCCCAACGCTGCCCAATCTCGGTTCCCGTTGTCACCACGTCACCGGCGCCGATGATCTCAGCGGCGGTTCTCGTCGGCGTCACGGTCGGCCCCGGCGTGCTGGCTGTCGCCGCGGGCGGCGTCTGGGCGACGGCGGGCGGCAAGACTGGCAGCGCAGCCATCCCGCAGAGCACGGCTATGCATACTCCGAACACACAGCGCAACAAGCGAGTCTGGCGCATAACAACATCCTTAACATAGCTGCTAGCCAATAGCCCGAATGGTCCCCGCGTACGCGGAGATAGATCGCTGGTAGATGGCTCTTTGCACACTTGTGTATGCACACATGGAAGACGAGCAAAGAGAACGAATGCAGCGCCCCAAAGGATTGTATCGTCAGGTATATTGTAGCATGTTATGACGAGGCGACGAGGCGACGAGGAGCAACGCACCAGGTATCGGGGAGGTGCAACCCTACGCCCGCGAGCAAAAGAACCGTTAGGGTTACCCAGCGGGGAGTCCACTCGGATCGGCGCGCACCGTACGCACGAACGGGTCATTGATGTGGCCTCACGTCAGCCCCCCTTCATCTCTCCGCCTGCGGGGAGATGAAGGGGGGCTGGCGGTTTACAGCCTTGAGCGCACGTTCAGGCTGAATGCTCACGTGCGCTGCAGCGCACTGCAGGCGAGTCTGCTTCCACCGACTTGCGCACTGAGCCCGCACGTCAGTGCCGGACTCACGGGGCGTGGACATAGCGCTATACGCTTAACGATGATAACTGGCAAACACCTCGGTATTGCCCGCGGCATCAAAAGCCACGACATCGAACGGCTGCGGCGCCGTTCCTGCGACCTCCATACCAGGTGAGCCGATCGGCATACCGGGGACGGCAATCCCGATTACATCCGGGCGTTCCGCCAGCAACCGCTCGATATCCTCGACCGGCACGTGCCCTTCGATGACGTAGCCATCGATCAGCGCCGTATGGCAGGATTGCATAGCGGCAGGAATCTTATGTTCCGCCTTGATTGCAGCGATATCCTCGACATCCTCGACCGCCACAGTGAAGCCGCGCTGCTCGACATAGCCGACCCAGTCGCTGCAACAACCGCAGGTTGGCGATTTGTAGACGCTCATGACCTGCGCATCTGGCACATCCTGCGCATCTGGCGCTTGCTGCCCGGCTGGCGCCCCACACGCGGTAAGCAGGACGCCTACAAATAGTCCGATAAGAGCCGTGATCTTGATTGTGTGCATTCTTTCCTTCATCTTTCCCGCCCGTGTGTAGCGTGGCTATTTACGCCTGCACCCGATAGTTGCGCATCATTCCGCCATCCTCATGCTCAAGCGTGTGGCAGTGGTAGAGGTAGAGCCCTTCGTAGTCGGCAAAATGCAGCAGGATTTTCACACGTTCGCCCGGCATCATCAGGAAGGTATCCTTCCAGCCCTCATCGATATAGCCCGCCCGAATCGCCTCCCAGTTGGTCTTGAGAGTAGCGTTGGATGGCGGCGTCCGCTCGATAATCTGGCATGGCGCCCCGTGGATATGGATCGGGTGCGCCATGCCCATCATATCTAAGCGCCCCTGGGCGTCTTCCTGGTTGATGAACTCCCACATTTCTGTGGCGCCAAGCTGCACGTTCTCGTCCTGCGCCACGGCTTCCATCTCGAAGGTGCGCCCATTGAGCAGCCACTCCATGTGGCCCATGCTCACCGTAAAGGTACGTGGCGCGTTTTGGTTCCGCGCATCTGCCGGCGCGAGGAAGCCCAAAGGAGCAAGTTGTGGCGGCAGCGTGGCGCTGTCCTGCACATTCTGCTCCACACGCACCGTGAGGATGGAAAGTTCGGCCCCATTGGGCAGGGCCTGCGTGCCGTGCGGCATCCCGCTATGCCCGCTGTCGCCGCCCATCATCCCGCTATGCCCGCTGTCGCCGCCCATCATCCCACTGTGTCCACTATCACTATCCATCATACCACTCATCATCCCACTGTCCATGTCAATACCCTCGAAGGGCAGGCTGCGTAGTTGGAATTCCGTCCCGACGGCGCGTTCACGAAAATCGGCCCACAACTCGACCCGCTCGCCCGGCGCGAGCATCACAAAGTCGCGCTGCACCGGCTGCGCCAGCAGACCGCCATCGCTGGCAATCACCGTGAGCGGGGTTCCATCATCCCAGGCCAGTTTGTAGATGCGCGAGTTTGAGCCGTTGAGCAAGCGCAAGCGGTAGGCGCGCGTCGCAACCGGCAGCACATAATCGGGCTGACCATTGACCAGAATGCGCTCACCCAGCATGCCCATCGTCTGATCCATTATGCCATTGGGAATATAGACAAACTGATTGTTGCTGTCGAAGGTACGGTCCTGGATAACCAGCGGAATGTCCGCCTCATCTGCGGGCAGGTCAAGCGCAGCCTCTTCATCATCGGACACTAGGAACAGCCCGGCCAACCCGGCATAAACCTGTGGCCCGGTGCGTCTGTGCGGGTGCGGATGGAACCAGTATGTCCCGGCGCGATTGTTGACCTGGAACTCGTACACGTAGGTTTCGCCTGGCGCAATCACATCGCGGGGGTGTCCGTCCATCGCGGCGGGCACATGTAGCCCGTGCCAGTGGACAATCGTCTCGCTGTCGATCTCGTTGGTGAAGTGGACGCGGATGTTTTGCCCGCGCCGCACCCGAATGATTGGCCCCAGGTAGCTATAGGGCAGCGCCTGGAGCACAGCGGCATTTCCGTTCAGCACCTCGCCCTGAAAGGTCTGCACGCGAGTCGGAGCGCCATCGAGCAGTGCGACTTCGCCGCTGGTCGCCCGTAGCGCCAATTCCACATCGGGCGAGAAATCAGGCGTCAGGTTGCCTGAGACTGTAGGCTCCGGCTGCACCTGGCCCAAGCGGGCGCAGCCGGTCAGCCAACTCGCGGTTCCCACTGCCAATGTTGCGCCGCTCAGGCGCAGAAAATCGCGTCGGTGTATTATTTGCATCGTTGTTGTTTCACTTCCTTTGGATATCTAGCGCGCCTGTTCGTTCGCTCGCTCCTGCGCCGCCTGCACCTCCGGCGACCAGGCGCTTTTGATGTAGGCTAGCACTGCCCAGATCTCCGCATCGCTCAGGATGCCTTCGTACCCCGGCATCGCATTGATGTAATCCGGCGGCGAATAGCGCTGCCCGCCATATTTGGTGACATTGAACAGATAGTCGTCGGGATGGTGCCAGGTGTGGCCGCTATCGTCGTGTGGCGGCGCCGGGCGGCTGCCATCGGGCAGCGGCTGTTGCCAGTTGGGCTGCCCTTCCAGGTTTGCGCCGTGGCAACTGGCGCACTGTACGGCGTAGATTTGCTTACCCAGGGCGACCTGCTGCGGATTGGTCGGGTCAATTGCTCCGGCGCTTGTCGGCGCCCTCCGCCCGCCCAGGATATTCGCTGCCACCAGAACGAGCACGAGCGCCAGGAAGCCGCCAATGATGATGGGCCGGATCGGCGCACGCTTTTTTGGCCGTAACGTTCGGCCTGTTTTTCTTCTACTCATCGCGTAATCGACTATCCTTTGCGCTGTTGTTACTTGAACCATCGCCAGCAGCATGGCATACCCGCAGACGAAATGCAACTGAGCCGCGCCTTACCATAGCAAATAGTCCTGCCAGCCTTGCGCTATGCGGCATATCCTACAGTTATGCCGGATATGCCACACAGCTCAGGCAGAGCGGAGCGTTATGCGTCTATACGTGCATTGGCAATGTAAGGCTACCTGCAATGGAACGCTGATAACGCTAATGCACGCCGATTCACCGCAGATCTGAAGCTACGTACGGCAATCGTACGATTAACCGGTAGCGCATCGATGATGAGTACTCGCATTGACTCTGAACTGGCGGCAATTTGGTTGCGCCGCGTTTGGACGGTATACTGTATGTCATGATCAAGAAAAGAGACATAAAACTACGGCGCGTGCCCGTCTGGCTTGAGGTTTGGGCGTTGTTCATGCTCGCGTTGAGCGGGCTGAGCGCGTGTGGCGGTGAGACCCTGACCACGCCATCGGCTGACAAAGTGACTGGTCCGGCGCTGCTCCTGTTCTACACCGATCCCTGACCGCCCTGAGCGGAGACCGCGCCCATCGTGGATGGGATTGAGCAGCAGTACGGCGACCGTTTGGAGGTTGTGCGCCTGGACTTTAACAGCCCGCGCGGGCAAGATCTGGCAACGACGTACCGGGTGCGCGGCCACCCGACCATCGTGCTGCTGGATCGCGCCGGGGCGGTGCAAGCGACGATCTTTGGCATCCCCAATCCAAGCAGCCTCGAGGAGGCCGTGCAGGCGATACTGTCTGATGAGTGACGGGAAGGGTGAGTGTAATGGCGCGAGTACTGGTGGTAGATGATGAACCGAATATGCGCTGGGTGCTGCAAGAAGCGCTGACGAAAGCGGGCCATGCGCCGCACACTGCCGGGTCGGGGTCAGAGGCGCTGGCACTGCTGGCGAACACGCCCATCGATCTGGTGATCCTTGACCTGAAGCTGAAGGGCATTGATGGGCTGGCAACCCTTCAGGCAATGCACCAGCGCTGGCCGGAGGTGGTGGTCATCATCCTGACCGCCTATGGCACCGTTGCCACAGCCGTGACCGCGCTGCAAAGCGGTGCAGCCGACTATCTGCGCAAGCCCTTCGATGTGGAGGAGATCTTATTCAAGATCACTCGCGCCCTGGAGCGGCAGATGTTGCAACAGGAAATACAGCGTCTACGCAGCAAAACACCTGATCTGCCGCCCGGCTCGCATCTGGCCTGGCGGCGAGTCGTGGAAGTGGCAGCCGAGGCGATTCGGCAGGATTTTGATCTACGGTTGATTGGGGAAAGCGGCAGCGGGCGCGCCACTATCGCCCGCTACGCCCACGCTGCTGGACCACGCCGGAAGGCCCCGCTCGTCGAACTCGACCTGGAGACGCTGCCCGCCGAGCAGCAGGCGAGCATCCTGGAAGGCAGCAGCGAACAAGATGGGGCGTGGGCCAAGGCGGGGCAGGGCGCCCTGTTGCTGCGCCATCTGCACGCGCTCAGTCTAAACGGCGCTGCGGCGCTGGCGCGCCTGGTGCAGCGCCGCACCGATCAGCAACATGGCCCGCTATTGCTCACGACCGAGCCAGCAGATTACAGACCGCCACAGCTCACCGTGCCAGAGAACCGGCGCCGCGCCGAAGTGCGCGTACCGCCGCTACGTGAACATCTGGACGATCTACTGCTCCTGGCGCAATTCTGGCTGGGTGATACAGCGATTGCTCCGGCGGCATCGAACGCGCTGCACGCCTACTCCTGGCCGGGCAACATTGCGGAACTACGCGGAGTGCTAGAGCGGGCGGCGGCGCTGGCCCACGGCGCGCCTATCGAAGAGCGCCACCTGTCCGCCAACGTGTGCGCTGCGCCGCTCGCGAATGAAGTCATACGTCTACCGCCCGAAGGGCTCAATCTGGAAACGGTCGAAGTCGCCCTGATTCGGCAGGCGCTGGTGCTGGCGGGCGGCAACAAGTCACGGGCGGCGGAACTGCTTGGCCTTACCCGCCACACCCTGCTCTACCGGCTAGAGAAGTACAGCATTGAAGGGTAGTTTGGAGGAGGCGGTGAGTTGGAGGAGTTGAGGACGCGACTCGTCTCCTCGTCTCCTCGCCTCTTCTCTTGACATCAGACCAGAAACGCGCCAGGATTGCACAAGCCATCCGGATCCCAGCGCGCCTTGAGCCGGCGCATTAGATCCAGGCCTGCGGGCTGATACCCCCAGATATCAAGCGCGTCGTGTTCAGGGTCAGGCGCGCTGAGTACGACCGCATATCCACCGAGACGGTGCGCTTCACGGCGCATCGGTGCAATTGCAACCCCTTGCGTATACAATAAGCCGCTGGCTAGATCGGCTACGAACGAGGCGTCGTTCATGGTTGGATTCAGGTCGCGCAGCAGTCGAGGCAGATCCTTTGCCGCAACCCCAACCCGCGCCACCAACGAGGTTACCGCCGCATCGCGCAGCCAGGTCGCCCACACCGCGCTCCCCGCCAAATCAACCAGTATCGCACCGCCGCCAGGTTTCTCCTGGACGATATCGCGAACCTGAGCCAGTTCGGCGGTGACATCCTCGGCCATGCCCTCGGCGGTGTAGATCAGGGCGTAGGGTGCAGCGACACCAGGGATGTCTACGCCACGGCAGAGCAGCAGGGACGAAGCCATCAAGCAAGTTTGCAGCAACTCCAGGCCCAGGTCCAAGCCCTGACCCAAATCGCGAAGCGGTATCACCAGGCTTGTGCAGGAACGCGGCAGCGGAGTCAGCTTCAGTGTGACATCGGCGATAACGCCCAGCGTGCCGTGCGCCCCAACCAGCAGCTTGGGCAGATCATACCCGGCGACATTCTTAACCACTGGGCGACCGGCGCGGATCGAGCGGCCATCGGGCAACACTACGATCGCAGCTAAGATCTGGTCGCGCACACCGCCATAACGCATCCGTAGCGGTGCGTTCAAGTTCGTGGCAACGATACCGCCCAACGTCGCCTCGGGCCAGGGCGAAACCAGCGGCGCCCACATCTTGTGCTGAACCAACTCGGCCTGGAGTTCCGACAACGGCGTCCCGGCGCCGGCAGTCACATAGAGATCTTCCAGCGCGAGCTTACTTATGCCGCGCAGACTCTTGGTTGCGATGGTCACACTGGCGAGCGGCAACGCACCGGATGTCGCCCGTCCGCCACGAATCTGGAACGGGTTGCCGGCGGCGCGGCAGAACTGAACCGTCTGGACCAGCTCGTTCAGCGTGGCAGGAGTGACCAACGGGTCGATTGGCGGGGTGGCGACGGCTTCAGCAACCCGCCCGTTGGGGGGCGCCCCTAGATACTCGGCCTGCTCGGGGAAGATTTTGTACGGATTCAGCAGATTCGCGGGATCGAAGACTTCCTTAACCTCCTTCAATACCGCCAGCTCGGTAGGCGTAAACATCAAGGGCATAAAGGCTCGCTTTTCAATACCAACGCCATGCTCACCGGTAATGCTGCCCTCGTGCCGAACGCATAATTCCAAGATCCGTCGCCCGGCCTCGATCACACGCTTGATCAATTCTTTATCCGCGGGATCTTCGATCAGGATCAGCGGGTGCAAGTTTCCGTCGCCGGCGTGGAACACATAGCCCACTCGCAATTCCAGATCATCGCAGATCCCGTTGACTGCGGTAAGCGTCTGGGCCAGCTTGCTGCGCGGCACGGTGCCATCCACTAGGTAATACGCCGGAGCCAGGCGAGCCATCGCTCCGGCGGCGCTCTTGCGCGCATACCAGATCTTGTCGCGTTCTTCGGCGGTCTGGGCGATGCGCAGGTTGTAGGCTTTATGATCGAGCAAAATAGCGCTGATCTCATCGATCTGCGGGGTCGTGCTCTGCGGATAGCCATCGACCTCGACGATCAGCGCTGCCCCCGACTCGACCGGCAAGCCGGCATGGGTGAAGTCTTCGATGATCCGCATGATCCGCTGGTCCATCATCTCCAGCGTCGCCGGCACCAGGCCATTGGCAATCACCGCCGAGACGGCCTCGCCTGCCGCCTCGACCGAGTCGAAGGCGGCCATCAGCGTTTTGACCGCCGGCGGGTTGCGCACAAGGCGCACGCTCGCCTCGGTAACCACGCCAAGCGTCCCCTCGCTGCCAACCAGGAGCGCGACCAGGTCGTACTCGGGGTAGTCCAGCGCGCGCCCGCCCAGCCGCACGGTGCGCCCATCGGCGAGGACGATTTCGAGACCGGTCACGTAGTTCGAGGTGACGCCATACTTGAAGCAGTGCGGCCCGCCGGCGTTTTCGCCAATATTGCCGCCAATCGTCGATGTGCGTCCGCTCGAAGGATCGGGCGGGTAGTACAAACCCTTGGCTTTGACCAACCCATCGAGCACGAGATTGACGGCGCCAGGTTGGGCGACGGCGCTGCGCCCGACTGCATCCAGATCCAGAACGCGATCCATGGCGGAAAACTGGAGGATGATCCCGCCGTGCTCGGCGACCGCCCCGCCCGATAGTCCGGTGCCGGCGCCACGCGCGACAAGCGGCACGCCTTGTTGCCCGGCCCACTGGATGATTTTGACGACTTCGTCAGTCGAATGCGGAAAGACGACGGCGTCAGGATGGCCTTTATCTAGGCTGGCATCGCCCTCGTAGGTAATCAGGGCGACCGGGTCGGCCACCACGCGGCCAGGTGGCAGCGCCGCCTCTAACGTGTGCAGATCGATTCGTTGCTGATGCACGATCATTGTGCTTTCTCCCTCTGCAATGATGATACGCGGCTGCGACACAGATTGTCGTGAATGAGTCGCTTGCCGAGCGGCGTAGACCGCTGCCGCACTCCACGTCTTATCGTTCAGCCCGATACGACATGTCCAGCACCTCGACGACGTGTTTGACTTTGGCGCTGAGGCCGGCCTTGCGCGCCCCAGCGATCATCTGTATATAGCAGCCTGTGTTGCTTGTGACGATCAGATTTGCGCCCGTCGCGGCAACATCGGCCATCTTGTCATCGAGAATCACATCGGCGGTATCGGGCAGTGCGACATTGTAAACGCCGGCGCTGCCGCAGCATCGGTCGGGTCGCTGCAATTCGACCAGTTCTAGACCGGGAATACGCTTGAGCAGAGTACGCGGCTGCGCAACCACCTTCTGACCGTGACGCAAGTGACACGAGTCGATATAGGTGACCCTGGCCCGAATCTTGCCGCGCGGCGGCACGTGCAAGTGATCGACGAGAAACTCATTGACATCGCGCACCCTGGTGGCGAACTGGCGGGCGCGTTCAGCATAGACTGGGTCATTAGCCAACAGATGCGGATAATCTTTGAGCGCGAGGCCGCACCCGCCAGCATTGGTCACGATTGCATCGACCTCCATCGCCATGAAGGCATCAATGTTGCGGCGAGCCAGTTCGCACGCCATCTCCTCGTCGCCGACATGAACCTGGGCAGCGCCGCAGCAGATCTGGCCCGGCGGGGCGATAACGTCGTAGCCGTTGCGCTGCAACACCCACACGGTCGCCTCGTTGGCGGGGGCCAGGAACGCCTCCTGAATACAGCCGGTGAAGAAGGCGACCCGCCCGCGCCTGGCGCCCAGCGCCGGCATTGGTTTGCGGTAGTCGCGATAGCGCGGCGTGATGGACGGCAATATCGCCTCCATCGCCTTCAAGGTTTTAGGTAAGAAATCCAGCTTGCGGACGAGGTATTGCAGGCCGACGAGTTGATAGAGCCACATCAATACTGCGAGGATCTTGAGGCGGTTGACGTGGGGCATCAACTGGCGTAAGCCCAACCAGCGCAGGAATCGTTCGGCCACGCCCGGCGCTCGGTTCTTTTCGACGACAACGCGGGCCGGCTCGACCAGCGCGCCGTACTGCACATTCGAGGGGCAGGCCGTCTCGCAAGCGCGACAAGCCAGGCAGCGGGTGATATGCGTCGCGAACGAGTTGCTCAACTTTTCGGCATCGAGGCGCCCCTCCGACGCTGCGCGCATGAGCGCGATACGTCCGCGCGGGCTGTCCATCTCGGTGCCAAACACAGCGTAGGTCGGGCAGACTTGCAGGCACATTCCGCAGTGGATACACTGATCGAGTTTTGCTTTGTAGTCCTGCGTCGTTAGTAGCTCAATTCCTGCGCTCATAATAATATCCTCGTTGACTAGCGAATGTTCCGTAGCACTCGCAGCCGCCTATCTTCTGCCAAACGCACGTATGGCGAGTTCTCTGCAGCAACGGCTGCATTGTGTGCGGACTGTGTGCGTATTTGCTTCTTTATCGTTCGGTGATGAAAGAAGTATAACACGAGACGGGCTGCGGGCTGATAAGTCCAAGCTTACAGATTTGCAGAGCTATGGTCATGCAACGCTACGGTTTGTCGCCGTTACCATCACGCTCGCCCTCTTCCTTGACCCTACAGAAACGCAGCATGTATCGCTGTGGATTGCCCGGTTGGGGCCGTCCTGGTCCATGCTGCGCTTCGTCGATCGCGTGCGATGTCACAATGGACTCAAGCTACTGCCCGACTGCCTGGGTTTCGCGAGCCATCGCCAGCGGATCGCTAATGCCCAGCATATTGATGGCGATCAGTCCGATGATACCTACGACCAGAACATAGTAGAAGGTCGGAATAACGGTTTTGCGCAGGGTCGTCCCTTCCTGGCCGAGCAAGCCGACCGTTGCCGACGCAGCGACCACGTTGTGGATGGCGATCATATTACCCGCCGCGGCGCCCACAGCTTGGAGCGCAACCACCAGCGCGCCGGAGATCAGTAGCCGTTCGGCGACGCCGTGCTGGAAGAGGCTGAACATCAGGTTACTGACCGTGTTGCTGCCGGCAATGAATGCGCCCAGTGCGCCGATTGTTGGAGCGAAGAGCGGCCAGATCCCGCCGACGTTGAAGGCTACCCACTCGGCCATCGCAATCGGCATGCTCGCCAGGTTAAGGTTGTTGACGCCGGAGTTGATGTAGACCCGCACCATCGGCACGGTGAAGATCAGGACAAAGCCAGCACCGAGCAAGACCTTGCTGGATTCGCCAACCGCAGCGCGCAGTTCGTCGACACGCATCTGGTGGATGAAGAAGGTGATCAGGACGACGGCAATCATGATGGCGCCCGGCAGGAAGAGCGGCGTTGTGGTAGCGCTGATTCCAGTGCCGAAGATATCCTCCCAGCTAATCTTCACGGTCTTGAGCGCGTCGCCAATGCCCAACGGCAAGCGGGTCAGCACAAGGAACAGCGCAACGAGGACGTAGGGCGTCCAGGCCAGCCAGTTCGACATTGGTCGCTTGGCAGTCAACGAATCGAGCTTGATCTCGAGCTTGCCGACCCACTCCGGGCTCCACTCACTAGCTGGTGCGAAGTCCCAGGTATCCTTAGGAACCAGAAAACCCTTCTGCGCGGCGAATGTAACGATTGCCAGGCCGATCAGCGCGCCCAGGAGCGAGGGAAATTCCGGCCCAAGGAACACGGCGGTCAGGGTGTAGGGGATCGTGAAGGCCAGACCGCCGAAGATCGCGAATGGCAGAATCGACAGTCCTTCGGTCCATGATCGGTTTTTGCCGAAGAAGCGAGTCATCATCACAACCATCAGCAGCGGGATGAGCGTGCCGGTAATGCCGTGCAACAGCGCCGACTGGGCAGCGATCAGGTGCAAATAGTCGTTGAAGCTCAAGCCGATTGCGCCGAGTTGGTCGGCCATCACCTGGTTGTCCAAGCCTCCGCGCACACCAACAAGGATCGGCGTTCCGACTGCACCAAAGGTCACCGGCGTGCTCTGGATCATCATCCCGATCATAACCGCGGCCATGGCCGGGAAGCCTAACGCTACCATCAGCGGGGCGGCGATGGCTGCCGGGGTGCCAAACCCCGCCGCGCCTTCGATGAACGAACCGAAGAGCCAAGCGATGATTACCACTTGAACCCGACGGTCGGCGCTGATGTTGGCAAAGCCGGTGCGGATGGCTGTAACGGCCCCGGAATGTTTCAGCGTGTTGAGAAGCAGAATTGCACCGAAGATGATGAAGAGGATGTCAAAGGTAATGAATAAGCCCTGAATCGTCGAAGCCAACACTCGTGTCAACGACACCTGCCAGGCCACTAACGCGATAACCACGGCAACGACATACACAATCGGCATTGTGTGTTTTGCCGGCCAACGGAATCCAACCAACAACACTGCGGCAACGAGTATCGGTGTCACCGCCAACAACGCTTGTACGCCCAAACCCATAGTGGAGCCTCCTCCCTGAGACAACTTACGTTCCAAGGTTTGCAGATCGACAACCGGCCCGCCGTACCTTAGGTACGACGTTATCGTGGGAATGGAGGAGAGCAGTTTCTCTTTGTCGCTACAGGCTCCGCCAATCCCGTAAGAGTATGAGAATATTGAGAATACTGGTGTTGACAGTTATGGTAACAGCGTCCAGGGTCAGTTTCAATCGCTCGTTACGAGGAAAAGCGAGGGATAAAAGAGTGAGGTGACAGTCAGGCATAACGGAAGAAGAACTAGTTCGTGCGCGTTTTGGCTGGTCGCCTCTTTCGCTCTGAGAAGTCTGACAAGCACCCGCCATCAGGAACAGACAAAGCCATATCTGAATGGCTCAGCACCCGCGCACCTGGTATACTAGAGCCATGCGATGCGACCAGCGAGACACCTGCCATGAGCGACCCCCTCGATTTCGATAGCCTCTGGCAAGAGATGCTGGAGCAGTACTTCCAGGATTTTCTCGCCTTCTTCTTTCCCGTCGCCCATACCGGGGTCGCGTGGTCCCGCGGCTACGCCTTCGTGGACACCGAGCTCCAGCAGATTACCCAGGACGCCGCCTTGGGGCGGCAGCTCGCCGACAAGCTGGTCCAAGTCTGGCAGCGTGACGGGAAAGAAGCCTGGGTGTTGGTGCATATCAAGGTCCAGCATCAGCACGAGACCGCCTTCGCCCGCCGGATGTTGCGCTACTCCTACCGCTTGCTGGAGCAATATGATCGGCAAGTGGTCAGCCAGGCGGTGCTTGGCGATGCCCGCGCTGTGTGGCGACCGCCGCTGTTTGCGTCCGAGCGGTGGGGCTGTCAGGTGCAGTTTACCTTTCCGCTTGTCAAGCACCTCTTACATCTAAGTCAGCTTTATTAGAGAAAAGCTGTCAGGTGCAGTTCACCTTTCCGCTTGTCAAGCTGCGGGACCATCAGGCCCGCTGGGCCGCGCTAGAGGCGAGTCGCAACCCGTTTGCCACGGTGGGAATGGCCCACTTGCGGACGCAGGACACCCGCAAGAACCTGGTCGAGCGCCAACAGGCCAAGCTGGCGCTGACCCGCCGCCTGTATCAGTTGGGCTATGAGCGGCCGGCGATTATCCAGCTTTTTCGGTTTATCGATTGGGTGATGCGCCTGCCGGCGGCGCTGGAACGCAGCTTCTGGCAGGCGTTGCGCGCGTTTGAAGCGGAGAGTCATATGACCTACGTCGCCAGTGTCGAACGCATGGGGATCGAGCAGGGCTGCGCCGCGGGCTTGCGAGCGGCGATCAGGCTGGGGGTGGAGCTGCGCTTCGGGGATGCGGGCGCGAAGCAGATCGCCGCGATGGAGACGTGTCACGACCTGGCGGTGTTGCAGTGGGGGTACGATCATATCAAGACCGCGCAGTCGCCCGAGGAGTTGCGCCGGCTTGCAGAGACGCGGCCAGCGGAGGAGCCGCCCGCCGAACCAACGCCGTGAGCGGCGCGCCGCCTCCATGAGAAAGGTCGGTGTTGCTGAAAGTGTCTACTGTGCTTCTTGAGTCAATGCAGTGCATTTCGTTGCTGGAAATGTTACCGGCAAGCGTAGCGTCACCCGCGTACCCTGCCCCGGTTCGCTCTGCACGCTAATGACTCCGCCGTGGTCGTGAATAATCTGCTGAACAATGCTGAGCCCCAGTCCGGCGCCGTCGTCGCGTGTCGTAAAGAAGGGATCGAAGATGTGCGGCAGAATGTCCGTGGGAATGCCGTGCCCGTTGTCGCTGATCATCAGCAGCACCTCGGCCTGTTCTTGCTGCGCATCCAGGCTCACGACACCGCCGGGCGGCGTGGCCTGGATGCTATTGAACAGCGCATTGACCACTGTCTGGTGGAGGAGATCGCTATCGCCGGTGATAGTCGGCAACCCATCCGCAACATGGCCCGTCAGTGTGACCCCGTGCTGTTTGGCATACACTCTGGCCAGGCTACTGGTCTGCTTCACCAGGGCGGCAAGGTCGACTTGCGCCCGTTGTAATGGGTGCGGGCGGGCATAGGCCAACAACTGCCCCACCAAGCGATCGACACGGTCGATCTCGCTCTGGATGACTCGCGTATATTCGCTGGATTTGTCGTTGTGGTCTAGCTCCTGCTGCAACATCTGCGCGGCGGCGCGGGTGATGCTCAGCGGATTGCGCAGTTCGTGGGCCAGGCCGCCTGCCAGCCGCCCCAGCGCCGCCAAACGCTCGGCGCGACGCATCTGTTCTTCTAGTGCGCGCCGTTCGGTCAGGTCTTCCAGCACCAGCACGACGCCGACCCTCTCACCTTGCGCCCCGCGCAACGGCGAGCTGTGCAGTTCCAGTGTGCGCCCGTGATGGATGAACTGCTGGTAGCCCTGCGCTCCGGAATTTAGATAGTCCTGAACGGCATCAGGCAAGGCGATACTCACTTCTGTGTTGGAAGCGAATAAGGCGCGAGCAGCATAGTTTGTCGTCATCACCCGCCCTGCGTGATCAACGGTGATGACGCTGCTGTCGATGCTCTCCAAAATAGATGTGACCGAGGCGCGCATGCGCTCCGCCTCCTCGGCCTGAGCCTGGCGCTGTGCGGCGGCTTCCTGCGCTCGTTGGCGCTGATGACGCTCGGCATCGGCCAGGTAGCCGGTCAGCGCAGCGACAAACAGGAAAGCGCCGCATTCCAGTAGTGCGTCGATATCGCTTGTCAGGCCGTGCAGTGCAATGAGGACGTGCGGGATATACACCACGCAAATCATAATGGCAACGCTGAGGCC
>JAKSDJ010000228.1 GCA_022360155.1 Chloroflexales bacterium | reverse complement strand
GCCCTGGTTATAAGCGCTTCTATTTCAGTACTTGGACCCGCCCCGAAGAGTTGACCGAGTCAACGCAGTCCAACCAGCCTACGGGCTGTCGGGCCGACATCGCCAGCCAAGTCCATCCGATCTGGGCGCCGCTGGCTTGGCCTTTCCGAGCTGAGAATCAAGCTGCGCTTTGGCAGTTTTTGCTCTACCGCGAGCTGCCTTATCCGCTCATACCGGGGGCGCGCGAGGTGGAGTTCTGGATGCGACGTGATCTGGCCAGCGGCTCGGTGGCAAGCGTCGTCGACAACCCCTCTAGCGGCGCGTTGGTGCGGCTGCTCGCGCAGGATGAGATTGGCGAGCCTGACGAGTTGACGAATCCAACCGGGATTGTTGTTGATGGCGAGGGTACTATTTATGTGGCCGACACCCAGAACCATCGCGTGCAAGTCTTCGACTCACAGGGCGATCTGATTCGCACCATAGGCGGACCGAGCTTCGGCAGCGGCCCGCAGCAGTTTTATGAACCACGCGGTTTGGCGGTCGATGTCCAGGGTAACCTTTACGTCGCTGATACCTGGAATGCGCGGATCGTCAAGTTTGACCCTGAGGGCAAATGGTTGACAAGCTGGGGCAGTGGCTCCGATGATCTGGGTGATAGCCGGCGGGCGACAATAACCGGCAGTACGCTTGCCGCAAACGAGGCCGAACCGCTGGGCTTCTTTGGGCCGCGGAGTATTGTGGTTGACGCCGATGGAAATGTCTATATCGCTGATACCGGCAACCGGCGCATTGTTGTCACCGATAGCGAAGGGGAGTATCTGTATCAGTGGGGCTATGAAGGATCTGAGGTGGGCGCCTTCAACGAGCCGGCGAGCATTGCAATTGACGGGCAGGGCAATCTATACGTTGCCGATGTCTGGAACAGCCGCGTCCAGGTCTTCCAGCGAGCGGAGGGTGGTCAGGTATCGCCTATTCCTGTTGTGACCTGGCGAGTCAGCGGCTGGCGTCCCAATACCTACGATGACCCCGCCATCGCGGCCAGCTCATCAGGGCAGGTCTACGTGAGCGTGCCGAGTCAGAACCTGGTGTTGGCGGCAAACTTGCGTGGCGATATCGGTTTGCGCTGGGGCGGCGCCGGTCAGGATCGGGCATCGCTGAGCTCGCCAAGCGGTATGGCTGTCGGGACAGAGGGTGATGTCTACGTCGTAGACCGCGATCGCTCGCAGGTCTTGCGTTTTACGCTGCCAGAGATCCAACAGTAGAAGCTTTCACTTTGACTGAGCGCGGGCGCCGGCAGCTTGTTACCGGCGCTCGCGCTCTTTTGTTTTGGCCAAAATGAATAGAGTTGACCACTTTTGCTTGATGATGAGACCGTGAGGCAATACCCGAACATGCATAACGCTAAAATCGAGTATAATAGCTGGGTGTATGGATTATGATTTTCTCAATAATTACGCTATCGACCCCGACGATCCGACTTACAGCGATGCCTGGCGTCGTGTGCTTGGGCGTCTCGGCGACTATACCGCTTTTATCCTCCGCTCGCTGAACATGCGCCCAACCGATATTGTGTTACTGGACCAGACGCCGGTACATGTTCGAGTGCGCGTTAGTACACCGACGATGCACCTTGTGCTGCGGATCGCTCCTGAGGGCGATCTGTCAGGCGCTGTGTATTTTGGGCGGGTGATGGCAACGCACCAGTTCCCGGCGGCCCGTATCATCCACGCCGATATGACCTGTTCGCTGGTTCCTTTCACCTATATTGTCGAAGGTCATGTGTGTGGGACCAACGTCGATTTGATTGATTCCTCTCACTTGGTGCGGGCGGCGGCGCGTCAGACGGGCCGCTTGTTGCGACGAATGCACCGGATTTCCGCCGCGGGTTGGGGGCGTCCTAATCGAAATGGCCGTTGGACGTTCCCCGATTGGCGGGCAGTTCTCGCCTCGTTGCATGCAATGCTAGCGTCAGCGTCTCTTGAAGCGCTGTTGTTCGATGAAACTGAACGGGCGACAATTGCAACACTGCTCGATCATCCCGCGTTGGTCGTGACCGAACCGCGCCTGATGCATGGCGCACCCAGCCCACGTGTTACCCTTTGCACCGTTGGTGAACATGTTCAGTTAGAAGCGCTGACCAATCCTGGTTGGGCTGTGGCTGGCGACGGGCTGTTGGATCTGGCTTGGGGGCTAAACCCGGTCTTTAGGCCCGAGTGGCGTATGGGTCTTCTCGAAGGTTACAACGCTCTTGCAACGCTGAGCGCCGCAGAGACTGAACGGTTGCGTCTGTTACGCTTGTTGACGTGTTATTGGCATACGTGCCAGAGCTATGCTCGTGTCGAGCCGTTCGAAGCTATTCGTGCTGAAACGCTGGCCTTATTTGCAGAAATGAATGCAGATCCTAACGATAGTCTGTCCAATTGACGTTAGCTGATTGTAACATTTGGGACAGTTGGGACGTTGGAATGTTAACAGGCTGGGACGCTTGAAGGTTGGCAGGTTCTTTATCGCATACCTGAAGTGTTATGTCCTTCAGTAAAGGCGATCAGCCGCTCGTCTGTGCGAAATCATACACAGCGTATGATCTGGCTGTATAGACAGCGCCACTGAAGATATCCACCTAGCGTGTATCGACGGCTCCTCCCTACGGGGCCGATAGGCGGTTTGCATTTAGAAGGATCATAGCGTATGCCTGGTCAACCAGACATTATTGTGCTGCCAGATGCCGAGGCTGTGCAGCAACAAGCGGCGGAGCATATCGTAGCGTTGGTACGCGAGCGAGTCGCGTCAACAGGGCGTTTCCTCATAGTCCTATCCGGCGGTAGCACGCCGCAAGGGCTTTACCGGCGCCTGGTGCAAGCGCCCCTATGCGACCAAATCCCTTGGGCGCAGCTCTGGGTCTTGTGGGGCGACGAGCGTTATGTTCCTGCCGATCACCCAGACAGCTTATTGGCCATGGCCCGCGAGACTCTGCTCGATCATGCGCCCATCCCGCCCGAACAGATTTTTCCCATTGCTACACACTACAGCGATCCATCTGAGGCTGCATCAGCCTATGAGCAGCAAGTTCGCGCGCTCCTCGACAGAAATGATGATCGGTTCGACCTGGTTCTGCTGGGGATGGGACCTGATGGACATACGGCGTCACTCTTTCCGCGCCACCCGGCGTTGATGGCGCCCGAAGATACGCTCGTTGTGGCTGTGGCTGGCGCGCCCAAGCCGCCGCCCCAACGTATCTCGCTTACCTATGCAGCCTTGAATCGTGCCGCCCATACTCTGGTGCTGGTGACAGGCGCTGATAAAGCCGCAGCCGTGCGCGCTGCCCTGCGTGGCCCATATGATCCGCAGCATATTCCAATCCAGGGTATTGCGCCGCTCCAGGGCGCGATAACGTGGATGCTTGATGTCGCGGCGGCGCAGCAATTGAATCAAAGCGCTTAGCACTTAATGACGATGACCAAAAATCATGGCAGCGCTAATCGGCAAATAACTCGTCCATCTCAGCAAGAGCTTGGCGGCGTGTTGTTGCCGGATCATCTCCTTTATATCCGAACGACTTATAGAGAACCGAATCATAGGGACGGGTGCGAATGACGACTGGCATTGGTACAGCATGGCCAAGAACGAGAGCCTGTTGTTTGGTGTCTAGGCTGGCTAACACGGCTTTTAGCCCGCTCCCGCCGCTCACACCGGTAAAAACGGCATCGATGTCTTTGTCGTCGTTGAGCAGTGCGGTAATGCGTGTGCCAAGCTGACTCATCACTTCAGAGTCAATCGACGAGGGCCGTTGATCGACGACCAGCAGTGTGACGCTATATTTCCGCATCTCGCGGGCAATAGTGCCAAAGGTTGTCTGCCGTGCGGTCGTTGGCGTAAGGAATTTGTGCGCTTCTTCGATCGTAATCATGAGTTGGCGCGGCTTATCGGCAGGATTTTTGGTGTTGAGAAAGCGTTCGGTCTGTTCGACCCAGCGACGGTGAATGCGGCGGGTGATGATATTGGCAACGAGCATATACGCCAGCGCACTCCGGTATTGGCCAAACTCCAGGACAATATGATACCCGTTGGCGAGTGCGTCGATCAAGCGGTTAATCGTTTGTGTGTTGGCTTGCTGGCGTACAAACCCTTGTCGTGCAACTTGCTCGAGTTTGCGTTTGAGGGCGCTTAGGGCGCCGGGGTGTGCGCCACTACCCTCGGCGAACTCTTTGAGGGTGTTACTATCCATTTGTAATAATTCATTTAACCATCGTTCCTTGTAGCGGTCGGCCAATAAATATGAAGACTCGGTCGCTGTACTGCTAAGGTTGAGTTCATCCTGGAGCAACATCACATCCTCGACTTCGATCTGATCTAAGCCCAGGACGATCTCTTCATCGACGCCAACTCCGCGTTTGCGTGAGGAGGTTGCATCAAGTGAATAGATGAGAACCTTGCTGCCAAAAAGTTGCCGCAAACCCTTGACAAAGCTGCCATCCTCCGCCATGGTTTCCCAACCGTATTCGCTGTGCATGTCAAATATCAGGTTGCTTGCAACGTCGCACCCGATAGTGCCACAGAGCAGAAGGCGGGTTAGGAAACTCTTTCCTGTCCCGCTCTTGCCAAAAATGCCATTGCTGCGTTCGACTAGACGCTCCAGATTCAAACAGACCGGTACGTCCATATCGAGCGGACGGCCAATTTCGAATCGCGCCCCGCTCTCATTGCCGAAGACCCGCGTGAAGTCGGACTCATCAGCTTCGTGGACTGCTGAGAAGTGCCGCGGGATGGTCTTGACCGGCAACATGCCCTGGTTCAAGTCTGTAGGGAGCATGAGACGCGGCATCAGCGTAATGGCGCCATATGTCGATGTCCCCGCGAGAACTTCGTGGATAAACAGATCACTATTGGGCGGGTCAATTAGTACCTTTTGGTTGGTCGCTTCGAGCACGACATCCGTTATCATAGAGAAAAACTCGTGTTTTTCGCCCTGGATAACAACGAACTTCCCAACACGCATATCTTCAACGCTCTCGCGTGCTTCCAGGCGCGCGGTCAAGCCCTCGATAAGCGAGCCGCTCGTGACGACGCCGAGTTTGGTGCGATTGCGGTTGATCATGAAACCTCCTCTACCATGTGGGCCTGGTAGCACAAATATACCACTATCGGGCTGTAAGTCAAGGGTATGCGACAACAGAGAGACGCAGATATCCATGCCGCTGATGGCATAACGCAATCCACTGTTGTGTGTTGCAGGAAGAACGGTAGATGGCATGAGCTACCATATTATTCTGGCCGAAGATGATCTCGCTGTGCGCCTGTTTCTTGTGCGCGCGTTGTCCAGGCTCCAACGCCAAGCGATCATAACCGCTGTGGAGAATGGTGCGGAAGCGCTGGCATGTTTTCAGCAACAGGGCGCTGATCTGATTATCAGTGACCATCGGATGCCGATCATGAGCGGCTTGGAGCTCGTCCGCGCGATTCGGGCTCTATCGGATGTGCCGGTTGTGCTTATCTCCGCCGATATTACCGTCGAAGTTTCCGCACTAGCTGCCGGGATAACGATGTTTGTACTCAAGCCAGTGAGCATGGATCAGTTGCGTAAGATTCTTGATCAGGTGCTGCCCTGAGGTGGTTATGCCCTCAATTCCTGCCTATGAAGGCTATATCTTTGATTTGGACGGGACGATCTATTTGGGCGACACGCTGCTGCCTGGCGTCCATGAAGTGCTTGCCTCTCTCCGCAGCGCAGGCCGGCGGGTGGCGTTCCTATCGAATAATCCAACCTATACTCGGCTTCAATATGCTGAGAAACTCAACCGCCTGGCTATTCCGGCTGACCCTAGTGTGATCGTCAACTCATCGTATGTGTTGGTGCAATGGCTGTTACAACACGCGCCAGGAACCTGTCTTTTTGTGGCGGGCGAGCAGCCCTTGATCGACGACCTGGCCGCGGCTGGATTTGTGTTTAGTGAACACCCTGGTACGATTGAATTTGTCGTTGCGTCATTTGATCGCACCTTCACTTATCACAAACTTCAGGTTGCTTTCGACGCGATCCGGGCCGGCGCGCGCCTGATCGCCACCAACGCTGACCGCTACTGCCCCGTGCCGGGCGGCGGTCAACCCGACGCCGCCGCGATCATTGCTGCTATCGAAGCATGCACCAATACCCGCTGTGAAGTTGTTGTCGGCAAGCCTTCGCCATTTACCGTACAAGCTATTGGCGAGCTCCTGGCCGTCCCCATGGAGCAATGCCTAATGATCGGCGATCGTCTGGAGACCGATATCGCCATGGGTGCGCGTGCGGGGATGGCAACGGCGCTGGTGCTAACCGGTTCGAGCCGGCGGGTTGACCTGGCAATGGCTCAACACCAGCCGGATTATATCCTCGATACCCTTCTTGATCTCTTGCCTGACTAAAGCGCCAAGTACCTCTGCCTGCCTCGTTTGTGAATGCCGGCAGCGCGTTGTGTGCGGACGTGCTAATGCGTTGCTGCCCCAAGGTGCAAACCTGCAGACGCGCTAACGTGTGAGCTAGATTTGTATCTCGCCCGCGTTTATTGTATAAATCTAGTAAGTTTGCATTCTATAAATCTGTTTGGTATGGTACCATCAGGGCAGCAAAATAGAATGATCGAGTCAACGAGGAATCAGGAAGACCATCATGCCGACTAATCCATCCAAAGTTTTATTTGCGATATCGGATACAGGCGGCGGGCATCGAAGCGCCGCCGTTGCGATTAGCGCCGCACTGGATGCAGCCAGTGACGGCATAGTGTCGAGCGCAATGCTCGACGTTTTGCAGGTTACCAATGTACCTGGGTTGCGCGCTGCCCCTCAACTATATGACCAGCTTTCGACGCGCTGGCTCCCGCTCTATGATTTTACGTTTCAGTTGACGAATGGAGTACGGCGGGTTGATGTCCTCTCGCGGATCGTCTCGATCCAGGCGCGGCGCAATGTAGCCCGTGCGTTGCAATCAATCCAGCCGGAGCTGGTTGTTGTCACCCACCCGCTGGTCCACCGGTTTGTCTGTAGTGCGCGCACGGCCTATCGCTTGCCTTTCCGCATCGTTACGGTCGTCACCGACCTTGTCTCTATCCACGCCGCCTGGACCTATCCGGGGTTAATCTGTGCCTTTTGCCCACCGACGAATCCTATACAACGATGCGGCGGCAGGGCATGCGCCCTGACCGAATGTTTCGTACTGGCTTCCCGGTTCATCCTAAGTTTGCGCGCTATGCAGGCTCCAAGGCGGAGGCGCGCCACGAATTAGGCATCGTCGAGGACCAATTCACGGTGCTTGTTACGAGCGGGGGTGTTGGGTCAGGGCGCCTACTCAAACTAGTGCGCGAACTGGAGCGCACCTATCCAGAGAAGCAGTTTCTGGTCGTTACGGGGAAGAACCGTGCTATCTATCAGGAGCTGACAGCCCAAAAACGCGCGTCCTCGATACATATCTATGGCTTTGTCGACAACATGGAAGTCTTGATGGCTGCCAGCGATATTGTTGTCACGAAGGCTGGTCCCGGCACCTTGATGGAAGCTCTGGTTATGCGCCGCCCAGTAATTGTCACTGAGGCAGTAGGCATGCAAGAACGGGGTAATATTGACTTCGTGCTCAACCATGAACTGGGGTTGTTCTGTCCAACGATCGAGCGGATTGTCAGTGCAGTAGACACGCTAACCGCGCCGCAGTCTTATGCCGACACTGTCGCCCGCCTCGCCGATGCAGTTCCGCGCGATGGCGCAGCTCAGATTGCCGCAATCATTATGGAGCAACTGGAGCAAGCGCCTGCACGGCGGCTGACCAAACATCGCCGGCGCTTATTGCCGTTTACAGGTTTGCCACGCTGGAATCGGGCTTTGCGCCAGATCCGTCGCGTCCGCAAGGGTAGTAAGAGCTAATTCCAATACTTTTCAGATAAGCGCCCTAGAAGACCTTTAAGGTCTTGAATAGATGCTTTCGGAAGCCTTTCCCAAGACCTTAAAGGTCTATATTGGAAAAGTATTGGAGCTAACTCTGCTTTTCGGTTATTCGCAGCGGGCGGTGCGGCTGTTGCCGTCGGACATCTCGCATCTGCACGGTGGCGGCGCGTTGGCGCGGTCCAATCTAGGCCGCGCCTTCACGAAAAAGCAGCACGAGGGTTGCCCTCGCGCTGCTTGACGATATCTGAGACTTGTTGTTTGCTAACGTACTAACCCCTGCCTGAGCGCAGCCGAAGGATGTCAACGTGCCGCTAGCGTACAGTCCAGGCCCCCAGGCCAATATCGGTGTTGCTGCTTGTGTTGGAGGAGTATGGCACAGCCTGGATCACCACTCGCTGGTGGAAGCGCTGAGGGCCTTTGGGCGGCCAGCATGTTACCAGGGTGACAACCTCGTGATCGGTCGGTTCGATCAAACGCGCATTTGCGGCGCGTTGTTTTGGGGAGACGCCTTCCTCATCAACTATCAAGTGTTCCTGCACAACATAGAGAAATTCCTGCCCCTCGCTGTACAGGGCAATCTGATCACCGGGGTTGACATAGAAAAGATCCTTGAATACCTTGCCGTAACCGCCGACGTGTCCGGCCAGTACAATATTGCCAGCTTCGCCAGGGTTTGCCGAGCCTTTGTGCTGACCCACTGCATATTCAGCCACTTCCCAAACGGCGACCGGTTGTCCGGCTTGCTCCTCGACCCGCCAACCCACCTCGATGACCTTCGAGTCAACGTCGATGCTGGGGATGACCACTCGGCTCACGGTTGAAACATGCGCGGCTTGTGCAGCGCTTGGGACGCTGCTCGATACCCGGCCTGTACTGTTGAGGATTGGTATGTTGAATGCCGGCGCCTCTGTTTGAGTCGCTAAGGACTCCTGAATAGCCGGGTCTATAATCATTTTTGGCGCGTCTATCTCACTATCGCCGCGCGCGGCGAGCCGAAAGTATTCGATTTGGGTGTAGAGCCCGCCTACATATAAAAGCAGATACACCCCTCCTAAAAGGAGGAGATTTCCCAAAGTCCATGTGATCTGCGCACGTGGTGATAAGGCTTTCCGGGTAACACTGATGCGCTTAGAAGAAGAGGGCTCTTGGTATGAGCGGCGTAGCATGTATTCACCAGAATTGCTTGTTGTAAGCCTATTTTCTTTAACCTTTGACATTATATTATGGTATACGCACAACCGCAATGCAGTGGATGTTACAAATTTACTACAAATTAAGGCTTTGGCAGGTCATTATATGTTTGGGCGGCTCTTATAGTGCTATCGGTAGGAGTGGGCGCTGCCGCTGCCGGAGTCACGGTCGCTTCTGGAGTTGCGGTCCGGGTTGGTGTTGTGATGACGGTTGCTGTGGGCTCTAGTGTGGGCGACGATGGGCCTGTCGGACGCGCTGAAGGTGTTGCGTCCGTTGATTGGAATGAATCAGCATTTTCGCTATCAGGATTATCCAAATCGAGCGCTGTATCACCGGAGATATCGCTCAAGCGCTGCAAGAAGCGAGCAATTCGTTCGGTTTGTTGTTGCAACTCTTCGACATTCGTCAGGATTTCATTCACTTGAACATCACGTTTGGCCTGTGTTGTGGCCATAACCGACACCAAGACCCGATCATCGTGCGCACCGCTCTGGATGGTTGCAGCGATGGAGACATTCTCACGGAGCTGATTGCTCAACTGCTCGACCTCCCACGACTGCTGTTGGATTTCGTCCAGGGTTCTCTCCACATCGTCCAGAAGCTCGCTGTTGTCACTCGTTCGCATCGCCTGTTGCGCCGCCTGGGTTTGCATCACAACGACCTGGGTTTGCAGTGTGCTGTTTTCTTGTTGTACTGCTGCAACTTCATCGCTTGCCCGTATGAGTCGCCCAGGAGTGTCTAGCGTGTACCCGAAGCCATAGTAGGCGATAGCGCCAAGCGCAACCAGAACCAAGCCAGCACTTAGCACAAGCATGAGCAACCAGGCAAAAAAGCTGCCAATCCGACTCAGGCAACTCCGGTGGGGCGGTGCTGGGGGAGCTATAGATGTGGGCGGCGAGGTGGATTCAGTTGTGTCAATCATTGATGACTCCTGGGTTCGCCAGTTTGGCAGCGACAAGGCTCCTTGTAGGATTGTACCGAGATCAGCGCTATCGTCAAGTAGCATCGACTGTATTTCTTGACAGCGGCCTATCCCTCCGCTATACTCCTTTCAGCCATCTTCGCCCATTCTAAAGCTATGGGAGCTCTGGTGTGAGTACGATTACCCAACGCAATCCGCGTATCTTTGGCAGCCGCTGGTGGTTCACCTTTCGTCAGGGGCTGTGGACGCTGTTATGGTCCTCAGCCCCGTCCTCAGGGTGCGCCTTTGCCTAATCAGCACCAACTCTGGTGCGCCCCGTTGTTGTTTCATGACAATGCCTTTCACTATCGAGAAGTGTTTCGCTGGCTCCCCAAACCTTAAACTTTGTATGACAACTGACTGCCAAGAGGATAGAATGCAATGAAAGCGCCATTGAGCTGGCTCAAAGAATTTGTTGACATAAACACACCAATCGAAACATTGGCTCAACGTTTGACCTTAGCCGGGATGGAGGTCGCTGATATTATCTATATTGGTTTGGACGAGGCTGAATTGCCCTGGAACCCAGAGCAGATCCTGGTTGCCAATATTCTCGAAGTCAAGCCGCATCCCAATGCCGACCGCCTGGTTCTGGCCGATGTAGATTATGGCGGGCCGCAGCCGCATACGGTCGTAACCGGCGCGCCCAATCTGTTCCCCTTCAAAGGTCAAGGTCGTCTGAATCACCCGCTCAAATCGGTGTTTGCCCGTGAGGGCGCGCGCCTCTATGATGGTCACGCCGAGGGGAAAGTCATCACCACACTCAAGGGTCGCCCGGTGCGCGGCGTGATGAGCGATGCCATGCTGTGCAGCGAGAAGGAACTCGGGATTAGCGACGAGCATGAAGGCATCATTTTTCTGGAAGACGACGCGCCGGTGGGAATGCCGCTGCGCGACTTTATGGGCGATGTTGTGCTTGATCTCGACCTGACGCCGAACTATGCGCGTTGTCTCTCGATCGTTGGTGTGGCGCGCGAGATCGCTGCGCTTACTGGGGTCGCCTTACATCTCCCCGACCCGCAGGTGCAGATGGAAGGCCCGCCAATCACCGACCGAGCCACAGTCACAGTCACTGAGCCGCAACTCTGCCCGCGTTTTACGGCTGGCTTGATCGAGGGTGTCACAATTGGCCCGTCGCCGGAGTGGATGCAACGCCGCCTGCGCTATGCGGGGATGCGTCCGGTCAACAATATCGTTGATATTTCCAACTATGTGATGCTCGAATGGGGCGAGCCTTCGCACGCCTTCGATGCCGACCGGGTGCGTGATCAGCATCTTATCGTGCGCCGCGCCCAGCCGGGTGAGCGCCTGACTACTCTGGACGGCAAAGACCGCGACCTAACCCCTGGTGAGGAGAGCGGTTTGTCGCATCCGCCCTTGCTCGTTTGTGATCCCGCTGGGCCGTCAGGCGTGGCCGGGGTGATGGGCGGCGAAGACAGCGAAGTGCGCGATACAACCACGCGCGTACTACTCGAAGCGGCGATTTGGGAACCAGGTCAGATTCGTCGTACGGCGCGCGAACTCAAATTGCCGAGCGAGGCCTCACGGCGTTTCGAGCGCGGCGTAGACTACGAAGTGCCGCTCATCGCACAACGTCGGGCGATCGAGCTGATGCGAACCATCGCTGGCGGGAAGGTCGCT
>JAKSDJ010000820.1 GCA_022360155.1 Chloroflexales bacterium | reverse complement strand
TGGGCGGATCGAAGTTGATGGCGTTGGTTGGCTGGTGAACCGAGCGCTCGGCAAAGACAGCGGCGGTCTCGGTATAGGCAATCAGCTCGCCGAGGCGGAAGAGCACATGCTGGTTGCGGGTCAGCCGGTCAATCCGGCAGCGTTCCAAGATAACCGCCAGGGCGCGCATTGCTGCGGCTGCGGTCGCCGCGCCGCTATCGGGTCCGCTACGCTGCAACTGATCCAGCTTGGCTGCCCAGTCGTTGTAGTAGGCGCCGCGGGTCTTGAGGTGGGACTGCCAACGGTCGCGCGCAATAGTCCACTCCAAAATCTCCGACGTGCCTTCGTAGATACAGGTGATGCGCACATCGCGCTTGATCTTTTCGACGAAATATTCTTTGGTATAACCGTAGCCGCCATGGGCCTGGATCGCATCCTCGGCGGCTTTGTTGCCCGACTCGGTCGCCATATACTTGGCAACGGCGCCCTCGGTCGCCTGGTCGGGATCGCCGCCATCGATCCGCTCGGCGACCCACTCGATGTAGGCCCGAGAAGCTTCGAGGCGCACCGCATTGGGCGCCAACAGCTTGTGGGTATAGCCTTGTTTCTGGCTGAGCAGCGAACCGCCCTGTACGCGAACCTGGCCGTAACGGATAGCGCGCTGCAGGGCGGCCCAACCGGCGCCCAGACCGAACGAGCCGACCATCAGCCGGGTATAGCCGAACACCGCCTGGGCCTGCGCTAGACCCTGACCCTCGACGCCGCCGACCATGTTTTCGACCGGAATAAAAACATCATCGAGGTAGAGCGCCGCAGTGTTGCTCGCGCGGATACCGTGCTTGTCCTCTGGTTTCCCATAGGAAAAGCCTTCGGAGTCGCGTTCCATCACGAACCAGGTCGGTCCGCCCGGCGCATTGGCAAGAATTGTGTAGATCGAGGCCACGCCGCCATTACTGATCCACTGCTTGCGTCCAGTGATTTTGTAGCCGGTTACCTTGCCATCCTCAACGACCGGCACAGCTTTTGTGCTCATGGTTGCCAGATCGCTACCAGCTTGAGGCTCAGTGGCGCCATAGGCGACGAGCAAGCCTTCTTCGGCGATGCGTCCCATCCAATGGGCCTTCTGTTCTTCGGTACCGCCAACCGTGATTGGGTCGCTGCCCAAGAATGTCGCCAGGACGCCAGTCGCAATACCCAAGTCAATAGCCGCCATTGCCTCGGAGACGCGATAGATGTCGTAGGCTCCCCCGCCGAGTCCGCCATACTCTTCAGGAATGAAGAGCAGGTGGAGGCCAAGCTGTTCGTACAACTCACGCAGCACATCGTGCGGGAACTCATCGTTGTGATCCAGTTCCAGCAGGTACGACAGCGTCAGCTTTCGTTCGGCATACTCCTTCAGTGTGGACAGCACCATGTTCAGGGTGTCTAGGTCCAAAGCAGTCATTGTCTTGCTCCTCCCCGCATACAAACTCCAACCAATGCGTTCGCCCCTGATTGGGAGCCAGGGCAAACCTCACTTGAAAGCAGTATGTACCAGACATCATTGGTGTCTTATGGGCGGTGTGCGGTCACAACACAACAAGCCAAGAACTTGTTCATTCCAAACAGATGCAAACCTATTTGGATTCATTCGTGATTGTGATTGGACAGGTCAGGCGTGAACCTCACGACCGCAGAACGATTGAGAATTTTGTGATGATAGACACAATTAGTCTCGCACATACGAGCATAAGCATAGCCTAAACGAGCCATATCTGTAGATAAGAATTGATTATCTTACAGAAAAAACTCTTCACCGATAAGGCCAACTTTTGGCTATAGACTGCTGGTGTGTTGTTTTTTCGCTACGCGCAGGATGGAGGGAAGTGAGGCATTTCGGCCCTGGCGCAGGAGATGCTCCACATAATGCAGCATGTCATACTACAAGGTGTCAGCCAAATTTTGGTCCAAGATCTACTTGCAGATCTTGCGGCAAGTAGCGGGGGATTTGCAGGGTCGTGCCTTCTCTCTCTTCCCTATCCCCACTCATACAACCGAAACGATGCTCCCACACGTCGTTCGGTATCATCAAGCGATATACTATCGATATACTATCGCGCCTGGGATTTAATAGTTATTTACATGATACAGAAAAAAGCCATATCGTCCAATACTGCAGCAACATGGGATGGATTGCCCTTCTATGGGCTCATTGCTCCTCCCGCCAACACGACACGCAGCCAGAGCCAATCCCGCTGCCGCGTATCAGATGGGTATCAGCCAACTGGCGTTAGCATTCTGATCCGAGTATGCTATACTGTGCCTGGTCGGAGGCCGCGCCGGTTAAACAACGTGGCTCGGCTAAAGCAAGAATGGAGCATACACTGAACCTATTCGTGCTTCGCACCCGCGCGATGCTGCAGACACTGAGGTATGGCGAGTAGCATGAATTAGGACTAGAACCGCTTAACACAATGATGTGCGATGTGGTGATGAGGACTCTTCTCTTCCTATGACTTGGATTGATAACACCGCAAAAGAAGACTTCTCCCGTGCTCGTCGCCAGGCCTTTGTGGCCTGGTTCCAGTCGATCATCAACCGTACATCGAATGATCTTCTCTCACTCGACGACGTCCGATCGCGCTTGAATATTCGCGGTCAGCACTATCTTGGCAACCAGACGGTCCGGCTCGATCAAATCATCGGCAGCGAAGGCCGCTACAGCGATTTCGACCGCCGCTTTCTTCCACTCCGCGAGACCACCAAGAATCGCTGGATCAGCATCGACAAAGCCCATCTCTCCGCAGTTGGGCTACCTGCGGTCGAACTGTACAAGATCGGCGATATCTACTTCGTCAAGGATGGCAACCACCGTGTCTCGGTTGCGCGCCAACAAGGCCAGATCTATATCGACGCGCTGGTGACGGAACTTACCGTCGATGTCCCCCTCTCGCCGGATATGAGCATGCGCGACTTGCTGTTGAAAGAAGAATACAGCGACTTCCTAGACTGGACCAGTTTGGGACAATTGCGCCCGCAGCAGCGGATCGAGTTCAGCGAGCCCGGCGGTTATCTCGATCTGATCCGACATATCAACGCACACCGCTATTTCATGGGCCTGGACCAGCAACGCGAGATTAGCCGCGACGAAGCGATGATCGACTGGTACGACAACGTGTACCTGCCGGTCGCCGATGTCATCCGCGAACACGGCGTGCTCCGCTCTTTCCCGGGTCGTACCGAAGCCGACCTGTATCGTTGGATCATGGACCACCGCTGGTACCTGCGCGAACGCAACGAGGGCGCCGACCCTGGTCTGCTCGCCGCAGCCGCCGATTATGTCGAGCAGTTCGGGCGCAAGAACCTGATCCAGTTCACCGAACGGTTGTTGCGCAATACCTTCTCCGCTATGATTGACGCCCACAACGCTGTTGGAGCGTAAGCAGCGCTTCAGGACTCAGCACACGCTCGCTGGGAGCCTTTGATATGGCGTTATCGGTGTGACGTGCGGCTTGTAGCCGCACGTCACGCCTCTCCGTGTCAAAGAAAGGCTTCCATGGTTCGCAGCTACCTATCAGTGTAGCTGCAGCTTGTAGCCACACAACGCATCTCTCTGCAATGTAAACCGCACCTACAGAGAAAGCCCCAACGGCGATAGCCCTGTCTGAAAAGGAATAAGGAATGTGGAGTGCGACAGCCATGCTGCCGCGCGTAAGCATGGCTGTCGCACTCCATAATCTGTCACTCCCTTCCCTTATGGCGCCAGTCGCTCGATTTGCCAATTGCCATCCGAGTTACGACGGTAGCAGAGCCGGTCGTGCAGCCGATTGAGGCGTCCTTGCCAAAACTCGACCAGCGTCGGGACAAGGCGATACCCACCCCAGTGCGGCGGGCGCGGGATAGGCTGATCCGCATACTGGCGCTCCAATTCGGTCAGTCGCTGTTCCAAGATCGCGCGCCCATCGATGACCTGGCTCTGAGGCGAGGTCCATGCTCCTAACCGGCTGCCCGCCGGGCGGCTCTGGAAATAGGTGTCGGATTCCTCGGCTGCGACCCGTTCGACCTGCCCCTCGATGCGAACCTGGCGATCGAGAGCACCCCACCAGAAGACCAGCGCCGCCCAGGGAAAGCGGGCGAGTTCCTGCCCCTTGCGGCTCTCGTAATTCGTGTAGAACACAAATCCCCGCTCGTCGAAATCCTTCAATAGCACCATCCGCGCTGCTGGCCGTCCATCGACGCCGACAGTCGCCAGGGTCATAGCATTCGGTTCCTGTATTTGGTTCTGCGCTGCCGCATCGAACCAAAGCTGGAACTGTTGAAACGGATCGGGCGCAACGCTTGTCTCATCAAATTCGGAATCAGCGTATTCTTTGCGGGCTTGATGGATTGTTAGGTTCATTGTTCTCTCTTGCAATACCTATTGTCGACTACTGCTAATGGTGAAAGCTTGTTACCATTATAACCGCACAGAACGTTGAAACGTTTGAACGTTTGAACGTTGGCATCCTTCGGCGGCGCTCAGGACAAGGGTTAGAACGTTCAATCAGCGTTGATTGGCAGCTATCTACGGTATCAGCGTGCCATTGCAGATGATCGGCCATCCCCGCATATGCGGGGACCATCGGTCTATTGGCTATTTTCGCAATAGAACTTTTGTGTTACAATAGCAGGGGATTTGTCAGATAAGAGTCATTGACTGCTTGTGACTACTCCGCACCCCTCAAGCAGGCGGCTTCTTGAGGCATTCGCCCCTGAGACGGTAGTCCCCGTCTCAACATGGTGTAGGCGGCATTGAGATCACGGTCAATCGCAAGGCCACAATGAGAACACTGATGCACACGGATGCGCAAAGACTTCTTGACCACCGCTCCGCACCGGCTACAACGTTGCGACGTGCCGCGTGGATCAATCTCGATATACGCCCGACCAGCATCTGCCGCGGCTCGACTGAGACTTCGGCGAGCTCAGTCGAGCCGCTCGCCGAAGTCTTTGTAGTGCGTATAGGTGGCGAGTTGATTCCATGCGGCATCCGCAATGCTTTTCGCCAGATAGTGATTTTTGAGCATTCGTGTGATACGCAAGTCCTCAAACACGATAATGCCGAAACTGTTGACCAGTTTCCGGCTTTCCTGATGAGCAAAGTTCTTGCGCCGATTCGCTATTCGTTCATGGATACGCGCCACAATCCTACGCCGCCGCGCTCGTTCTGGTGTTCCTTTCGGCTGGTCGCTCAAGCGGCGCTGCGCCCGTTTCAAGTCACGCTCGTCGCCGCGAAAGAAGCGCGGACTATCAATCACTTCACCCGTCGAGAGCGTTGCGAACTTCTCAAGGCCGACATCCACGCCGACAGCAGCTTGCGGCACATCAGCAGGAATGGTGCGCTCCTGCTCGACAGCGAAAGCAACGAACCACTTGCCGGTGCTGCTGCGCCGCAGTGTGACCGTTTTGATGCGGCCCTCGACGGGACGGTGAAGATTGACCAGTACCGCGCCAATTTTCGCGAGGATCAGCCTGTTTCCTTCGAGCCGTGCGCCATTCCCGTACTGCGGGTACGTCATCGAGTCGTACCGACCAAAGCCCTTGAAGCGTGGGCAGCCAACTTCCTGTTCGCCTGCCTTGACACGACGAAAGAACGCCTTGAATGCCAGATCGACACGGACCTGAACATTTTGCAAGACCTGGCTATACACCAGTTTGAGCGTCTTGCGTTCGGCTTTCCAATCCGGAGAGGGCTTGGGTATCGTAGAGGCCAAGCGTTTCTTGACGTTGTTCCCAGGCATCTCGACGCGTTGCAAGCGTCTGATTGCAGACCCACCGGCATGCCTCAAGCTGCTGCGCAAGCATGCGCTGCTGGCCTTTGGTCAGATGCAAGCGGTAGTGGTATGCAGTTTTACAAATATAGGGCGTAAAGCCCACGCGCTTGAGCCGTGGGCTTTACGCCCTTCACGCGCTTGAGCCGCTTGAGATGCCATTGCACTTTTGTTTTTTTAATGTAGTATAATTAAAAACATGAGAACATATGAGTTTCGCCTGTATCCCAATAAAGACCAGCGCCGTCGCTTGATGGAGTGCTTGTATCAGTCGCGCCAGTTGTACAATGAAATGCTGGAACGTGAGAAACAGTACTATCAGGAAACAGGGAAGTTTCTGTCGAAATATGACCTGACGGCACTGTTTACGGGTCGTGGCGGATCGTCTGTTCCCGCATCGACCGTCCAATGTCTTGCTGACCGGCTGAACAAGGCGCTGAAGACCTACCTGAAACACAAAGATGACGGGTGGGGCTTTCCTCGTTTCAAGAGTAGTAATCAGTGGCATAGTATTCATCTGCGGCAACTGGTCATCGACTTTGTACCGGAAGGTCGCATGCTTAAAGTTCCAGCCAAACTTGGCGCAGCAATCAAGATGAAACGCCACCGGGAGATGGACGGCACGCCCCAAACCTGCCATCTGGTCTTGCGGGCTGATGGGCGCTGGTATGCCCTCATCGTTTATGAACTGCCCGCAATGGGCGATCTGTCGCACCCGGCTGATGATCGGCCTGCGATCGGTATTGACGTGGGATTGAAAGTCTTCCTTGCTGATAGTGAAGGGAATACGGTCGGGAACCCACGCTACTACCGCACCAGTCAGGTCACCTTGAGACGCAAGCAGCGCCGATTGTGTGCGCGCAAGAAGGGGAGTCGCCGTCGTCGGAAGATGGCGCGGTCGGTTGCTCAAACCCATCTGAAGATTGAGCGCCAGCGCCGTGATTTTCACCGTATTCCCTTTCGGCGGAAGCCGCGGGGCTTTAGCCCCAGCGGAGGAGCCGAAAGCGCGCCGCATGGAGGAATCGCACCGGACAGATGGGCGGCGCGGATACCGATGTTTAAGGCTTGAAAGGTTCGTATATGTGTGCTATAATTCAATATATGAAACTCACTGCGCAAATCAAATTGCAACCCACGTCTGCCCAAGCCAACGCGCTGACACGCACGCTTGAGGCAGCCAACGCGGCATGCAACCACATCAGCACGGTGGCGTGGGGCATGCGCACCTTTGGTAAGTTCGCGTTGCAAACGCTGTGTTATCAGGATGTGCGCGCAACCTTCGGCCTGTCGGCGCAGATGACGATCCGTGCGCTGGCGAAAGTGGGTGATGCCTACAAGCTGGACAAGCAGACGAAGCGCACGTTTCGCCCGCTGGCGAGCATCGCGTACGATGACCGCATCCTCTCGTTCGCGCTGCCCGACTCGTCCATCTCGATCTGGACTCTCGACGGGCGACAATCCATCCCGTTCGTGTGTGGCGACCGCCAGCGGCAGATGCTGGCGACTCGACAGGGTGAAAGTGATCTGCTGTTCCACCGCGGCGACTGGTATCTGCTGGTGACGTGCGAGGTTGAAGAGCCTGAGCCGCTCGACGTGGACGGCGTCTTGGGGATTGACCTCGGCGTGACCAACATCGCCAGCGATTCGGACGGAACGCACCATAGCAGCCGGACCCTGAACCACGTGCGCTATCGCCATCGCGGGCTGCGTACCAAACTCCAACAGAAAGGCACAAAAGCGGCGCGGCGACGACTGAAACAGCTTGCTGGTCAAGAGCGCCGCTTTGCCAGGGATGTCAACCATACGATCAGTAAACGCATTGTTGCGACGGCCAAACGCACGAAGCGGGCGATTGCGCTTGAAGATCTCAAGGGCATTCGCACGCGGGTGAGGGCTCGACGGCCGCAGCGCGCGCGCGTGCATCGCTGGTCGTTTTTTCAACTGCGTGCCTTTCTTGCGTACAAAGCACAGCGGGAAGGCCTTCCCGTCGTGCTGGTTAATCCACGAAATACCTCGCGCCGTTGTCCGGCCTGTGGGCATACCGATAAGGCCAATCGCCCCAATCAATCCACCTTCCGCTGTGTGTCGTGTGGCTGCGCTGGTCATGCTGACACAATCGCTGCCGAGAATATGAGTATCCTCGGCAGGGCCGCTGTCAGTCGGCCATACGTCTCGGAGACGGCACGGCCGTCGCGCCAGGGACAAGCTGCGGGGCTTCAGCCCCTGCAGTAGCTGACTTCAAGACGGCCAAACGGTACGCAGATGCGTACCAGACGATCGTGGTTGAGGACTTGAACCTGCGTGGGCTGGCGCGATCGAGATTAGCCAAGAGTATTCTGGACGCCGCGTGGGGCGCGTTTCTGGACATCCTCACCTGCAAGGCTGCAAGTGCTGGCGGTCAGGTGATCAGAATCAATCCGCGTTTCACCACCCAGAACTGCTCTCAATGTGGCGACCTTGTTCAGAAATCGTTGTCGGCCCGAACACATATCTGTCCCTCGTGTGGATATATTGCTGATCGAGACATAAACGCTGCCCAAAATATCCTCCGGGCGGGGGCGCCGCCTTCGGGGATGCTGGTCAGGAGACCGGCAGATG
>JAKSDJ010001019.1 GCA_022360155.1 Chloroflexales bacterium | reverse complement strand
GATCTCAGCCTTGCTCAGCACGGACGGCAGGCGTTGGGGCGCCTTGGCCCGCACAGCATCCACCGGGCGCTCACATTCCTGGTGAAAGACCTCGCGGTAGGGAAAGAGGAGTGCGGAAAGCGCCTGGTTTTGAGTCGCAGCGGCAACCTGAACCTGGACCGTCAGATGGGTCAGAAACGCCTCGACTTTAGCGGCGCCCATGTCGCGCGGGTGGCGAGTATGATGAAAACGGATGGAACCTATAATCCAGCCGACGTCGGCTTCTTCGGTGCGGAGCGCATCGTGCTTGCGCCGCAGGGCCTGGTGTTCTCGATCGAGGCGGCATGGTTGAGATGGAGTCATAAGAAGAGCTTGCTCCATTCTCGTTTGCGTGTCTTTTTTCAGCGGTTATGATATATTTGTTAAGCTGACCGTGTATCCGCTTAAATAGACTATTCGGCGTCCCATCCACGTGGCTCTTGCGGGTGATGTGTTTTTGTGATATATTTCACGATAATAAATACGGATGTTGTTTATTGCCGCTGAGCGCAAACGAGTCGAGCTGACCCAATGGCTCATCGCACAGAGCTTGGATGTGAATGCTCGCGACATCAGCGGTCGGACATCGTTGTTTGCTGCGGTTGGCCCGGATCCGTATGGGCAGTCGAAAGCAATTGTCGAAGTCCTTCTTGCAGCTGGAGCAGATGCCAATGCGGTTGATGCGACAGGTCACAGCATTCTTGCAGAAGCGCGTGCCAATCAGCATACCGAAATTGTTGCGGTATTACTGGATGCCGGAGCAAGAGAGTGGCTTTATTGCATCATTCCCGAGAGGCGTCTTAGCGCATGAGAATAGGCAAAGACGTTATACAAGGCCGCCGAACATGCCCATCAACCCAACCTGCCGAATCGGGGCGAGTCTACGAATCGTGATGTGTGTTGAGGCTCAATGCGGTCTACAGGCGATGTTCGGCAGGCGGGTTATGGGCTGGGAGTTATGCCGCTTTGACGGTGTCTTTGATAGATGTATTTGATGTAACCTCACACGGTTCTCACAAATCCATGACCATGCACGCGCTTTGGCGGTGTCTTTGATAGATGTATTTGATGTAACCCTGCAATTACGGTATTATCGTATGAGCACTAATGGATTGTGATCAAAGTACAGGGTTAAGGATTGTATGTCTTCCCAACCACCCAACCCTCATTGGCCGCAGTGGCGCGACCGGCTCCATGAAATAATCTTCGAGGCCGATACGCCAGCTGGGAAACTGTTTGATGTTGTTCTCATCTGGAGTATTGTTTGCAGCGTGACTGTGGTTCTGCTCGACAGCGTGGCCGTGGTACGGGTCAGATATGGCGATTTGCTGTACGCGGCTGAATGGTTTTTTACCATCCTGTTCACTATTGAGTACATTCTGCGGCTAATTAGCGTCCGTTGGCCTTTAAGGTATGCCACCAGCTTCTTTGGGGTAGTTGACCTGCTGGCAATACTCCCCACTTATCTAAGCTTGTTCTTACCAGGTAGTCAATATTTACTGACTATCCGAGTTTTGCGTTTGCTGCGTATCTTTCGGGTGTTTAAACTGGCTACCTACTTAAATGAAGCTCAGGTAATTATCACTGCTTTGCAGGCAAGTCGCCGCAAGATTAGTGTTTTTCTATTCACAGTTACGATTATAGTTGTCACCATCGGTTCGATGATGTATGTTGTTGAAGGCGAGCAGAACGGCTTTGTTAATATTCCCACAAGTATCTACTGGGCCATTGTAACCTTGACAACAGTAGGCTATGGGGATATATCGCCACAAACGGCTCTGGGTAAAGTGATAGCTTCGATTGTAATGATTATAGGCTTTGCCATTATTGCCGTGCCAACCGGCATTGTAACCGCCGAGTTAGCTCAATTAACTAAAAGTAAAAGTCGGGTGTCAACCCAGGCCTGCCCGTCTTGCAGCTTGGATGGACACGACCACGATGCAAAATATTGCAAGTATTGCAGTGCGCCTTTATAGGATCAGCCTTTTTCACATCATCTTTCCCAATGGAACGGTCGTGGAAATGCCGCATGCGCACCATTATTTTTTCATTCAGGATCTCCAGACGACCGTTCCGACCATCATCGATTTCATCCACCACCCACACCAGAGACGCGCGCAGTAGGAGCACGGCATAAGTAATACGAGGCGACCCTGCGCCCACGGCTGGTTTCTAAACTGCGCTCAAACGCCGCCCAATAAGATTCAGCCCCTCGATCGATCTTCTCCTCGTGGCGAAGAGCTGGGTTATGAAGCGAGCAGCAGGATGGACGACCTTGGCGCCCAACTAACCCCAACCTGGCTGACCATCGTGTTGCACGCCCACGGTCACCTGCCCGCCGGGCAGGTAGCCCACATCCACAACGTGCGCCAAGTGGACTGCCCATATAGTCAGCATGTCTCCTTCAACGCCAGCTATGTGCCTGACACAGCACCCGCCGCGCCGCAACACCTTTTGCTCAAGCTCGGCAAGCCCCACGCGCTGCGCGCTGCCCGCCGTGAGGCGATATTCTACGCGCACATCGCGCCGCACCTCGTCGCACTCTCGCTCGTGCTCTGTTATGGTACAGGACTGATGACCGGAGGCAAGGCGTATGTCCTCCTCGCAGATCGCTCTTCGAGCCACCACACGTTGACCGAGGAACCATCCCTGCCCCACTTCGAAGCGATGGTCGCGGTGCTTGCTCAACTGCACGCCGCCGCGTAGCAACGGCATGATCTGCTGGCCGTACTCGACGAACAGCCCGAAGACATCATCACTGAGATGTGTCCCGATCCAGACGCACAGTATGCCGATCTGCTCCAGTGCCTCGGCGACTGCCTCAACCACGAGGCGCGGTGCGTCTTGCAGCGATACCTGATTGCCGCCCCAACGCACTTCCGCAAGCATCTCCGACAGGGGGCGGCCTTGACGTTCCGCCATCCTGACAATATTGCGACGAACTTTCTCTTCCCGCGCCAGCCAGGCGCACCGGTCTACCTGATCGACTGGCAGGTGTATCGGCGGGGACCGCTTGACCTCGCGGCGCTGCTCACCCGCTCCAGTCCGGCGGCGTCTGAGTTACGCGATAGGCTTGCTGCGCCGCTATCATACGCATCTGCTGAAGTACGGCGTGACGAACTACTCCTGGGCAGCGTGCCAGCTAGAGTACCGCTTGGGAGTGATTGATACGCTCCGGGTGACGCTCAGTCTGCAGCGCCGCCCACGCTTGGCGCTGCAGAATTTGCAGCGCATCATGGACGAGTTTCGGCGCCAAGGATGTTGGGAGCTTTTGAGTTAGGAATACGAAAAAGGTGAACGTTAGGCAGTGCTTGAATACACTCGGTATACGATAGCGTCTATTATGGTATGTCATGCCACAACTTGGCTGGCGCCAAGCGCGCTAAACGACCCGCATTTGTCGTTGCAACGATAACCGTATCATCAGGGGTCACGAGCGCGAGGGCTTGTGCCGCAAGAATGACATCACCATCCAGGGCTGCATCCGCCGCTGTCGGCTACCCTTGCTGCCGCATTTGCGCCCACAACAGCGCTGCCTGGCGCATGATTCGGTGTCGTAATAGGCAAATACCGTAACTGGGCATTGATGCGATCCAGGCGACGTAACCCGGCTGTCTTGGATGCACATAGCAACTCGCGCCGGATCTCATCATCAGCAATCTCTGGCACGTAGACCAAGATGCCACGCGCTAACAGCATAGCGAGCCATTGTCGACACTGGAGATTACTCACAGAGGCGCGTGGATTGCTGACCATCTCCAACAGTCCGCTATCTAAGACAACGCAAAGGCTCATGGCTATTCAGTCCCTTGCGGGAATAAGGGCCGCGCTGACAGCCGATCTTCATCAAGTACACGCTGTAAATAGGTCCACGTCTCGCGCTGTTCATCTACATCGTCCTCGTTCTCGTCCTCGCCATCTAGATCCAGCCAGACCACCTGTTGAGTGTTCGCCGTTGGGATGAGCGCAGTGATCAAGCGAGCTTGGTCCGCAGGCGTTAACTGACGCGCTTGTGCTAACACGGTATCAAGGGTAACGGTAGTCATAACATCCTCCCTCTAAGTTGTATCAATGCTTCTGTCGAACCATGCAAACTCTAGCCGATTGTGATATGACTGCCAAATATCCTGAAAGTTCAACCAGTCTACGCAACTGTTCGACCCAAAACCGCATGCAGTTGACCCGCCGGATTCGGAGAATTTGTGAAATTATTTGTAACGTTAAACAACTTCCTCACCCCACACCTGGCAGTGTCAATGTCAGACAGCCCCTGACACCCCATCTTATCAATAGACCTCGTGCTCCCTCTTGCTCGCAAGTTGTTATCGTCTTGTGTCGCCGAGCACCTTGACCCGCCGAAAGGCGCCCAGTGGGGTGACGCGCAGTTCTTCGTACTGGCGCGGTGGGTTGAGCAGGGGCAGGGTCGTGGTGCAGCTGAAGATCTCCGCGGCAATGCCAAGATTGGCCAGCATAAGGCGTAGCCCTTCGAGCGGTGATGGGTGCGTGGAGTCGGCGAGCGTACGAAACGACACAGTGTCGATCAGCAGGGCCAGTGCGCCCCCGCGTAGGGTTATTGCTGTCAGTACTCCCGGCCAGGCGGAATTGTAATCAGGGGTGATCAGCACCACCGCAGCGCGGGGATCGGCGGTGTAGCCGCGTTGGCGCTGCCAGCGCTGGATCACATTGCCAAGGGCGTATGCGCCGCTAGCCTGAACATCCACCAACTTATCCATGATCTGCCAGAGTTGGCGTGGGCCTTGGCCGGGGACGACGACCCGCTCTTGGCCGTCGTCGGTTAAGAATCCGACGGCGCGCCCCGCCGCCAACACCTGCGCCGCGAGCGAGGCGGCCAGGACAACTGCCAATTCCAACCCATCTTCGAAGCGCTGCTCGCCATCTGCATGACGCCAACGGTGATCTTTGCTCAGTGTTCTATCTTCGGCGTCTGGCGCTTCTTTTTCTGCCGCTGGCGGATAGACAGCGCGGTTCAGATCGAGGACGATCCAGATCGCGCCGGCGCGCTCTTGGTCGAACTCTTTGACCATCAATGTGCCGGTGCGCGCAACAGTCGGCCAGTGAATATGGCTGAGTAGATCGCCAGGATGATACTCTCGCAGCCCTCCAACACTGGGCGTCGCAAACAGTTGCAGAAGATCCGCCCTGGCCAGGCCGCCGCGCAGACCGCGTGGGAACATCAACGGGGGGAGGCGCACGAGGGGCGGATAAATGACAATCTTGCGGCTGGCCGGCGCGCTCCAGCGGTACGCGAAGAAGCCGAAAGGGTCGCCCAGGCGCAGATGGAGCGGGCCGAGCGCATACACGCCCCGCCGAGTGCAGATTGCGCTGGTAATCCAGCGCTGCGTTTCCCCGGCGTTGCAGCCGGTGACACGACGGGCTTGGTAGCCTGGTATCTGCGAGGCGTCGTTGACTTCGAGCCAGAGCAGGGGCAGGTAACTATTGTTGTTCAGCTCCCACTGCTCCTGAATCTCATCACCAACCATGGCCCAGTCGGAGCGCAGGTGGCGCGTTATCCGCACCTGTGGCCCCTGATGGCGCACCCAGAGGTAACACAGCAGCGTGACCAGTCCATAACAGAAAACCAGGAAGTAGAGCCAACGGTAGCCAAAGAGCAAACTGAAGATCAGCAAACCAGGAATGAGCCAGAGCGCCAGCGGCTGTTTGACGCCCACCCGTCCGTTGACAGTAATCCAGATGCGGGCGCGGGCAAAGCGAGTTTGCAGACTCTGTTTCATAGCGACAAAAGACAAGCGGTAAGCGACAAGAGATTGGTTCCGCTGTGCCTGGTCGCACTGTCCCTCGCCGCTCACCTGCTTACAGAACGCCCTTTGTGCTCGGCACCGCGCCAGCCAAGCGCTCGTCGAAGCGGGTGGCGGCATCTAGGGCGCGGCCCAGCGCCTTGAACAGCGCCTCGACTTTGTGATGATCATTGCGTCCATAGAGAACTTGCGCGTGCAGGTTGAGCCGTCCGTGGATAGCAATGCTTTCGAGCAGATGCGCGATCAGGTCAGCGCCGAGCTGCCCGATCCGCGGCGTGACAAAGTCGGCCTGCACCACACAGTAGGGTCGCCCGCCCAGATCCACCGCGATTAGCGCCAGGGCTTCGTCCATCGGCACGAAGCTATGCGCAGTGCGCACAATTCCGCGCCGCTCGCCCAGGGCCTCATCGAGCGCACGTCCTAGGCAGATACAGGTGTCCTCGGCGGTGTGGTGTTCGTCGACATGCAGATCGCCATTGGCGCGCACGGTCAGGTCGAAGAGGCCATGTTTGGCCCAGAGTGTGAGCATGTGGTCGAGAAAACCAATGCCGGTGCTGATCTCGGCCTGACCGCTGCCATCGATGTTCAGCGTCAGTGAGATGTCGGTCTCGTTCGTATGGCGAGTAATGGTGGCGCGTCGTAGTTTCATAGGATCATCTGCCTCCCACCCGATTGATGCTGGATTCGGTACTGAACCCATCTGGGTAGCGCTGGCGCAGTTTGGCAATATTTGTTTCCATGATATCATCCATGCCAACGTCCAGCGCTTCGCAGGCCAAGGCCACATACCAGAGCACATCGCCCAGTTCCTTGATCAAGGTGTGATGATCCAACGCATGCCCCTGGAACTGCACCTTCTTGATTGTATCGGCAAATTCGCCGGCCTCGCCGCATAGCCCTAATGCTGCGTTGACCAGGCTTTGGATGTGATCAGCGGTTGGAGCCGCGGTGCGGATGGCTAACCGCTGGTATTCACGCGCATCCATTGAGTCTCCTTGTAATACCAATTCAACATACACCCGACGCATGTCATGCTGAGTGAAGCGAAGCATCTCGGCTTACTGCTGCTGAGACCCTTCGCTTCGCTCAGGGTGACAGTAGGCCGAATATCCAAGTCGAATTGGTAAATTCTTTGTGTTATCTGCTCGTTGGTCCATATCCGGCGCGTACGCCTGGAAATGCTATCAGCTATTTTCAGCGTTCATGCCGGGTCAATTCCAGCACTTCTTCCAAAACCCAGCCATTCGTGCCAATCCCTTCGCCGCCATCGATGATCGGGTTGCCTTTCCAATCGGTGAAACTGCCGCCGGCTTCTTGCAAAATCGGGAGTAGGGCAGCCGCATCCCAAACGCTCATGGCTGGATCGAGGGCGACTTCGGCTCGTCCGGTGGCAACCAGCATGTAGCCATAGCAGTCGCCCCAGGTGCGGAACAGCCCTACGTTCTGAATCAGCCGGTTGAAGGCGTTCTGTTTGTCGAATTGCTCATAGCCGTGGGCAGTCGTGCCAACCATTAGGCTCTCGGCCAGCGTTCTTACCGCTGATACTCGGCAGGGCCGGCCATTCCAGTAACAGCCATGCCCTTGTGCGGCATAGACGACCTCGCCCAGCGCTGGCACATTGACGACGCCTAAGACCGGCTCGTTTTCGCGGAGCAACCCGATCATGACACCATAGATCGGCACGCTGCGGATAAACGACTTGGTGCCATCGATCGGGTCGATGATCCAGCGGAAAGTGGCATCGGCATCGCCGCTCGCACCCTCTTCCTCGCCCAGAATGGCGTGATCGGGATACTGCGCGCCAATTGCCGCGCGTAGATACGCCTCGGCTTCGCGATCGGCCACAGTGACCGGCGACTCATCGCTCTTGCGGTCGATCGTCACGCCGGTTTGAAAGTAGCGTAGTGTAATCTTGCCGGCCTGCCAGGCGATTTCCTGGGCAAAGGCGAGAAGGGCGGAAAGATTGTCGTTCATTCAACTTCCCCAATTTCATATTGTCAAGACTGAAAATAACACGCGGATGGTTGCAAAGGAAGGCTGATGCCGCGTATGTCATCCATGGACGCAAATGTGAAAAGGAGCAACGGCAATCGGTGCTCACTGGCCTTTCACCGGCGCGCCCTCGGCCACAGCCTGTAGTGCGGTCAGCAGGCGATCGTTGTGCTCCGGCGCGCCAACGCTGATCCGGATGTAATCCCGCAGCAACGGCGTGCGATAGTAGCGCACCAGGATGCCCTGCTGTTCGAGCTGCTGTTTCACGGTCAGTGCATCACCCTGGGTTACCCGGCAGAGGATGAAATTCGTCGCGCTCGGATAGGGCAGCAGGAAGGGCAGTTCTTGCAGCGCGACCAGTAGGCGTTCACGTTCGGCGACGATCCGCGCCACATTGCCGCGCAGATAGTCTAGGTCTTCCAGCGAGGCGATAGCGGCGACCTGCGCCGCCAGGTTGACGTTGTAGGGCTGCTTGATCTTCCAGAGTTGGACGGCAATCGCCTCGGGCATCAGCCCATAGCCGACGCGCAGCCCGGCCAGCCCGGCCCATTTGCTGAAGGTGCGCAGCACCACCAGATTGTCGTAGGCGCCGACCCAGTAGCTCACGCCGGGAGATTGTTGCCGGTCTGCCGAATTGTCAGCTGTAAATTCGATATAGGCTTCATCGACAACGATCAGGACAGGCAGCGCCTGGGGGCCGACGCGCAGGTTGAGAAGCTGTTCGATCTCGGCGGGCGGCGCTGGGTTGCCGGTGGGGTTGTTGGGCGAGGCGAGGAAGATCGCCTTGGCCTGGCTCTCCATAGCGGCGCGCTCGATGCCGTCGATGTCGAGCGTGAAGTCGGCGCGGCGCGGCACAGCAAGCGCTTGCCCGGCGCAGACGCTGGTATCGAAGGCGTACATGCCAAAGGTCGGCGGGCAGTCGATCACCACATCGTTTGGCTCGACGAAGAGGCGCAACAGCAGATCGATGATCTCGTCGGCCCCGCTGCCGCAGATGATCCGTGCGGCGGGCTGCCCTATATAGGCGCTCAAGGCGGCGCGTAGCCGAGTATGGTCCGGGTCGGGATAGATGGCGTAGTAGGGTTCACGGGCCAGGGCTGCCAGGGCGCGCGGCGATGGGCCGTAGGGGTTCTCGTTGGCGTCGAGCTTGACCAAGCGCTCGATTGGCAGATCCAGCCGCTCCGCCAACACATCCAGCGGGACGATCGGCGTATACGGTTCGAGATCGGCGATATGGGACCGCATGCGGTCGGCGATTGAAGGCATAGATCACTCCATAGGTCCACGTTCGTGTCGGTGCAAGTATAACACGGTGATCGGCGAAGGGTTGCAGCGGAGCACAGGACACTGCCCTACCGCGAGATTGCGCCGGTTTATGGATAGGTTTGCCTAAAAACGTGGTATAATCCGGCTAGCGTAGCCCGTCTATCATCCCAATCATAGACTTGAATTCTTCGTTGCTGGAATGCGGTCACACATCTCCTCTTCGGCAGGTAGTCCATGCATCGAGTATGGTGATGGCAAGGACATGGCGGTGGTCTAGTAGTAGTTCGGCGGCGCATCAAACCCGTGCTCTCCCTCTTCAAATACGAAGAACATTTAAGCTAAAAAGCACCTCGCTCTACTTGCCAGCCAAAGCACTATCTGCTACCATTATGAGAAGGCAGGAAACTAACGTCTGTGCTGTAGCAAGGAGAGAGGTACCCTGTGGTCTCTTACAACGTCGCGTCTAAACCCGGCCACCCGAATCAGAATGATTATCTGACCAACATCGAAGTACTTGACTACGAGCTAGAGCAGCATTTTCAGCCATGCTTTGTTGTACAGCCCGCACTAACACGCTCACTGGTCAGCTTCCAAGCAAACAAGGTTCGCCCTGTTTACAGGTGGTACAAATACAAGGAGGCTTTTTCCGCATCACTTGTCGAATACCTTTTTCGCAGCTATGATGTGGAAGGAGGCAGAGTCCTAGACCCATTCGCTGGTAGTGGAACAGCCCTCTTTGCGGCTAGTGAACTTGGCATTGACTCAGAGGGGATAGAGTTGCTTCCTATTGGACAGCAGATTATTGCCACAAAGAAGCTGATCGACTCAGGAATCAGCCTGGCAGATCTGAAGAATCTTAAGCATTGGGCATCGTCTCCGGTTTGGGAGCAGTCGCAAGATGCTATCCCTTTGCCAGAACTAAGAATTACTAAAGGCGCCTACCCGGAAAACACCAAACAATCAATTGAGAAGTATCTGGCTGCCGTCCAGAAGGAGAATGAAACCGTTCGAAGCGTTTTATTCTTCGCTTTGCTGTGCATTCTTGAATCGACCAGCTATACTCGTAAAGATGGGCAATATCTCCGATGGGACTACCGTTCTGGGCGCAAACAAGGCAAGAAAATCTTTGATAAGGGCGAAATTTCAAGCTTCAAGCATGCCATATCTGACAAGCTCAGTGAGATTATTGGCGATATAGCACCGACTGAAAAACAGACAGAGCTTTTCACTACGGATTGTCCCCAAGGAAGTATTGAGCTTCACAATGGCTCTTGCCTTGAAATTATGCCAACCCTGCCATCTAATATGTATGATGCTATTATCACATCACCACCATATTGCAATCGCTATGATTATACGCGCACGTATGCATTAGAACTAGCTCTCCTTGGCATTAACGAGGGGGCTATCGTTGATTTGCGCCAAGCGATGCTAAGCTGCACCGTAGAAAACCGCGCAAAAGATCTGCTAGCCATTAACCCGGCATGGAGAAATGCTATCTCTGTTGCCGATGAACAGCGGTTACTCCAGTTGACACTATCTTATCTAGAGAAACAAAGAGATGCAGGTCTCCTAAATAATAATGGTATTCCTAGAATGGTAAGAGGATATTTCTATGAGATGGCCTGTATCATTTCAGAATGCGCTCGTGTCATGAAATCGGGCGCATCCCTCTTCATGGTCAATGACAACGTGCGTTATGCCGGAGCTAGTGTTTCCGTAGATACAATCTTATCAGATTTTGCGGAGCACTTAGGATTTACAGTAGAAAAGATATTAGTGTTACCAAATGGCAAGGGCAATAGCAGTCAGCAAATGGGAGAGCACGGACGCGAAGCACTTAGAAAGTGTGTGTACGTCTGGAAAAAAATATGACTGCAACCACATTGTACAAGAATCACTTACAGTCGAGTTCAGATCTCGTGACAACTTATAAGGCAAGACGCGCTGGCTTCGTCGCGCTTGCACTAGAAAAGAATAGAAAAGCCACTCCTTATGTTGAGGAGGCAAGAGTACTTTACGAAGCCGCATCCAAGGTAAGAACGCCTTTTGATATATTAAACATCGAGGGAATTGAGGCAGGACTCTTAGCCGCTGCTGGTCTTTCCGATAAATCGCTTAACCATTTACAGCGAGAGGATAAGCTCGAAGCTATCAACGGTCTCATTAAAAACTTTCTGGAGCCAGCGGGCGACAAATTTGTCGAGGAGTTAGTTTATCGATTCCTCCTAACACGCGGAGATACACTTGGCGGTTCTATGCGAAACATTGGTGGCGTGTTAGCACAAAGAAAACTATCGCGCGCTATTATCTCGACATTAACAATTGGAGGCAAGCAGTACCAATGGTTACACTCACGCACAAGAAGATGGGCGAAAATGTCCGATGATGATACTGGTATTGAATTGTTTTTACGCGGTCTGAACTGGGAAAATCAACATGGTATACGGACTTTAATTTACAACTTAAATGTTCCCTTGGTGAAAAATAATGTAGATCTTTGCCTGTTCAATCTGGATCCTGAGCAACTTCGATTGACAAAATACAGCAACCCAAACACATACGTCGCTTTGGGAGAACTCAAGGGAGGGATTGATCCAGCAGGAGCCGATGAGCACTGGAAGACGGCAAGGACAGCACTTGAAAGAATTAGAGTTGCTTTCAGCGGGATCGATTTGAGACCACACACGTTCTTTATCGGAGCAGCAATCGAGCGAAAGATGGCGGATGAGATCTGGTTGCAACTTGAGGCGGGAGAATTAAGTAATGCTGCTAACTTAAATGAGACGATCCAGGTCGCTTCGATCTCTAGATGGCTTTGTAACTTGTAAAGTACGAACCGGCACCGCCGAACAAGCGTTTGCAGCCAACCACCTTGCGGCGTGCAAGATTCGGGCGTTTTTTGCGTGTGAGAATCTGTGCCAGCCTCTTATCTCCTCAAACGTTTGGGGTTGTAGTATAGTGATAGCAGACCCAGGCGGAGTTCATCTATGACGAGAACTGCTGGGTCTGCTGGCATCCTTATTCCTTGGGTAACGCTAGACAGTGCGGCTGCGCGCAGATGAGGTTCGAGCCGCTAGACAGTGCGGCTGCGCGCAGATGAGGTTCGAGCCGCTAGACAGCGCGAGAGCAATCACGCACATGGCGCGTGATCGCATAGTCGTCTCTAATAGGAAATAGCTATGACGACACAGACACACACAGAGTTGGCGCAAGCCATTACGGAAATCGCTTTAGCTATGCCTTGGGCGTGAACGGTGCAGTTCTACGAATTCGCACTTTTCCTCAAATCACATCCCCTGCCTGTCGACGAAACACTCGACGCAATCGCAGCCGATGAAGCACGCTGGGACGCGCAGTTCGCAGCGACTGACGAAGACAAGCTATCAGCGCTGGTCGCAGCGGTCGAGCACGAGATCGACACCGGTGAGACATTGTCCATGTTCGATGAACGCGGCACGTTCATCGAACGTCCATGAAGTCGCAAAAGTCCCGACTCTTTATCTATCTCCAAGCTTCTGCCTAATCTGCGCTTCCAGCCGAAACGTTTTGCGTGCGACTGATCCCCAAGCCATTCGGTCAATCATCACAAATACCTCGTCATCCTAAAATTGGTATATAATCTCTTGTGTTTCGACGACCACTACGAGGCATGCATGAATCTCTTCGATATTCTCGCCTGTCCGACCTGCAAGGTTGCCATCGACCGGCACGACCAAACCTTAACCTGTCGTCGCTGCCAGCGCAGTTATCCCATTGTCAATAGTGTTCCGGTCCTCTTTCCCGATGGCAGCGTTCCAATGGTCCAGCATGAAGCAGATCTCGTCGTCCGCCGCGGCTATGACCCTTGGATTCAGCGTGTCGTTATGCAATCGCTGCCAGCGAATGCGGTCGTCCTTGATTTAGGGTCAGGCAATATGGCCTTCAGTCTGCCCAATGTCATTCGCATGGATGTGACCTTGACGCCCTATGTTGATGTCGTCGGTGATGCCCATGCTATGCCCTTCCTGCCAGGCGCCCTTGATTTCATCTTCGCATTAGCTGTGATCGAGCATCTCCGCCAGCCTTTCCTTGCCGCCCAAGAAATGTATGATGCTCTGCGTATGGGCGGCTATGTGTATGGTGAGTGCAACTTTGTCTTCCCGTATCACGGCTACCCGCATCACTATTTCAACGCCTCGCAGCAGGGTTTGCTGGAGGTCTTCGCCCTATTCCACTGTTTACGCGCAAGTGTTGCGCCGTACCAGATGCCCTCATTTGCCGTGCGATTCATCCTGGAGTCGTATAACAGCTACCTTGGCGCGAGCAATGATCCCGCGCTTCGGCCATTCCTGGAACTCTTGAACAATGTGCTTGCGCAACCTTTGCAACAGTACGATGCTTATTTTTCCGAAGAGTTGGCCCTGCGGCTGGCGGCTGGCGTGTTTTTCTTTGGTGTAAAATCGCCGAATGGTGCATCGGAAGTTATTCCTGCCCCCGTTCTCTCGCGTTGGCAACAGTCGCGTGTCCTCCAACAGCGTTTCCCCGACCCATTGAATCTAGGAATGGCAGAGAATCTGTTGCGGTGGGCGAAAACGGAGGGACAAGCCGAGGATGCCGACCTTGCCGCCTACTTTGCACAGATTGAGCCATTCAGAAAGGGGCCAGAGGAGTTGGACGAAACACAAACCGCGTTTGATGAACTGCCTGTTATTGAGCCACGGTTCGGACACATTCCAGATGAGGGAACAGCCGCACCGCTCACCGCAACTATGCAGCAGTTACAGCAGCGTATAGTCGAACTAGAGACACAAATACAGATCAAAAATCAGCATATTGGTCGGCTGGAAAGCTTACAGCAACAGATCGATTCCAGCAAATTCATGCGTGTTTTGAATTGGGTTCAAAAATGGCGAGCCGCCAAATAAGCGCTTCTCCCCAACGCCGCTCCGCGACCGTGTGTGCGTAGTCGCCACAACCGCCCTATGACAACAGATTATCGGCTACCCTGAAAATAGCTCATGGTTCGCATCTTTGTTCGGTTTATATTCATTCGCTCTGGTGTGCCGCAAGCTCATGATTAGCTATCGGCTCTTTTCACATCGGCAGGCATGAGCTTGCGACGATGCAAAATTTGCATCTTACGGCGTAGTTGACGCGCAGTTGGCTGTGGTATACTGTCGAACAAGCTGACATCCCAATCCCAGTCAAGCTGCGAGGCGCTCTATGACCCGCCCAACACCAAGTGTTATTGTTAAGTCGCCAGATATTCTGAGCGGGACGCCCATCTTTGCCGGAACCCGTGTCCCAATCAAGAATCTACTCGACTATGTGCGTGCTGGCGAGAGCATCGCTACGTTTCTTGAGGACTTTCCCTCCGTCAGTCACGATCAAGCTAATGCTGTGTTGGCCTTGGCCGAAACACTGCTGATGGAAACCATCGATGCGCATCCTGCTTGATGAATGACTGCCTCGGCGGCTCAAGCGCAGCATTGCCGGTCATGACGTCGCAACGCTTCAAGAAAACGGATGGTCAAGTAAGAAAAACGGCGAATTGCTTCGGTTGATGCAGGGTACGGTCGATGTCTTTCTGACCTCGGATCAAAATCGGCGCAATCAGCACAACCTCACCTTTGCCGCACTAACCGAAACCTACGGACACCTCCGCGCGATGGGCGAAACAGCCCGCCGCTGCCTCGTACGCCTGCGCGAGCTGTGGCCGCCCGAGACGTATACTATGCCGCTCTACCCAGCGTTCCAGCCGGCCACGTAGCTGATCGCGCCCTATGCTTGCGCGGACTCGCGCCGCTGTGAAATCTCGGTCTTGCGGCGTAGTCGATCACGCGGTTGGCTGTGGTATACTCGCGGCAGAACGAACATAGAACCAAGGAGAGCAAACACTATGGCAACACCAGCTTACAATTTGGGGCTTCTCACTATTGCAAGTGAGCGCCTGCTGTAAGTGTACCTGGTGACCGACAAAATCATCGCTTGCGGCGACGAACACGCTTGATCCTCCGGTTCGCGACTCGTAGCTCGGCTACGGTTGCGGCTTTGGCGGATTGATACAGATACGCGACACCTCAACGGGCGGCGCAACCGCTTCGCCTAATCCGTTGTATCCGTTGATGTTCCTCGCACAGCGTTCATAAATAAGCGCAGCGGCCACGGGTGCGGATCAGCCCCGTGGCCGCCGTGTTTCTACGGCCACGGGATCGCCTACGGCCACCTTGTCGGGTGGCTGTGGCGACATATCTGTGGCTGTTTTGCAAACGGCCGCAGGGAAACTGGCGGTCGTTTTGCGTTCCAGACACGAAACGACATTGGATGAAGGGGGATCAGGAGACTATATGCATTTCTTATTGAAAGCCCCTTAACGGATCTCATTCTGATGCGGAATTCATCCATCAAAAGGTTAAGACTTGCTTCTCTCTGGCGTTAGGACTGATTGGTTTCCAGTCATTTCACAGGTCGAGCATTCATACGAAAAAGGAGGTTTGTATGCTGAGCTTCATACGATCACACAACGTTTTGACCGCTACATCTACATCATATCAGGGAGTTTTATCATATGAACTATATAAACATCGGCATCCTGGCGCATGTCGATGCCGGTAAGACCAGCTTGACCGAGCGGCTGCTCTTCACCACCGGCAGCATCGACGCGATTGGCAGCGTCGATGACGGCGACACTCAGACCGACACGATGGCGCTGGAACGGCAACGCGGCATTACCATCAAATCGGCTGTCGTGTCCTTTGTCATCGATGACACCGCGGTCAACCTGATCGACACGCCCGGACACCCGGATTTTATCGCCGAGGTGGAACGGGTGTTGAGCGTGCTCGACGGCGCCGTGCTCGTGATCTCCGCCGTGGAGGGGGTGCAGGCGCAGACCCGCGTGTTGATGCGGGCGCTCCAGCGGCTGCGCATTCCCACGCTCTTGTTCGTCAACAAAATCGACCGCAGCGGCGCGCAGGACGAATGCCTGCTCGAAAGCATCGCTGCGAAGCTGACTCCGGCGATCATCCCGATGGGGGCGACGAGCGAGTTGGGCGCCCGTGACGCTCGGTACACGCCCTACGGCGCCGCCGATGCTGAATTTATCTCCAGGCTGCTCGATCTCCTTGCACGCCACGATGATGCATTGCTTGCGGTTTATGTCAACAACGAGAGCGCAATCCCGTACGGCCATCTGCGTAACGAGCTTGCGGCGCAGACCAGGCAGGCGCTGGTGCATCCGGTATTCTTCGGCTCGGCAATCACAGGCGCGGGCGTGGATACGCTGCTCGCCGGCATTAAAGAGCTGCTGCCTGCGGCTGAAGGCGACACCGCTGCTCCGATTTCAGGCGCTGTGTTCAAGATCGAACGCGGGCCATCCGGGGAGAAGATCGTGTATGTGCGCATGTTCGCGGGAACGCTGCACGTGCGGGATCGGCTGCATTTTGGACAGGGCAACGCGGGGCGAGTGACCGCGATCAGCGTGTTTGGCGCTGGTGCAGCCGCCCGGCGCGCGTCGGTCGCCGCCGGGCAGATCGGCAAGCTCTGGGGACTTGGCGCTATCCAGATCGGCGACACGATCGGCAGCATGCAAACGACCGCAGCGCAGCGTTATTTCGCCCCGCCAACACTGGAAACGGTGATCATCCCCCGCCGCCCCGCCGACAGAGGTGCGCTCCATGCGGCGCTCGCCCAGCTCGCCGAACAAGATCCGCTGATCAACCTGCGTTTGGATGATTTGCGGCAAGAACTCTTTGTCTCGCTCTATGGCGAGGTGCAGAAAGAGGTCATTCAGGCAACGCTGCGGAACGACTTCGACCTTGACGTTGAATTTCGCGAGACGACGACAATCTGTATCGAGCGTCCGGTTGGCGTCGGCGCAGCGGTCGAGATTATGGGCAAGGCGTCCAACCCGTTTCTGGCTACGGTCGGGCTGCGCATCGAGCCGGCGCCGATCAACAGCGGCGTGACGTTCCGGTTGGAGGTCAAGGTCGAGACGATCCCGCTTTTTGTGTATAAATCGGTCGAGCTGTTCCAGCAGGCAATCGAGGACACGGTACAGGAGACGCTGCGCCAGGGTCTTTATGGATGGCAGGTGACCGACTGCACAATCACAATGATCCAGTCTGGTTATATATCTCCGGCGAGTAGTGCGAAGGACTTTCGCCTGTTGACGCCGCTGGTGCTGATGAGCGCGCTGAAACAGGCCGACGCCATCGTCTGTGAGCCGATGCATCGCTTCCGCATCGAGATCCCGGCGGACGCCCTTGGCCCGCTAATGCCCATATTGGCGCGGCTGCGAGCCATTCCGCATACACCGACGATACGCGGCGCATTGTGCTTGCTGGAGGGTGAGATCCCGGCGGCGCGGGTCCACGAGCTCCAGCAGCAACTGCCATCACTGACCCGCGGCGAGGGCATGCTGGAAAGCGCTTTCGAGCGCTACGAGCCGGTTCGCGGCGCAATTCCAACCCGACCACGGTCCGATTACAACCCGCTCAACCGCAAAGAATACCTGCTGCGCGTTATGCGGAGAGTTTAGCCCAACGGAGTTGCTCATGACCACTCACAACACGCAGTTCAATCCGGAAGAGATCAGCGTTGCGCTCGTGGAGCGCTTGATCGCTACACAGTTTCCGCAGTGGGCCGATCTGCCGATCACCTCCGCCGCGCCGCAAGGATGGGATAATCGCACCTTTCGTCTGGGCGCGGACATGAGCGTGCGCCTGCCCAGCGCCGAGGGGTACACGCCGCAGGTCGAGAAAGAACACCGCTGGTTACCGCGCCTTGCGCCGCATCTGCCGCTGCCAATTCCGGTTCCGCTCGGCAAG
>JAKSDJ010000565.1 GCA_022360155.1 Chloroflexales bacterium | reverse complement strand
TTAATTGCCGGATTCGAGTATCCATCGGCGGGCGAGTTATTGATCCATGGCAAGGCGATGGGGCATACGCCGCCCTATCAGCGCCCGTTTAATACGGTTTTTCAATCGTATGCCTTGTTTCCCCATATGACAGTCGAGCAGAATGTGGCGTTTGGTCTCGAAATGAAGCGGGTGACCTGTAGTGAAATCGGGCCGCGTGTCCAAGAGGCGCTTGAAATGGTGCGCTTGGCCGGCTACAACAATCGACGACCGCGGCAACTCAGCGGCGGGCAGCAGCAGCGTGTCGCTCTGGCCCGCGCGCTTGTCAATCGACCCGAAGTTTTGCTGCTCGATGAACCGCTTGGCGCTCTCGACCAGAAGCTGCGCAAGGAGATGCAACTCGAACTCAAAGGCCTCCAGGAGCGCCTGGGCATTACCTTTATCTTCGTCACGCACGATCAGGAAGAAGCCCTGACGATGGCCGATCGGATTGCGATTATGGACCATGGGAAAGCCTTGCAAATCGGCACGCCAACCGAAATCTATGAACGACCGAACTGTCGCTTCGTAGCCGATTTTATCGGTGAGACCAATTTTATCGACGGTACTGTATGCGCTGCGAATATGACCCACGCCAGCATATCCACACCCGATGGCCTCGTGTTGCAAGGCTACACGCCGCGCGTCGTGCAACCCGGAACGCACGCAACGCTCTCTATCCGGCCCGAGAAGATCCGCCTTTCGCAGCAGCCCAATGGCGCTAGCTCCGATCTGAACAGTATGCCGGTCCACGTCGAGCGAATCAACTATATTGGCAGCGATACGCGGATTATTGTGCGCCTGAATGAGGTGCGCACGCTAAGCGTGTGGGAACAGAACACCCTCAGTACGTTAGACCGTGACGCCTATTGGCAGCCTGGCGAGAAAGCCTGGCTGACGTGTCCCATCGACAATGCTCTGATCCTGACCGAGTGAGCGGCAAGGCTTGGCTTGAATGTCGTGTAGCATGCGAATATCTGTGGCGTATCGTTCTTCCTGTCCTGTTTGTATCTGGCTGATCGCGGAGCGGGTATGACTGGCGGAACATTAGCGAATACACCGGCCAAACGGCTTCGGCTAGGGCTGCTGCTCAGTCCGGCGGTGTTCTGGTTGACCCTTTTCTTCTTCGCGCCGCTAGCTGTTATTGTTGTCTACAGCTTTCTGACCCGTAGCTCGACGGGTTCGGTCGAGTGGATCTTTACCCTCGATAATTTTGCCAAGCTCTTTCAGGAAGGTGTCTACCTGCGGATTTTCTGGCGCTCGGTGTGGATAGCGCTCGTCACCACGCTCATATGTCTGGTGATCAGCTATCCGTTGGCACTGTTTATTGCGCGCCAGAACCCACGCTGGCGCACAATTCTGGTCTTTCTCATCCTCGTTCCTTTCTGGACCAATTTCCTCGTGCGAACCTATGCATGGATGGTGCTTCTGAACAACAACGGTGTGATTAATAGCATCGTTGTAGCGTTGGGCGGCGAACGCCTGACGCTCCTGAACACCCAGGGGGCGGTATTGTTAGGCCTGGTCTATGGCCAGTTGCCCTTTATGGTACTGCCTATTTATGCCTCGATCGACCGCTTCGATTTCAACTTGCTCGAAGCCGCCGGCGATCTCGGTGCGAATCGCTGGCAGGCATTCCTGCGGGTTATGCTTCCCCTAACTGCGCCAGGCATTGCTGCCGGCTCGGTGTTGGTTTTTATTCCGACAGCGGGGAATTACATTGTTCCAGTGTTGCTAGGCGGCGGTAAAGTCGCCCTGATCGGCAATTTCCTCGAAACTCAATTCCGCCAGGCGCAAAACCCGCCACTGGGTTCGGCTGCCGCTCTGTTGGTCATGCTCTTGTTGACGGTAGGCGTGGCGATCTATTTTCGCGTCGCTATGGAAGAAAATGAGTAGGGTGAGAAGTTTGCGGTCTGCATGTACTCCCCCGAACCAATATCTTGTGTATCGACGCTGCTTCGCACCCGACTGGTTTTGGCGAAGACTGCCTACAGCTCTTATGTGTAAGGTAAGACTGCCAGTGTGCCGTGTTGCGGCAAATGTACAACATAAATGTGGAGTCGGTGATGGCTGAAAAGACCATAGTGCGAACCTTGCCGCAGGCTCGTACTCGGCGGCAGGCCCGCGGTTGCTGGGGAGCGTGGCTGCTGGGATCGAATGCTGTATTCTGCTACCTCTTCCTCTATGCACCGATTGTAATATTGATGATTTTCTCCTTCAGCAATTCGAGCCTCAGCGGGGTGTGGGGCGGCTTCACATTCGACTGGTATGTGCAGTTGTTCGCGGACGAGCGTTTGATGGCGGCGCTCTGGAACAGCATCAAAGTTGCGACGGCTTCGATGATCATTGCGACGATCATTGGGATGCTCGTGGCGCTGGGCCTGGAACGTTTTCGTTTTCGCGGACGCACCACGCTGGATGTCGTTCTCTACCTGCCGATCGTTATCCCTGATATTGTGATGGCGGTGATGCTGCTGCTGTTCTTTTCCACGGCGCTCCAGTTGATCAACGGTTTCTTTGATACGACCTGGCGGCAGAGTCTCTTTACCATCATTATCGCCCATGTCGCGTTCAACATCTCGTTTGTCGCCGTTGTCGTGCGAACCAGCCTACGCGGCTTCGATTGGCGCTTGGAGGAAGCGGCTCAGGATCTTGGCGCCAACGAGTGGCAGACCTTCTGGCGGATCACCTTTCCCCTGATTCTGCCTGGCGTTCTGGGCGGGGCTTTGCTAGCATTCACCCTCTCGCTCGATGACTATGTAATCAGCTTCTTCACGACTGGGCCTGGCGCTTCGACGCTGCCAATCGAGGTATTCAGCAAGATTCGCCGGAGTATAACCCCAGAAATTAATGCGATCTCGACGCTTATGCTGCTCGTTTCAATTGCATTGATTGCGACATCACAGTTGTTGCAACGCAGACGGTAGAGTGTAGGCGCAATGGCGACTTTATCTTTCTCCTTAGCCGCTCCTGCTCATCCTGCCCCAAAGGTTATTACCGATAGCGTCTCTTGATTCTTTGATGAAGGAGGAACCCAAACGATGCGATACTTTCTTGTGATTCTGACGCTCTTGCTGCCAATGCTGACGGCATGCGGCGGCGCTGCTACACCAAATGGGAATGGCGCTGATCCAGTTTCGTCTGGCGAGGCGACACAGGCTCCCGCTTCAGAAGCGACACAGACTGCTCCAAGCGAAAATGACGGTCAAGTAGATCGCTCGCAACTCGCGGATGAGTTGTTCGTCTTCACCTGGAGTGATTATATCGACCCTGCGATCGTTGAAGATTTTGAGCAGGAATATGGCGTGCAAGTTACGATTGACCTGTATGATTCGAATGAGATTATGATCCCGCGCATCCGTGCAGGCAATTCCGGCTACGATGTCGTGGTTCCTACCGACTACGCAGTCAAGATTATGGTTCAGGACGGTCTCCTTGCGCCACTCGACAAGAGTCTCTTGCCTAACCTTGAGCATATCGATCCGACACACCTCAGCCTCTATTTCGATCCGGAAAACGCCTATACAGTACCGTATTTCTGGGGAACAACCGGGATTGCCTACAACACGACGGTTTTCGATACGCCGCCGGACAGTTGGGCGATGTTGTTCGAAGCTGACAACCTTGAAACCATCGCGGGCCGGTTTACCATGCTCGAAGATCCGCGCGAGACGCCTGGCGCAGCCTTGATCTACCAGGGCAATTCGGTCAACACGACCGACCCGGCGGCGCTCGCTGCGGTCGAAGAATTGCTCATCGCCCAGAAGCCCTCTCTGACCGCCTACGACAGTGCGAATGTCAATCTGCGCTTGGCGACAGAGGAGATCGTGATTGCCCATGCCTGGAGCGGTATAGCAGCGCAAGCGATTGTTGGCGTTGATGACAAGCCTGGCAACCCTAACATCGCCTACTTGATTCCGCAGGAAGGCGGCGTGATCTGGCAGGATAACTTGGCAGTTGTGGCGGACTCGCCGAATCAATACACGGCGCACGTCTTCATCGACTATCTGTTGCGCCCCGACATTGCTGTGCGCAACACCGACTGGGTGCTCTATCTCACCCCCAATCAAAGTGCGCGGGAGTTGCTGTCGGACGAGACGAAAAAGCTTTTTGCCACGGGAATCGAGCCGGATGATGAGACTATCGAACGCCTACAGTGGATCGAGCGCGATGAACAGACCGATATCGCCTTCGCCGACCTCTGGACGCGGGTGACCGGGCAGTAGCTTCAACGTCTTGGGAGCGTGGCCTGAGTAGGTCACGCTCCCTTATCTTGTTCAATATCTTGCTCTGAAGCGAGAGGCAGCTTCGGAGCAGGCAGATGGCCCAGTATGCCAAAATGCTCAGCTTCGCGAGTGTCGGGTCTGGTATGCCTTGAAGTGAGCCATTTTGCATCGTGGCGGAGCATTTCCGCGTCAGCATCACTATTCATCATCGAATAGAGTATGGGTTAATTCGATCAAGCGTTCGATGCGGTCCTGCAACTCTGGCGTGAGCGGCTCGCGGATATGCAGTTCAAGGCCAGAGCGTAGAACAATCCGCTGCCAGGTTTCGGTTGAAGGCGCTGGCTCGGCAGTCGGAAGCTCTACCCGGCCTAACTGAAAGGGCGGTGTCATGCTACGCTGTGGTATTTCCGGAACCGATATTGTCGTTGCCGGGTCCACCTGGCGGACCTGCATCCTGGGCGGCTCGGCAGCGCCTGGCGTGTGATAGCCTAGCATTGGAGCGGGCGGGGCAGCAGAAGGACGTTGTTGCGCCAGAACCTGAGCCACATAGTCGGCAGCGCTCGACGGTGCGTTCGGTGCGGCGTCCTGGTTGTGCGCGTCGAGCAGTTGCTGAACCTGCGCTGTTGTTAGTTTCGCCAAGCGCGCTTTGATTTCACTGAGCGGCAAATAGGCGTCTTTCAGGCGGGCGATCAGGCGCAACCGGACAAGATGGTCGCTCCCATAGAGGGCGTAGCGACCGCGTGCATCGGGCGGCGGCAGCAACCCCTCGGCGGTATAGTAACGAATGGTGCGAGATGTCACTCCGGCGCGTTCGGCCAACTCGCCGATTGTGTATTGTGTTTCTTCTAGCATAGCTTATCCACAAAGTTATTAGTTGGGTCGTTCCACTGCGTGCGGGTTGTGTTCTGGCCTCAAGATGTCATCAATAATACCGTATGTCTGCGCTTCTTCTGCGCTCATGAACAGATCGCGGTCGAAGTCGCGGGCGATTCGTTCCAGAGGCTGGCCGGTATCGCGGGACAGAAGTTCCCGGCCAAGCTGCTGCTTGCGCAGCAACTCGCGGGCCATAATCTCAACATCGGGCGCATAGCCTTGCATCCCGCTCGCCGCCGGGTGCATGTGGATCGTCGCGTGAGGCAGACTGTAGCGTCTTCCCTTGGCGCCGCCGGCTAGGATTATCGTCGCGATGCTGGCAGCAAGCCCCATGCACACCGTCGAAACATCAGGATTGATGGCGTGCATCGTATCGTAGATCGCGAGACCCGCCGTCACTACACCGCCTGGGCTGTTAATGTAGAGCCGAATCTCTTGATCGGGAGCGATACTTTCGAGAAAGAGCAGTTGCGCAATGATCAGGTTAGCGCTCTGATCGTCAACCGCTGTACCCAGAATGATAATCCGATCACGGAGCAAACGCGAATAAATGTCGAAAGCTCGTTCGCCGCGCATGGAATGCTCAACGACCATGGGTACTAGTAAACGTTCTTGCATGAGCTTTATTCCTTTTCGTAAATTGACAGTAATACTGTTACTCGACTGTAATTATACCAGTATAACGTAATACTGTCAATTGCAAGGCTTACGCGGTACGAGTCGCTATACCCCGGAGGCGACCCAGCGTGTCATATGTGGTTTCATGCCTAACTCAATAATGCGCAGCAGACAACCGTGTAAATCCTGTCAACTCGGATTGTGTCGATGTTGAGAGGCGAGGAGTAGACGAGGCGGTGACGTTTTGCGCCATCTACGTGCTATTGCAGAACTTTGGCATAAATCTATTGGTTTGATCTGCGCCTTGACAACCATGACGCAGTGTGTTATATTACGGTATAATGCAGTGCGTTATTATACGCAGTGCTTATCAAAATCGAAAAGCTGCCTGAAATGTGTGTTGGCTGAAAGCCTGAGGATTGCAACTAAAAGAGGTCGTGGGCAATAATATGGGCGCTGTCGCTGCGCCCCCGCGAGCAGGGTTCAAGAGCTCTAGCGCTTTCGGCCTTATCTTTTTCAAACAATCACTCAGTAAAGGTATGGTATTATCGGGCAGGAACTGAGCCAAGCACTAGCGAACCTCATTAAAAAATTGGCAGCATGGTACGCTGGTGCAACAAGCCCGAACATTGTAGATGCCTGTTACACAAGTAACAACGCTTGTAGCAAAGGAGTCTTGTGATGACTGAAGAAGTCGAAGTTAAAGTTCGTGAAATTGAAGAAACGACCGCTGCTAGTACGGCCCAGGTTACCGAGTTGCTGCGGCGAATGATACTGGCCGGCGTCGGCGCTGTCGCGCTGACCTACGACGAGGCGGAGAGCTTCGTGCATCGGCTGGTCGAGCGCGGTGAGATTGCGCAGAAAGACGGCGAGAAGCTGTTGCATGAACTGACCGATCGGGTGCGCCAGCGCCCACAGATCCAGATGCCCAATGTTGGCGCCCAAGTCGAAAACAACCTCGAACAGTTTCTGAACCGGCTGAACATCCCTTCCAAGCGCGATATCGATGAGCTGAGCGCAAAGATCGCGCAGTTAGCCGCTCGGGTTGAGGAACTGCGCCGCAGCCAAGATCAGCCAGTGGCGAAGGGTAAGAGCGCTGCAACAACGCAAAACTAGAGCTGATAAAAGAACCTCCTTCTTTGGCTTGGCAAAGGGGCGCTGTGCTGTAGCGTCCCTTTGCTGTTTCTTCAAACGTTGGCATCTGCAGCATCAAGTTGACCCATTTTTTGACGCAGTGTGCTATAATGCTCGTAACATACGGTGGGATATCTCGACAAGAATCGAAATCATGGTTCCATGGCGACCGCGCCGATCTGTGTTTGTCTCGGTGTTCGAGCAAACGCAGATCACCTAGACCCTGTGAACAATACAATGTACGGTTTGAGAACATGCAGATAATCAAGAAATACGCAAACCGCAAACTTTACCACACTAACCGTAAGCAGTACATCACTCTCGATGGCATTGCCCGCCTGGTCCAGCACGGTGAAGCAGTACAGATACTCGACAACGAGACAGGCGCGGATATTACTGCAAGTATTCTGGCGCAAATAGTGCTCCACTCACGCGGCCAGAATGTTGGCCCATTGCCGGCTACGGTGCTGACCAGCCTGATCCAGATTGGCGGCGATGCGCTTGCCGGTTTACGTCGGGCGCTGTTCCTCTCGCTTGGCGGCGCCGATCTTATCGAGACAGAGATTGTGCGTCGACTGGAGCAACTTGTCGCAGAGGGCAGCCTGAACGCCGATGAAGCGAAAAACATGGAACGCCTATTGCTGCGCCAGGATCTGGCTCTGGCAGTTGGCGGCGATGCAACAGTCGGTAGTATAGAGATTCCGAGCCGCAGCGATGTGGCGCGCCTTCACGCCCAAGTAGATGCTTTGACGGCAACCGTTGAACAGCTATTCAAGCAGAATGCAGCTATGACCATCGCCCATCACAATGGCCCGGTCGGTAAAGAGTCGTCATAATTGATCGTAGACCGGGGAATTGGCTAGAGCAGCAATTGCATGGTCATAGGATGCAGACTTTGCCATTGTGTACTTGACCGGAAACAATATGAGTCGTGCAGCAACGATGCAACGCAGCAAAACAGCGCTTGTTTTAGCAGGTGGCGGTGTTTCTGGGGCAGCCTATGAAATTGGGGCGCTTTGTGCGATCGATAACCTGCTGAATCAGCTTTCGGTCAACGATCTCGATATCTACGTCGGCACCAGCGCTGGAGCACTCGTGTCTGCTTGCTTGGCCAATGGGCTGACGCCGCGCACGCTCGTTACTTTGCTCGACAGTTCAGTCTTGGGGCTTGATCAGCTCGAACCTCACCACGTCTTCTCGTTTAACTTCGCCGATACGCTCAAGCGAAGTCAACGCCTACCCGGCGCACTCGTAACCGCTCTCCAGCAGATCATGAGTGATGGCGGGCGTATGTCGCTGCTCGACTTCATCGAAACCTTGGCGGTTGGGTTGCCGACAGGCCTGTATGACGGTTCGGCGCTCGAATACTATGTACGCGAAGCGCTGACTCAACCCGGTCGGAGTAACGATTTTCGCAATCTGTCTCACGAGTTGGCCATTATCGCCACCAACCTCGATACGGGTGAACGAGCGATCTTTGGCCAAGCGCCGCTCGACACGGTGCCGATCTCCCTCGCCGTTGCTGCATCAGCAGCAGTTCCGCTGGTTTATCGACCCGTCCGGATCAACGATACGGACTATACCGATGGCGGCGTGCGGGGCACGGCGAGCCTGGATGTGGCGATTGAACGTGGGGCGCAGTTGATCGTTTGCATCAACCCAATGGTTCCTTTCGACAACAGCCGGCATCCAGTGGGCAAAACGCTGAGCGATGATGGCATCCAACGGGTTGGCAACCAGGTCTTTCGTACGTTTGTCCACGCCGGACTGCACTATCATCTCAAACAGGTGCGGCGACGCCATCCCGAAGTAGACATCATTCTCATCGAGCCGCGGCGCGATGACTCGATCATGTTCGATGACAGCATTATGCGTTACCGTACGCGCCTAACCATTGCACGCCATGCATTTGAAACAGTCGCCAACAATCTTGTTGAGAACTGCGACTATTACCAAACCTTGCTGACTCGCCATGGCTTCAGTATTAACATTGGGCGTGTGCAGCACGCCCTTCAGATGTTAGATCAGGCCGGCAACAACTCACGCGCCGTGCTAGCTGCTATGGCGCTAAATAATATGCTCGCGACGACGCCGATCCATATGGCGCCCGGCGGTCTTGCGCAGACACTTGCCGAACTCGACCGTCTGCTGGAGCGGATTGACGGGGTCGATGGCCAGTACTAAGTCCCCCCAGTCTGCAGAATCCGGCAATCATACTTTTCTTCCCTTCTTCATTCAATCTTCTGCCTGGAATTCCTTGACATGCGCTATTGAGCCTGGTACTCTGTTGCTGAAAATAACCTCTGGTATTTTGTAGTACGTGTGATACTGAATCTTCCACCTCAATGACGACGGCTGTGATTTGAGTCAGTACCGTCATTGCGATTGCGTATTGGTATGACACGTTACCGGAACTCACATGTACAAACAACAGTTGCTCATTCGCCCAATCTTCTTGATCGCCCTTCTGTCTCTCGTATTTGTAAGTGCAGCTGTAGCCCATCCGATGCCGCAGGCAACAGTCGATGAGCCAAGCCCCTTTCGGGCCACGCCCGACACCCTCCTTGCAGAGAATGTCCCCCTCGGTCAGAAACGACAGATACAATTCGTCCTGAATAATGGTGACAGCGTTCCGCATACGCCAGTCCTCTATAAGGCCAGGGGCGGTTCCCCTGATGGCGCAATGATGCAACAGGCGGATGCGCCGCAGCCGCAACATGTACCCTTGCCCGAACAGACGGCCCGCATCGATCCGGCTATTGCCGATGATATCGCAGCCGCGCCCGATGGCCAAGCCGAGTTCCTCGTCTTCCTTAATGAGCAACCCGATCTTTCGGCTGCATATGCCATTGAAAATTGGGAGGAGCGCGGATGGTTCGTCTACCGTACGCTTCACAACAACGCAGAACGCAAGCAACGATCACTGCGGGCTTGGCTCGATGCACGCGGTGTGCCTTATAATCCGCTGTGGATTGTCAACGCGATCGTTGTACACGGATCATCCGCCGATGTGCAAGCGCTCGCTGCTCGTGCTGATGTTGCGCTGGTACGGGCCAACCATGCGGTTTCCCTCGATACTGCCCTGATGAAGCGGCCAATGACATTCCTCCAGCAACAGAACCTTTTGGCAAATGCGCCATCTTCATGCCAGGCTGACGAACGCGGTATTTGCTGGAATATCCTTCAGGTTGGCGCCGAACGGGTTTGGTCAGATTTCGGGGTTAGCGGGGAAGGCATCACCGTCGCGAACATCGATAGCGGCGTCGACTTCGATCATCCTGCATTGTTGCAGCAATACCGCGGCTATCAGAGCCCTGGCAATGTGGACCATGCCTATAGCTGGTTTGCCCCACAGGGACGTTCGGACATTCCCGTCGATAGTCATTGGCGCAGCCACGGTACCCACACGATGGGCACGATGGTTGGGCGCGGCGACGGGAGCGCAAACCAGCCGGCGGTTGGCGTTGCCCCTGGTGCGCGCTGGATCGCGGCCCAGGGCTGTAAAAATACCGAATGCTTCGATAGCGATCTCCTTGAGTCGGCCCAATGGATGTTGGCGCCGACCGATCCGTATGGCCAAGCGCCGCGGCCAGACCTGCGGCCCCATGTGATCAACAACTCCTGGGCCGGGCCGGGAGGCGACAAAAGTTATGCAGGGTATATCACCGCCTGGCGTGCAGCAGGGATCTTTCCCGTGTTTGCCGCCGGTAATAATCGCAACTCTACCTGTAGTACGATTGGCTCGCCTGGCGATTACGCCAATGTTGTCGCTGTCGGTTCGACAACATTGGACAAGCAGATTAGCGACTTCAGCAGCACAGGACCGGCAAAGAATGGTCGACTCAAGCCCGATATCACCGCACCGGGCAGTGATGTCTTCTCAACAGTTTCTGGCGATAGTCTGAACTATGGCCCGTCAAGAGGTACGTCAATGGCAGCGCCGCATATTGCGGGCGTCGTCGCCCTGCTGATGGCGGCCAATCCAGCCCTAATTGGCGATTATGACGCAATCTACTCCATTCTTACGGAGACCGCAACCCCAATGACGGACTCGCGTTTCAGTGGATCGCACTACGCTGCATGCGCAGCTGACTCTCAGTTGCCGAATAACATTTTCGGCCATGGCCTCGTGGATGCGTATGCGGCGGTTGCTCAGGCCCAGGTCGATGTACCCTGGCTTGAGTTGCCAACCGATTTGCCCGCTATCGCGCCAGGCGCCTCACTGCCAATTAGTGTCACAGTCGATGCCCGCCGCGTTCCTGGCCCCGGAACCTATCAGGCTCGTCTATTGATTGGCGTCGACGATCTCGGCCAGCCACCGCTTGGCATCGATGTAACAATGACTATCTTCAGTGATGATAAACTCTCAATTGTACAAGGCTCCGTCGCTGATACCGAAACAGGCGAGCCGATAAAGGCGACGGTTACTGTCAGTGACGGCCCGACGATAACCACCGACATCATGGGCAAATTCACTGTCACATTGCCAGGGCGCGGCGAGCCATATACCTTTA
>JAKSDJ010000917.1 GCA_022360155.1 Chloroflexales bacterium | reverse complement strand
CGACGCCAAGTGCAGCCAAATCATCCAGAGTCGCCTGGGCTTTGTCGGCAGAACGATGATAATGCAGGACAATCCGCATCTTTGCTTTGGCCAGGGCCAGGCAAATCGCTCGCCCTACTCGGTGGGCGCCGCCTGTTACCAATGCCACTCGATTGTAGAGATCCATCGTGTACCCTTTGCGTGTCTTTCGTCGTCTGGCGTATCAGTTATGAGCTAGAGCGTCGGTAGCATATTCCATTATGAATATAATGCATAAAGACACTAGAACTATAGATGGCTTTCTGACGAGAAATCACACAAGCTCATCCTGTCAACCCTGTTAATCCTGTCAGTATTTTACTGGCGTTCTAGGCCTGCTCTTTGTGCTGTATCACCTGATGCGCGGCGCTTTGCTCCTGGAGACTCTGCACCGTCCAGCCGCCGTTGCGGAGCGCACGGATGGCTTGCACTGCCGCGGCAGCCCCCGAGAGAGTTGTCAATGTTGGGACGCCGTGCGTAATGGCTGCCCGCCGGATCGCCGCCTCATCGAAGAAGCTCGCTTTGCCCAGCGGTGTGTTTACAATCAGGGCGATTTGAGCGTTCTTGATATAGTCTACAACATTTGGGCGGCCTTCGTTGACTTTGTAGATGGACGTCACGTTCAGCCCAGCCGCCTGCAGTGCCGCCGCAGTGCCGCCGGTTGCAAGCAGGTCGAAACCCAGATTGGCCAGATCCTGGGCGATCGGGATGAGATTGGTCTTGTCCCGGTCGTTGACGCTGAGGAAAGCGTTGCCGCCCAAGGGAATAACCTGACCGCAGCCTAGTTGCGCCTTGGCGAACGCCTCGCCAAAGCAAGCGCCGCTGCCCATCGCCTCGCCGGTTGAGCGCATCTCCGGGCCAAGCAGCGTGTCGACGCCGGGGAAACGCAGCCAGGGCAGTACGACTTCTTTGACGTGATACATTTGAGCCGCTGCCGGGTTGACATTGGCGGCGTCGCTTGGTGTTTGCCCGTTCACGATAGGAAAGCCGCAATGGGCGATCTTCTGGCCGGCAGCGGCTTGTGCTGCGATCTGCGCCCAGGGAATGCCGGTCGCTTTAGCGACAAACGGCACCGTACGACTCGCGCGCGGGTTGACTTCTAGTACATAGACAGTCCCATCCTGCATTGCATATTGCACGTTCATCAACCCAACCACATGCAGCGCCTGCGCCAGTCGTATCGTGTAATCGCGCATTGTGTCGATGTGTTCCGTTGCAACCATGTAGGGCGGGATAACACAAGCGCTGTCGCCGCTATGCACCCCCGCCAATTCGATCTGCTCCATGATTCCGGCGATAACCACTTGCTCGCCATCGCCAACTGCATCCACATCCATCTCGAACGCATCTTCCAAGAAGCGGTCGATCAACACGGGATGTTCCGGCGAGGCGTCGACAGCCTCGCGCATGTATCGCTCCATGCTGGCGTCATCGTAGACAATCGCCATCGCTCGTCCGCCCAACACATACGATGGCCGGACCACCACAGGGTACCCGATCTGTCGGGCGACGGCGTATGCTTCATCCGACGAAGTCGCGCTGCCGTGGGCTGGAGTTGGGATGCCGAGCGAATTCAGGAGCATGCCGAAACGTTCACGATCCTCAGCCAAGTCGATTGCATCAGGCGATGTACCCCAAATGGGCACGCCGGCGGCTTCTAGCGCTCGCGCTAGCTTGAGCGGCGTTTGGCCGCCAAATTGGATGAGCACGCCGTTGGGCTGTTCGATATCGACAATGTTGAGGGCATTTTCCAGGGTCAAGGGCTCGAAGTAGAGTCGGTCAGCGGTGTCGTAGTCGGTCGAAACCGTTTCTGGGTTGCAGTTGACCATAATCGTCTCATAGCCCAGATCGCGCAGACCGAAGACAGCGTGGCAACAGCAATAATCGAACTCGATACCCTGGCCGATCCGATTAGGACCACTGCCCAGAATAATCACTTTAGGCCGATCCGTTGGTTCAGCCTCGTCCTCGCTCTCGTAGGAAGAGTAGAGGTAAGGCGTATGCGCGGGGAATTCGGCGGCGCAGGTGTCGACGCGGTGAAATGTTGGATGGATGCCAAGCGCCTTCCGTTTGGCGCGCACCGCCATTTCGGCGGCGTGTTGCTGAGAAATGGGCGATGAGATGTGATGAGATTGCTTCTTGCCAGTTGGTTTCGGATCTTCGATTGCGACTCGTAGCAAGTATGCCAACTGGGCGTCGCTATACCCCATCCGCTTGGCCTGGCGCAAGAGGTCGGGCGGTGCGGTGTCGAGGGAAAAGGCGCGCAGCCGCCCCTCCAGGTTGATGAGTTGCTCGAATTGGCCGAGAAACCAGGGATCGATTTTGGTCAGGGCTGCAATCTGGTCGACGGTCATCCCGCTCTGGAGCGCGTAGCGCACGTAGAAGAAACGCTCGGAGTGCGGCGTGATCAACCGCTCGCGTAGGCGCTCGGGATCAAGCCGATCCTTGCCGTCGGCACCCCACCCGGTGCGACCCTGCTCTAGCGAGCGCCACGCTTTCTGGAAGGCTTCAGGGAAGGTTCGCCCGATAGCCATCGCCTCGCCGACGCTTTTCATCTGGGTCGTCAAGGTCTGATCGGCGGCGGGAAACTTCTCAAAGGTCCAGCGTGGGATTTTAACGACGACATAGTCGAGAGTCGGCTCGAAACTGGCTGGCGTTTCGCGCGTGATATCGTTGGGCAGCTCATCGAGGGTGTAGCCAACCGCCAGCTTGGCCGCAATCTTGGCGATGGGAAAGCCGGTGGCCTTGCTGGCAAGCGCGCTACTGCGGCTGACGCGGGGGTTCATCTCGATGACGTAGACCCGTCCGTCATCTGGGTTGACGGCGAATTGCACATTACTGCCGCCGGTTTCGACGCCCACCGCGCGGAGCACCGCCAAGCCCATGTCGCGCAACCGCTGGTATTCACGGTCGGTCAGCGTCATTGCTGGGGCGACGGTAATGCTGTCGCCGGTATGAACACCCATCGGGTCAATGTTTTCGATGCTACAGATAATCACACCGTTGTCGGCGTGGTCGCGCATCACCTCCAACTCGAACTCTTTCCATCCCAGTACGCTTTCTTCGATCAGTACCTGCGTTACCGGCGAGGCATCCAGGCCGCGCTCGACGATAGTGCGAAAATCTTCGATGTTATAAGCGATCCCGCCGCCTGCCCCGCCAAGCGTGAATGACGGGCGAATGATCGACGGAAAGCCAGTCTGGGCGACAATCTCCAAGGCTTCGTCGAGGTTGTGTGCGACGCCGCTGTATGGCACCGCTAGACCAATCTCGATCATCTTGTTCTTGAACAACAAACGATCCTCAGCCAGCCGCACGGCCTTAACAGAGGCCCCGATCAACTCGACGCCATGGCGATCGAGAACGCCTGCCTCGGCTAAGGCTACGGCCAGGTTCAACCCGGTTTGTCCCCCGACAGTGGGTAATATTGCATCAGGACGCTCACGAGCGATGATTCGTTCGAGGCTGTCAACGGTGAGCGGCTCGATGTAGGTGGTGTCGGCTAACCCGGGGTCGGTCATAATGGTTGCAGGATTGGAGTTGACCAATATGGTGCGATAGTTCTCTTCGCGCAGCGCTTTGCACGCTTGCGCCCCGGAATAGTCGAACTCGCAGGCCTGGCCGATGACAATCGGGCCGGAACCAAGGATGAGGACAGACTGAATATCGTTGCGCCTGGGCATGGGTTTCTTGGTGCTCCTGACAAGAGAAGTGACACGGTAGACGGCCCGGTTTAGGAAATGCCTGGTCTGGTGAAAGGCTGCCCTTTCCTAACCGTGTAGTATAGCGGCGTCCGTGTCACTCGTCGTTGAATCGCGGCTTGTTGTTGGTGAGGAATTATACCACGGGGTTACGTTGGAGGTTTGGGCTTGCTGGAGTGAAGAAAGTTTGGGCGAGCGTAAGCTTTGGCCCGACAGCGCGGCTTAGAAGTCATTTACAGGACTTACGCGGTGGTGGGGGTCGGGGAGGCGCAGCGTCCCCGAAAACTCCTTCTCGCCGCCGCTGCGGCGGCGAGAAGAAGGATTCTTGGAGGGCTTGTCGCCATCCAACCCCCCCTGCCGACCGGTGACTGCGTACGTTCTGTCATTTAGCCAAGATTTGCGGATGTTTTACCATTTGAAACGACAACTCCACCGCTCTCCAGCTTCGCAGCAGGTCGTGTCAGGCTGGAGAGCGGTGGAGTTATGGAGCAACAGTGCGCTTGGAAACGCCGCACTGAAATCTTGTTTGAGCTATGAGGGAATTTCGGACTGGGCATTGACGCGATAGCTGTTGATGATCGCATTGAATGATGGGCTCAGCGCATCGAGCTGCGCGCTTGGGAAGGTCATTGTCAAGATTGAGACCTTATCGCCATGTTGTGCAATGAAGCTGTTGCTCAACATTTCTACATTGGCGCCTGCGTTGAATTCAATTGTGTAGCGCCATGGGATCAGTATACTGCCATTTTGCTGCGGTTGGGGGGCATTGAGCTCAAACCCGCTACTGTCGCCGTACGAAAAGTTCAAGAACTTGCGTAGATAGCTGGATAGGTCATCGTAGGGCGGAATATTCGAGTCTGCAAAAACATCGACGATGATCAAAGCATTTTTACCAGGGTCGTTCCAGATCAGAACTGCCTCACCGGTCAGACTGCTATTGGTCATAGTCCAATTTGCAGGCACATCAATCGAGAATAGCTCGTTTGCGTGTTTGTAGCTGGTCAGCTCCCCAACTTCAACTGGGGCGACAAGATTGACGCGCGGTTTCAGATCGGCTGTCGTTGCGATTGGTTCGAGAGCTGCAACCTGCTCGCTCTTATTATTTGCTCTGGAGAAGGCCATCGAGTCGGCCCTAGCCTGACTGCTGCCACACCCGGCAAGGGCGAGGACGACAAGTATTATCAGACCAATCACGGGGGGGCGTTGTGAAGATTGCATGAGATCTCCTTGGGTCTAGAACGAATGGCTGAGATGCTGTCCGCTCCACACAGACATGCGGGCGGATTTTTATTAAACACTATTTGGCACGATTAGGGAATATGTTTGGGTGGGTCAACGATCCTACTGACGCTACGACAGTTGGGTCAGCGTTGCGGGGGAGCAATACACGCGGTGCTTGGTGCAGTATAATGTGTCATACCCGTAGCGAGTGATCATAGAGCTGAAGATGCGTGTGCGCGGTTTGTGCAAATGTGCTTATCCGCGTCATCACTGCTGAATATTCCGCGCCAAGGTCGCGTCGGTTTCCTAGTTACAAGCAATGCCTGAAGCAATTGAGGAGGAGCGTATTATGGCCCAGAGTTATCGTGTTGCCCGCGTCAGCGAAGTGCCGCCAGGCGCGATGAAGGGAGTGACCGCCGGTCTTACCCCGGTCTTGTTGGCGAATGTGGATGGGACAATATACGCCATCAATAATATCTGTACGCATCTCTATGTGCCGCTAAGCCTGGGAAAGCTGGATGGTTGTGTCGTCACCTGTCCGGCCCATGGCAGCAAGTTCGATGTACGCAATGGTGAGGTCGTCGAGTGGGTGACGAGCAAATTCCCGCTTCGTGCTGAACAGTTGCTCAAACTGAAGGGTAAGAAGAGCGCTACAACCTACAAAGTCAGCATCGAAGGCGATGACATCTACGTTGAGTTTTGAGATCGAACCTTTCCCCGTTGCGGCCTGTATAGGGCGACAGAGCGCTGTCTTCAGCGATAGTTCGCATCGTTTGAAGACGGCGCTCTGTCGCTCAGTAAAAACGTTCGTGCTGCATTTCCAAGCGGTTATCGTTTAGCGAAACGGCGGCGACTCCAGCACACCGCCCTCGCCCAGATTCCAGACCTTGTTTGCGCCCCGTTCCAAAGCGAAGTAGGTGTCCGGGCCGAGGTTACGGTCGTAGATGTCGGCGTAGTTGCCAACTTGGCTGATGATCTGGAACCCGAAGTCGTTCGGCAACCCGATGCCTGCGCCCAGCT
>JAKSDJ010000140.1 GCA_022360155.1 Chloroflexales bacterium | reverse complement strand
GTTATGTCATCAACAAAATCGTCGGGCACATAAAGCCAGAAGTAGTCCACAACTAGTGTTTGAACCCTCCCCATGTCCAGTACAATAAACTCGCCCGTCAGTGGGTAGAACCTATGCCCGTCGACGCCACCATCTCCGGGATACTCGAACTCGTCCAAGTCAAGTTTCCGGTCATCCTCAAGCTTTCGCCTGCTTGCCCGAAGCAAAGTTATGTCTCGCAAACGCCCATCCGTTGAAACAGAATAGTCGTACAAGACCCCCGCATACAAATACGTAGCCAAAGGGAACTCTACGCTCGCCACAATGAGTGTATCTGTTGGAGGGGGATCATACGTGGATGCACCAGTAAGGATATAGTGCCAATCGTTGCTGAACCTCAAGAGTCCGTATTTCGAATCCAAATTTAGTCGAGAGACGAAGCTTCTTAGCGCAAGTCCAAAAAGCAACGCACCGATGAAGCTAACGACTAAGTAAGCAACAATCCAGTAGTAGGAATCCGCAATTTTTTCCTTCGCTAGCGCTTTGATCCCACCATCAGAGTAGTCGCCGCTCAGCAAATAGAACAAAAACGACAAATCTGGTTTCGCTGGTGCGTACGTTGTGGCTAGTGTGATGAATACGGTATGCAACAGCAACGAAAAAGCACATGCAATTACGAACGACCGTCCGAACTTGGGATCGCCTACAACCACGTCACCGTCGAACGATGCAACGCGCCCATTGTAGGTATAGAAGAAAACATATCCCGGCAGCAACGCCAAAGAGATTACGAGAGCCGGAAGGGCGAGATTCAAGCGCTAGCCTCTTACCCCGCTTTTCGCCGCTTGCTCCCTCGCCTAACAGCAATCGATTTGATGTTAAACGACTCGGCTTTTTTCTTCTTCGCTTTCATTATTCTTGCGCGCATCGGCGAATAATTGGTCGAAATTGGAATCTCTTCGCCTGACGTCAGCTTGAGTGCCAGCCGCTCGTTGCTATTTGATGGGTCCAACATATACTTCATGAAGACCTTTCGCTGCACTGGGTCCTCAAGAAGTTTCCGCGTAACTGGAGAAACGCGCGCAGATGATCGAAATGAAGTCATGGCTGTTCTCCGTCTAGCGGAAATGGCTGTCTGTGTGGCGAGAAAGCATCGGCTAGCTGTTTATCTACCCAAGTTAACATAATGCAGATGTATAGTTAACTCGTATTGTGCGTGTGTGGTGTTGCAGAGTCAATTTCATGCGAAATCTATGATATTCGGCCTTCAAATCCCAAACGCTGCGCGACGTCACGGTCTATGCAACAGAGCGGCACATAGGTAATTCGCGCGAAACCGCTGCAAATTAGAGTTGGCTAGATACGGACAGGGTCCATGTCAGGCGTCAGCTTGCCGCTTCGGTTCGGGGCAGTTACCCCATTACTGATCGTTGCGAGATGCCTCTCGAGGCGCCGAGGACTAAAACTGAATGTCTAACGGATGATGGACAGTTCCGCGCAATGCGCGGTCAATATACCGCCCGATAGGCGCTACCGGCGTTCGGTACTTGCGAGTGCAATTGCTTATAGGCGCGTCCACAGAATTGCGAGCATCGGAAAAGGGGTTTCGTAATTGCTTTGTCGGCCAAACCCGCTTGCCCCAGTTCAATAAACGAGTATTCTTTCCTTCGATTGCATTGGATGCAGCCCGCCTCGATGCGCTCGCCGTAGAGGTACGCATTGCGGACCGTGTCTAGCACGATCTCGGGCATCACGGTTTGACCAGATCGTCGGGCGTGACCTTTGGCGGTACGGGCCAGGCCTCCATACGCGCGGCAGGGTAGGGCTGAATCAGATGATCTGCGACGTCGTTCTCCTCCGTCAGCCAAGCCTCAAAGTTGCCCGGCTGGACAAGTAACGGCATGCGGTGTTTGTTGGCGCCGGAGTTGTGAATGCGCTGCATGAGCTCGTTCGCCGGCATCGTGATCATGGTCGCGGACAGGCCGTGCTTGTTGTTGCTGTCCCAGAGCCCGGCGATCGCCATGGGCTCGTCTACGATGCGGATAAACCACCGCTGCTTCTGCTTTTGCCCCTCAATCTCCTGCCATTCGTAGAATCTCTGAATTGGGAACAAGCACCGATTCCCTTTTCGCCACGGCCCGCGATATGACGCTTTTTCCGCCATCGTCTCGCAGCGGGCATTCCACGTGGCGGCCTTCCATTTGTCGTCATTGAACCAAAATGGGATCAGACCCCACCGCATGGCCTCACAGACGCGGCCTTCCTCGCCTTGATAGACGATCGGGATCTGGGTCGTCAGCCGGGCATCGATGTTATTGAATTCAAAGGGCGGCTTGACCAGGGACCACTCGCGCTCCGTATCCTGGTCGGTCTTCGAGACGAAGCGGGTACACATTGGCTCGCATTGCTCTAATTTGCATGGGCGGCCAAGAGTAACCATGCCAGGAATGCCGCTTGGTCGCTGACGACACCCCTGTTCCAAGCATCCCAAACGGCATCGGCGGCTGCTTCGTCAGCCAAGAGTGCGTTTATGTAGGCGTCCACGAGCATGCGGCCAGAGTGCTACCTGCGCAGCCGACCGACAATTCAAGAATCGGCGTAAATTCGTCAGAAATGTGAGTTGTTGCCAACCGTGCGGGGGCCTCTATTCAGGCGGAGCCAACGGGCTCGCGGTCCTGAATTGTGTGGTTCCGTAGTAATGGCTAAGTGGGATAAATAGAGTGTATATGACAGTTGGTACTAGGATTCGCCGTACATCCGCGGCAAACAAGAACAGGTCTGACGCTATAGGAAGGAGGGTAAGGTGTTGGATGTAATCGTCGGTGCTGTAGTAGGCGGCATCAGTGTGTGGGGTATCGCATATTGTCAGTTTCGGGCTGGACGAGACTCCGAAGATTCCAAGCGAAAGCATGACGCGCGATTAACGGTCGAAGCAGTCATCTCAAAGCTCGAGAACAGCCGGCTGTATTCCCTGGAGCCACACTATGAAATTTGGGAGCGTGGATTTGAGAGCCTAGATGAGACACGAAGCTTGATACGACACGCAAACGCAAGAACTGTGCGAAGCAAGGATGTCAGCACTGCACTCGTCAGGATGGAAGACATACATAGGCCGCTAATTGATCTGCGAGACAGCATTGAGAAACGTATGGCAAACTGTCAATCGGATGAAATCAACCGGTTTGATTGAGCCAGTAAGTGGCCGGACATTAACCGAGCCGAAGATACCTTAAGAGAACTGCAAAAAGTCGTTAGTTCTGAATTGATGGAGTTCAAGCAACTGGTAGCCAACGGGTTCACGGATTGATTCCTCACGCGAAGACGACCTGCACGGGCGACAGGAGATAATCGTGAATACTCCACAGCTCAGATGTTTGACCCTACGGTTGAATGAGGGTTGGATATCATTGGTTCGGGCCGGAGTGTTGGTTTTGGTCTGGACCTCAATCTCATCATTCGTTCGTCGATGTTAGCAATTTCAGGCACTGCTCGCTGTGCAGGATAGGTTATAGAGTGACCGCAGAAGTCGCCATTTTAAGCCGAAGTGCTGTTGCGCTAGCCGCTGACAGTGCGGCGACAATCGTTCGATATCCAGAACCCGGGGAAGAAGAAAAGCGCGTCCTGAAGGGGGCGAATAAAGTATTCGCGCTCTCTCGCACTCAGCCAGTCGCAATTATGATTTTTGGAGACGCGTCGTTTATGGGAGTCCCTTGGGAAACCCTTGTGAAAATGTATCGCGCGGACCGTTC
>JAKSDJ010000185.1 GCA_022360155.1 Chloroflexales bacterium | reverse complement strand
TGGGGCGTTCGTATCACTTACATCGAGCAGGATCAGCCCCTCGGTCTGGCCCACGCCGTCAAGATCAGTCGTGACTTCCTCGGCGACGAGCGCTTTGTGATGTTTCTGGGCGATAATTGTATCCAGGGCGGGATCAGTTCGCTGATTGCCCAGTTTGGCAACAGCGACCACAATGCCCAAATCGTCCTCAAGCAGGTCAACGATCCACGCCAGTTTGGCGTGGCGGAGCTCGACGACGAGGGCCGGATTGTCCAACTCGTTGAGAAGCCGCGCGAGCCGCGCAGCAATCTGGCGCTCGTCGGCATTTACATGTTCGATGCACACATCTGGGAAGCGGTCGAGGCGATCCACCCATCGCCACGTGGTGAACTTGAGATCACCGACGCGATCCAGTGGCTGATCACCAATAACTATCTAGTATATCCCTATATTCACGATGGCTGGTGGATTGATACCGGAAAAAAAGATGACATGCTCGAAGCGAATCGGCTGATCCTCGATGAGCTGTCTGCTTCAATCGAGGGCTATGTCGACCGTGATTCGCAGCTTATTGGCAAGGTTATTATCGAACACGGCGCCGAGGTGATCAACAGTACGATTCGCGGACCGGCGATCATCGGTGAACACACTCGCATTCTCAACTCGTATGTCGGCCCGTTCACCTCGATCTATCACCACTGCCTGGTCGAGGGCAGCGAAATCGAACATAGCATTTTACTCGAGCATAGCAGCATCCGCGACCTGCCGCACCGCCTGGAAGATAGTCTGATTGGGCGCAATGTCGAAGTCGCCCGTAGCCCGCTGAAGCCCAAGGCCTACCGACTAATGCTGGGCGATAATAGCTCGGTTGGCGTGTTATAGCCAAGAACAGGCAAGGACGATGCAGAGACTTATATCTGTTATACGCAGACGAACCCACTCCGCTCAGCGTCGTCCTTGCCTGCCAGAATTCACTGCACAACCTGGCAATACCGCCACAACTATGGCGCTATCAAGCTTTTATTGGGACGATAGCATCGTCAGCGGCAACCACTGCCGCCAAACTTTCTCAACAACATTCAGCCGGATCTGAACCTGTTGTGCGCCGATACTGCTGTTCACGGTTAGCAATGTGCTGTAACTTCCTACCGCTAAGCCGGTTGGTCGAATGACGAGGGGCGCTTCACTACTCCAGCCCTGACCCGATTTGACCGGGATCTCGAGCCAGTCAGCCGCTCCGTTGATGTTCCAGCTAATGACCCCCGAACCGCTATTGCTAATCTTCACCGTGCGTATCACCGGCAGATCGGTTGGTTCAGCCAACACTGATACAAGCAAGGGAGTAACGGCCAGGCCAGCCGCCTTGGTCTGGCGTATGTAGACAGGGGTCTCACTCACAGTAAAGCGCGCCACGCCCGTTGCAGAGTTCAAACTACTTGATAAGCCATCGCGGGTGACAAGCGCAGCGCTGCGCCCCGGTTCCAGACTCAGTGCGACTTCTTCCACCCCACTATTGCGCCAAAGCACGTCGACCAGAATATCGTCTGCCGTCCGAAAACGCAGGTGGTAACGCACAGCTGGGGTCGGTACAACTTGGTGAACATAAGCAAACGTATTCAGCGCTCCCCAGCCTGCGAAACGCGTTCCTTCCAATTGCCCGACCATTGCTGCATACGCATAGTAGGCCGCTTTGGGTTGATAAGCGGCGGCTTTGGATTGCAAGATACTCGCCTCTTCCCAGAAGTTGTTGACACTGCCATCGAATTTGTCTTCCAGTTGAAAATAGCTGAAATGTTGGACGCCAAGCGCATGGGCGAGAACATGGGAGCGAACCATGTAGTTTGCTTGCTGCTGTTCATCCTTGCCAATAAACCCCTGAAGATCGGCGTCGGCGACTGAAGCGGCGGGCTCGGATGATTGCGGAGAGCCGCTGGGACCAACCGCCACCCGCCAATTGAACGGCTGCGGTTGTGTATCTGTTACCTCGGCGGTCTGGGCCGCCAATCCGACGTAGCAATCGCCCTCTGTTGGACTACACGTCGACCAGCCCACCTCGCTGATCCAGATCGGGCGCAGTACGCCGCCAAACCGACGTGTTCTCTCTTCGAGCCATGTACGCGCTGTCGTGATCCGCCCCCAAAAAGTTACATTCGCCATAAGACCAGGCTGATCGGGGGCGACGTCGGGCATGTGCGGATGGATCGCTAACACATCGAAGGAATTCCAGGCGGCGGGCGTTGCCGATAATGCCGCGTCAAGAAAGCGCAGTCCATCGCTATGTCCAACGCCATCGACCCACGCCCCGTCGAACACATACAACCCGCCGGTTGCGACAATAGCAGTAGGATCAGCAGCCTTGGCCGCAGCGTGGCCGGCCTGTAAGATCAGGGCGTATTCATTAGGAGAACCAGGCCAGGTCTCCCAGTGATTGGGCTCATTCCAGATCTGCCAGGCGGCAACCCGCGGCGATCCCGGCGCATCGCGGTTGCCATCGCCGTCATAGCGCTCGACTGTGGCGTAAACGTAGTCGGCGAAATCTTTGGGATTGGCCGGCGGGCACCAATAATCGTTCGAGACAACGCCAGCGCTCGCATAGCGCTGCGTGCGAGCCGCACAATCGCTTACCCGCGCCCAAGCGGGTGTGGTCAGTAGCATACCCACAATGCCATAACCAGACTGAGCCATCTGGAGCAGCCGCTGATCGAAGTAGCTCCATTCCCACTGGCCCTTGCCGGTCCGTTCGAGGTTGCCCCAACTCAACTCTTCACGAGCATACGCGACTCCGGCGCTGCGACCCATTGCGACCAGCCGTGCAATGCCATCTTCACCATCGCGACCGATCCGTTCGAGACCCGTGAAGTAGGTGTTCATACCAAAGAAACGGATCTGCCCAGGCTGATTGGGCGAGGTTGGTTGAGTCTGCGCAGCAGCAAGATTGGTCAGATGAACTGCACAGAACAGCAGAGTACACAGATAAAGCATCTGAGTAGGTATCTTCATAGCACACTCCTGGGGCTACGCTCTTGTTGACGACACGTTCATTCCCGAATAAAGCTCATTGTGCAACAGCGAAGAGTCTGGGCGGAATGGGCGCAAACAAAAAGGAGACTCTGCTTGACAACAGTACACCATAGTTTAGTTATGGTAAAAAAAAAGTCACACTCATGGTCTTAGCACAGATGCTGCCCCGATGCAAGACCAATGTATGACAGCGAGAGCGAGTTCGAACGTGTGCCACGCCTAGAATACAGAGCATGAATTCCCCTTCCTAAAGCAATATAACTAGACCCCGATCGCTCGTAACAACACCTACGCCTGGCTGTAGCGCCACCCTGCATTACGAACGTTTTTTGTTTGCATATTCCTTGAATACCAGATAGAATGGCCCCTACATCAGCGCCATTTCTATCAAAAACTCGCAAGGAATCGCCACTGAATCCACACTTGGTTGTGTGATCTGGCAACTACGTTGTGAAAGGTTTTCTAAAAAGCGTCGAAGCTTCAGGTATGATCGATGATGTTCAGTAAGTGTTCTCTATATTTCTGAGACGCACCCGCAACGTAGTAGTTCGAAATCGCCCAGATGTGCTTCCCAGAAGAGCTTATCCACCTTATTTGGTAGAGGGGAGTCGTATTGTAGGGCGTATAGCCCCCATGAATGGAGGTATCATGGAATTCCCGGAATACGTAAAGAGTGAGAAACTACGCAACTGGGTTCAAGAAATGGCAGAACTGTGCAAACCAGACAAGATACACTGGTGTGATGGTTCTGAGGCGGAAAACAAGGAATTGTGCGATTTGCTGGTTGAGACCGGCACCTTCATCCGCTTGAACCCGGAAAAACGCCCGAATAGCTTTCTATCACGCTCCGACCCAAGTGATGTGGCGCGTGTCGAGGATCGAACCTTTATCTGTAGCCTTGCGAAGAATGATGCGGGGCCTACCAACAACTGGATGGACCCTAAAGAAATGAAGTCCATTCTCAACGGTCTCTTCGACGGATGCATGCGTGGCCGCACGATGTATGTTATCCCGTTTAGCATGGGACCGCTCGGCTCCTACATTTCGCATATCGGCGTCGAATTGACCGACTCGCCCTACGTGGTTGTCAATATGCGGATTATGACCCGGATGGGCAAGGCCGTGTTTGACGTCCTGGGTGAGGATGGCGACTTCGTTCCCTGTATGCACTCGGTTGGCATGCCGCTGGAAGCGGGGCAAAAAGATATTCCCTGGCCCTGCAACAAGGAACACAAGTATATTGTTCACTTCCCGGAAGAACGCTCGATCTGGTCATACGGCAGCGGTTATGGCGGTAACGCCTTGCTTGGCAAGAAGTGCTTCGCCCTGCGCATCGCCTCGAACATCGCGCGAGACGAGGGCTGGCTGGCCGAACACATGCTCATCCTTGGCATCGAGTCGCCAAAGGGTGAGAAAACCTATGTGGCCGCAGCCTTCCCCAGCGCCTGCGGTAAGACCAACTTCGCCATGCTTATTCCGCCGGACAATTTTGAAGGCTGGAAGGTCACGACCGTCGGCGATGATATCGCCTGGATCAAAGCCGGTCCTGACGGCAAGCTCTACGCGATTAACCCCGAAGCCGGCTTCTTCGGTGTGGCCCCCGGCACATCGGACAAATCGAACCCCAACGCCATGAAATCCATCCGCGAGAATTCTATCTTTACCAACGTGGCCCAGACACCCGACGGCGACGTTTGGTGGGAAGGTATGACCAAAACCCCGCCCGAAAGCTTGATCGATTGGCAGGGCAACCAATGGACCCCCGATAGCGGGAAACCGGCGGCGCATCCGAATGCTCGCTTTACTGCGCCGATCACCCAATGTCCTTCAGTGGACTCCGAATTCGAAAACCCGAATGGCGTGCCAATCAAGGCCTTTATCTTCGGGGGACGCCGCAGCGATGTTGTACCGCTGGTCTATCAGGCCTTCAACTGGAATTATGGCGTGTATATGGCCGCGACCATGGGCTCGGAAACGACGGCAGCGGCGGCTGGTGCGGTTGGCAAAGTCCGCCGCGACCCAATGGCGATGCTACCCTTCTGTGGCTACCACATGGCGGACTACTTCAATCACTGGTTGCAGTTTGGGCGCACACTTTCTAATCCGCCGCGCATTTTCGGCGTCAACTGGTTCCGCAAGGACAAGGACGGCAACTTCATCTGGCCAGGATTCGGCGAGAACATGCGCGTGTTGAAGTGGATTGTCGAGCGGGCCAATGGCCAAGCAGTCAGCATCGAGTCACCGCTGGGCTGGGTGCCGCGCTATGACGATCTGGATTGGCGCGGGTTGGAGGATTTCACACGCGATCATTTTCACGCCATTATGGGCGTAGATCGCGAGACGTGGAAAAACGAAATCCTTTCGCACGATGAGCTCTTTATCAAGCTCTATGACCGCTTGCCGAAGGAGTTGATCTTCATCCGAGAACTGACCCTCTCGTCTCTGTGGCGCTCGCCCGAGCATTGGGGACTGGCGACCGAACGGTAGGCGTTAATCCGGCTGGTGTAACATCGCCGATAGAGCATTTAACACGAAAAGGGCTGAGAACCAGTCAACGTTAGCACGTTGGATCGTTCCAACGTGCTAACGTTATTGGATTCATCACGTACAATGCGGGCGATCTTCGGTACGGTTTGACAAGGACAAGCGAAGGTGACGTCGTTTTACATCGGTTGTGCGGTTTGGGCATACAAAGAGTGGGTTGGCGATCTGTTCCCGCCTGGCAGCAAGAGTAGTGATTTCTTACGCCTCTACAGCCGCCGGCTAAGCGCCGTCGAGGGGAATACGACATTCTATGCCACGCCTAAACTGGACATCGTCCAGCGCTGGGCGGAAGAGACGCCTCCGGATTTTCGCTTCTGTTTCAAGTTGCCACGTCAGATCAGTCACAGCGGACCACTCGCAGCTCGTAGCGCCGAAACCCAAGCGTTCGTGACGCAGATGGCCGCGCTAGGCGAGCGCTTAGGACCATTCTTCGTGCAACTGCCGCCGGGCTACGGCCCGGCGCGAATTGGCGATCTGGAGCGCTGGTTGGCAGCCTGGCCGCAGGATTTCGATCTGGCGGTCGAAGTGCGCCACGCCGGTTGGTACGACTCGCCTGGCGAAGCGGCGCTGATGGATCTGCTCGATCGCTACAGCGTCGGGCGCGTCTTGATGGATGTACGCCCCATCCGCACACACTCGCTCCCCGTTGACGACAGTTTCCTCGACGAGGCTCGTGAACGCAAGCCTAACGTTCCGCTCCATCCCCTGCGCAGCGGCGACATCGCTATGATCCGCTATATCGGCCACCCAGAGCCGGCACTCAATGATGCATGGCTTAATGAGTGGGCGGTGCGTATGGCCGATTGGCTCGCCGAGGGCGCCCAAGTCTATTGCTTTATGCACTGCCCTGATGAACGACGCTCGCCCGCACTCTGCCGCGCTTTGCACCGACGCCTCGAACAACAGACCACCATGCCGCCGCTGCCCTGGAACATTCTCGACGAAGGACTACGGCAAAACACGCTTTTTTAACACGCCGTCGAAATCGAGATGGTTGGCTGTTCCACCAGACCTCGCCAATTTATAGCGTCACGCCGCTTGTCTGTAAATACAAACGCCTAATTGTTGTATAATGTTTCGCCCGTGCTATACTGCCAGTGTTACACAACCAATCTGTCAGAGCACAAGGACGGAAGTATGGAGCAGCAGATCGTGGTACCTGCTGAATGGGACAGCATCAAGCACCTGATAGCTTTTACAGACGCAACCGAGCATTGTCTGAAGCTCTCACCTAAGCAAAGCTATCTGCTGCGGCTGGTCGTCGAAGAAATTGCGACGAATATCATAAAATACAGCTATGCCGACGACACGACAGGCGTCATCGAACTGATCTGCTCTTGCAATAACGACACATTGCGCGTCATCATCCGCGATCATGGTCGTCCCTTCGACCCACGGGATCAAGCGCTGCCCGATCTGGGCGATGATCTTGCCAGCCGAACGGTTGGCGGTCTCGGCGTGTTCCTAGTGCGTGAATTTGCTGACGATCTCGAATATCACCACGATCCTGAAAGTGGCTGGAATGAGCTTGTCGTTATCAAAGGTCTGTGCTAATGTTTGCACTTCTACGGCGTATTCCTCTCTTCGATGGTTTAGCCGATCACGATCTGGAGCGTATGGTCACTGGGGTGACCGAGCGCCTGCTTGGCCCTGGCGATACCCTCTTTTGCCAGAACGATGAAGCTCATGATTGCTATATCATTATCACCGGATCTTTAGAAGTGATCACATATCTCAACGGTGCCGAAATCCAGCTCGAAGTCCGCCATGACGGGCAGATCATCGGCGAGATGGCCTTGATCGACCGCAGCCCGCGTTCGGCTACCGTTCGCGCGGTTACAGGCAGCCGGCTGGCAGTGCTCAACGAACAGCACTTCGCCGACCTGATGCGCAGCGATCCCGCTCTCGCGATGAAGCTGTTGCGCGACGGCACAATGCGCTTGCGCAGCACCAACCAGCGCATGATTGCCGGCCTGGAGGTGAAGAATGCCGAGTTGTCGCGCGCATACCACGAACTGAAAGCAGCGCAAGCCGATTTGATTCGCTTGAATCGGATCGAGGAAGAACTGGCCGTCGCGCGGCGCATCCAGTCGTCTTTTTTGCCACGCGAACTCCCCCAACCCGACGGATGGCGCGTCGCAGCCTACAGCCGGGGAGCGCAAGCGGTCGGGGGCGACTTCTTCGATTGCATCGTATTGCCTGGTGATCGCCTAGGCCTGATTGTCGCCGATGCGTGCGGCAAGGGGGTGACTGCAGCGTTGTTCGTCGCGCTCACCCGGAGTCTCCTACGCGCGGCGTCACAAGCCCCTTGGGCATTCCAAGGCAGCAAGACGCTTGACACGAATACAGTGTTGCGCGGCGCGATCCAATTGACCAATGACTATATGCTGCGCGAACACGGCGACAACTACATGTTTGTCACCCTTTTCTACGCCGTCCTGGAGCCGCAAACTGGCCACTTGAGCTATATCAACGCTGGGCACAACCCGCCGCTGATCCTTAGCTCTGATGGCGCGACGGTTCGTGAACTGGAGGTAACAACTCTGCCAATTGGAATCAATCCAAGCCAAGTATTCGAAATCGCCACGACTACACTGGCGGCTGGCGAGGTATTTTTCGGGTTTAGCGATGGCATTACCGAGGCCTTGAATCCAGCCGGCGAGATGTATAGCGACGAACGTCTGATGGCTGAGTTGCGCGCCTACGCTGGGCTCGATGCCGACCGCTTTGTCGAAACGCTCATTGACTCGGTCGTCCGACATGTCGACGGCGCGCCCCAATCGGACGATATCACCCTACTTGTCGTCCAACGATCCCTGTAAACGGCCTATAGTAAGTCTAGGCGTGCTATAATAGCGCCGTTGTAGTAGAG
>JAKSDJ010000503.1 GCA_022360155.1 Chloroflexales bacterium | reverse complement strand
GTCCGTGCGCGAACCCGTCAGGGACGCAGCGGCCGAGGGCAGGGCCAGCGACTGGGACGAAGTCGTAACAAGGTAGCCGTACCGGAAGGTGCGGCTGGATCACCTCCTTTCTAGGGATGTTACTCTCGCGTTCACTTGGAACTAAAAAAGAAGAGGAACAGGTTTTTTTCCCTGTTCCTCTTCTTTTTTGTTCTGCGTTTGTCTTCTGAGAAGCCGCCAATGAACAAGGATGCTAACCCGCCAACGTTAGTTTAGGTCTTCGCGTTTCACTCCGTCTATCTCCAAGATGAAATTTGCACCATAGGCCAGCGACGGCGTCTGAAAGCCTACAGGCGCCTGCCCGTTGAGCACCTTTGTTGCAATAGCAAGAGCGGTTTGAACCGTAAGCGCGTAGGATTCTGGGGTATATAGTCGCGAAACACACGTAACCCCCGCTGGATTCCGTACTTCACCCCAAAGAATAGCGCGCCCGCGAGCACGCTGGGTTTCGGTCGGCCCCGGCGGCTGGCGGCTGACCAGATACTTAAGAAGACGCTGGTCAGCATAGGTGCTAAGCAAGCGACCAAGGGGGCGACTGGCAACTGTCACCCAGCGCATCACGGGCGGAAAAACTGTATAGACCTCGATGTTGGGTATGCCGGTGCTGTAAAACGCGGTTGAAACATCGCCCCAGGGGATGGCTGTTGCAGCGACGGGGCCACGCCCAAAATCGATCTCGCGCGTCTGAGCTCCGGTGGGAATCGGCGTGAGAACGCCGTCGCGGCGCACAAGACTGCCTCGATGCAGGTTCTCGACCGCTGTGTTGGCAGTCCCGCGCGAGATCTGCCCCAGCGCGCGAAAACCCAGGGCGAGGTAGTTTGCATCGGGCAGCCGCACCTTGAGGTGGGCAGCCAGACAATCAGATGGCACAACATCGAAGCCGGCGCCGGGCAACAACATAACTCCGACAGCTTTTGCTTCAGTATCACGGGCAGCCAGGCTTTCGAAGACCGCTACTTCCCCTGTAATGTCGAGATAGTGGGTGCGTGTCCGCAGACAACCTTCGGCCATCAGTTTTGATGTGTGGGCAAAGGGGCCAGCACAGTGCAATACGACAGTTGCGCTGGCAAGAACCATATCGAGCATGGCGCGGTTTTCAAGATTGAAGATCTGGTATTCCAGGCCAAGTTCGTTGGCCAGCCGCGATATTTCGGTCGTGTTGCGTCCCGCGAGGGTTGGTCGCAGTCCCTGTTGGACTGCCGCCCGGGCAATCAAAGCGCCTGTGTATCCATTGGCGCCATATAAAAGAATTTTCGACATTCTCGATTCCTTGTAGCTATCTGTAGTTATAGGCGATTGTACCACAGAGCATAACGTGAGTGTCGATAGAATGTCAGCCCTCCAGTGCTTCGATCAACTGATCGCCTAACCCCTTTTCTAAAAGAGCGCCCCAAGTTACACTGCACACCAGTCAATAGACGGCGCGGTGACGTTTGAGCGCCCGATAACGCTGTAGCCCCCGCGGTAGAAATCATTGATTCAGCTTGTGCTGGCGGAAAGCGGGCCATTGCCGCATAGGCGAATTTGCTCTCTTCCCAGGGCTAAGGCGCCTTGCACGCCCGACGTTGAAAAGAGGGCCGCATAATCCGCTACGGAAAATGGCGCCAATCGTTTTGGAGCGGACAGGGTTGATCGTGAGTGCAAGGAGCAGCGGACAGGATTGATCGTGAGTGCAAGGAGCGATGGTCTGCACAACGCGTTCGCGCAACCGATCGCGTGCGGCGCAGACAAAGGGAAAAGCGACAGATGTCCATGGTTCGACGATCAGCAACAACCCAGCCGTGTGCTCCCATCTGACGGGGAACGATCCCGCTATGATCGTCACCAATTCGCGTATACTATGAGCAAGCGACAAGCTTATACGCTGTTTTCCGTTCAGCGAAGAGTAGTTGTTATGCGCTTGTGCAACAGGTTTATTGACATTAGCGCGGCACTTTTCGTTTTTTGCCTGCTCCAAGGGTCGACGCCGCCCGAAGCAAGACAAGCCTTACCCTTCAGGACGCCACATTGCCCTCAAACGACGTACCGGCATCAGGCGGAGTTGTTGCAGACGCTCTTCGCCAGTGACTACGCCTGCACCGAAGATATCGCTAGGGCAATCCAGCCCCACGCCAGCAGCGCTACCATCACGGCGCTCCTGACCCTGATCGCCTCGAATGAAAACGACCTGGCGCGGCGCAACGCCGTGCGGGTGTTGGGCCGCCTGGCTGAGAGGGCGGTTTCACCGTCGGCGCGTGAACTAGTGACCCAGATTCGGGCCGATGCTGTGCGCGCAACACTGCAGGCACGCCTGCAAAACGACCGCAACAACTACCTGTTGCAGGATGTGCTCTGGATATTCGACACCTTCTTCTTTCCCGCCATTGCCGTTCAGGCTGATCTGGAGCGGATCAGCGCCGATCTGGAGCTCGATCCAACCCTCCGCGCCCGTGCCATTCGCGCTGCCGGACGCCTAATCGCCAGCAAAAACGGGCGCTTGCCGCCAGAAGATCTAGCGTTTACTCTGTCGTCGCTGCATTCTGATAGTGTAGGGGTACGCGCCGAGGCTGCATTGATCGCTGCCCAGTTCCGCGATAGCCAACTCGATAATCCAATGCGGTACAGCCTGATCGCCGCGCTGGAGATGGCGTGGCAGCGCGATTCACCGCTCTGCTTGCCCATCGACGACCCGGCGCCCCCAATACAACCAGGACACTATGACAGCGCGAGTATTGCTGCTCCGTTGACTGCGCTGGTCGCCGTTGCGCGAGCGCTCGACCGTTACGAGGAGACGACGCGGCGTTTCGAGCAACTGCGGTCTGAGTACGAGGCGTTGAGCCTGACCAGCACACTACAGGCCGACAGGATAACGATCCGCGCCGGCCTGCCCGCCGACGAGTTGCCCGCTTTGATCCAGCGTATGGAGCAGCAAAGCGCGGTTTTCTTCGATTTGCTTGGACCATGGTTCACGACTCCTGTGCCGGACGACTCCAACGAGACTCTGACAGCGGTAATCTCTCCAACCCGCGCCGTCTACCGCGAGTATATGGGCGCGTTCGTCGGGCTTCGACCTGATGTTGACGGGGTTTATGTTGAAACGCAGGCTACGCTCTACACATTCCAACGCACCGCCGCACAGAGCGCGAATTCGCTGGAAGAGTCGCTCCAGCACGAGTATGCGCACTACCTGGCGGGGCGTTATCTCTTCCCCGAAGCCTGGCATGACCCCAACTACCACGCCGAGCCCAAGGGCTGGGCCGATGAGGGGTTGGCCGAGTTCTTTGCGGGGTTGGTCTTCGAGCGTGACAGCGGATATACTGCGCCGCGACGCCAGAAGCAGCTTGAGGTGATCTGCGCACGCCCCGAGTATCGCCGCCTGGAAGCATTGCTCGCCCAGCGCGAAGGATACGATAGCTTTGGCTCGTTCGACTACGAACATGCTTGGGCGTTCACCTACTATTTGCTGACCGAGCAGCGCGACGTGGCGCTGCGGCTCTATACGGCGTATCGGGCCAAGACCTATCAGATGGCAAACGTGGCGAGCATCGCCGGTGTGGACTCTGTCGCGGCACTGGAGGCGGATTGGCACGCTGCGATGGAGCGCTGGCGCCAGTCCGCGGCGCGGAGGTAGATTATTCTAGCTAGTAACCATCGGCATATAAAGCGGCGTGACTGGCTCTGGTTCGGGTGCGCTTTCTTTGTTGAGGAGGATCACCCAGTCTTCGTTAGGATCGCTGGGCGGCTTGCCCAAATCGAGGGCAGAGCCGCCAATCACGCTTGTGGGATTGCCGACAAACTCACCGCTGCGCGGGTTGTACCAGCGCATGGTAAACTCGATAGTTTTGGCGACAGTGCTCAGGTCGAGTATGCCTCCCGCACTGGCATTGGGTAAATAGATGGCGTATACCTCGCCGGGCGCAGCAAAGATCTGACCGCCGCCGAAGGCGTTATTTTCGTCGCTGAGTAAATTATCGGCCGGGTTCATCTCCCAGAAGGGTAGATTCTCTTGCATAAAGCGGCGGGCATACCACATATACGTCCACATTGCTTCGCGGGTGCGGAAATCTTCCATACGCAGATCGCCGCCGAGGGGGAGGTCATGGTATCCGCCGTACCACTCGATATTGCCGCCACTAAAGTAAACATCATAGAGAACACGCTTGCGTAGTTCATTGGCGTTGCTATCGGTCAGACCGACGCCTGCCGGGTTGTTCTCGTCCATATCGATAACCCAGGGCCGTCCGGCTTCCGCTGATGCCGTGCGCCAACTTTCGACATAATCATTGGCCTTGTCGGGGTTGTATTGGATGGATGTGGCGGTAAAGCGCTCTTCGCCGACAATCTCCTTGTAGTCGCTAAAATTGTTGGGATGGGTGTGGACGCTGATTGGATGCCCGGCCCAGTCGAGAGCTTTGATATAGTCGGTGAACTCACGTAGTTTGGCGACCGAATAGTCGTTCTCTTCACTCAGGTTCCACTTGAGCGCCAGTACATAGCCAAAACGGGCGATTAGCTCGCGGAAGAAGAGTTTTCGTTCAGCGCCTAGGTTGCCATTGTCGAGCCAATTCTCGTTCTGTTGTTCGGTTTCGGCCAAAACAACGTGGAGTGCGACGCCCTGGCGTTGGGCATGTTCAAAAACAATGTTCCACTGCTCGAGTTTGCTGATGTCGTAGTGGGTTTTGTCAAAGCTGTTGTTCGCTGCACCGACAAAGGGATAGGTTTCCTGACCATCACCGCCCAGGTTCATTGGCAATAAGTAGATCGAGTTGACATGCTGTTTGCCCAGGTAGTTGAGGGCGCCAATGATGGCCCGTCCGTCGTAGCCAGTGTCGGCGCTGGTAAAGTTGGGGTCACCGCTGTTCCAATCGTCAACGTGCGGCGTATATTCGTGGGTGAAGTTTTTGACGATGCCACCCTGATCGACGGTATTATCGAAGCCTTTGTAGCCCATAAAGTTTTCGGGGCTATCGGCGCCGCCCTTGATCCAGTAGGGACCATCGCGGAACTTCAGATAATGCTTGCCTGTATATTCGAGACGTCCCCAGCGTAGAAAGCCTGGCGCGCTGCTATCCAACGCAGCAATCGTGAAGCTGCCTTTGGCCCCGTCGAAGGAATTGGGGACGCCAGCCTCTGCGTTCAGGTCGATCGCGACATTGGAGCCGCTGCGAAACGAAGCTGTGTAGCTCCACTCGCCGACCTGGTCAGGCGCAAAGCGAACCTGCCAGACATTGCCGCTACTGCCACCTTTACCATCGCCGGCGAAAAAGCCCGGCACAAGATAGCTTTTCCCATCTGGGCCGGTAAAGGTCACATTCAGGCGATAATCAAGAAACGGATGGGGATTGTCGTCTCTCTCAGAAGCAGCGGGGCCGTTGAAGCTGACTGTGATGGGATGCCACTTCTTGAGTTCACCAGTCACAGTGCCGGCAGCGGAGGCGGTAGGGCTGCTTCCGACTACCGATGCAAAGAGTGGATGGAGCAGCACACCGAGGATCACAGGCAAGACTAGTAGAGCGAATCGGGAGTAGCGGCGAACATGTTCGTCCAAATTCTGTGATGATGTTCGAGCAGGCATAGCGCAGATCGACTCCTTTCTGCAAATGGCTGATCGGTTATCTATTTATTATTTCTTAACTTGTGCGCGTCATAAAAGACTATAACATTCACTGTTGAGTTAGGACCAGATGCCAGAAGTCCTAGGCATGCGGGCCGACGGTCATTGTTCATACTGAGAGCTTTCGCACCTGCCCTGCGCACATATGACTGCAAAGCCTTGTGAGGTCGAAGATACGCGCTTGGGGCTAGGGATAATCAGATTAACAATTTTTTACCACAATCATCAATCACCTAGGTACAGGGCAGAAATCCAAACCACGTTTGGCGTTGCAGGGATGGGCTAGTTCCAGTATCATACCCGGCATCGCTCAATCGTCGCCGGCCAGGGTAACACCGGCTACACAGGAAGGACCAACAATGATTCGGGTTGGCATTTATGGCGCAACGGGGTATACAGGTTTCGAGTTGATCAAGCTCCTCCAGCGCCACCACCAGGCCCAGATTGTCTTTGCTACAGCACGTTCGGCGGCGGGAAAGCGTCTCGGCGACGTCTTTCCAACCATGATCGATCTGCCGCTAATTGACGCCGAGGAAGCCAATCTTGCGGCTGTTGATGTTGTCTTTTGCTGTCTGCCGCACGGCACCACCGCGCCGACGGTACAGCGGTCTTTGGAAGCAGGCGTACGCGTGATCGACCTCAGCGCCGACTTTCGGCTGCGTGATCCTGCCGATTACCAGCGCTGGTATGGGAACACGCACCCAGCGCCGGAGTTGCTGGCAAGTGCGGTGTATGGTCTGCCCGAGTTGCACCGCGAGGCAATCCGGCACGCGCGCCTGGTTGCCAATCCGGGCTGTTACCCGACCAGCGTAATCTTGGCACTGCACCCGCTGGTCCGCGCCGGACTCATGGCCGATACGAACGTGATTGTGGACAGCAAGTCAGGCGTTTCCGGCGCGGGCCGCTCACTCTCGCTGAAGACGCACTTCGGCGAGACGCACGAGACTTTCAGCGCCTACAATATTGGGCGCAGCCACCGCCACATCGCCGAGATGGAGCAGGAAACCGGACTACAAGTTATCTTCTCACCACATCTGCTGCCAGTATTCAAGGGAATCCTCTCGACTATCTATGTGCGCTTGCCAGCGGGGACGGACGCAGCGCTGGTGCGCGAGGCATATGGCGTCTATCGTGATGAACCGTTTGTGCGCCTGCTGCCTGGGGGTCGCTTGCCAGAACTGCGCCACGCGGTGGGGACAAACCTTTGCGTGCTCGGCATCCACCCGGTTGATGTGGACAGCGGTCGCTATATTCTCGTTTCGGTGGAGGATAATCTGATCAAGGGGGCTTCAGGACAGGCGCTGCAGAACATGAATGTTATGTTTGGGCTGGAAGAGACGCTGGGCCTGATGTCATAGCTGATAGTCCCCGTGTACGCGGGGATAGCGTCGTGCAGGGCAGCTATTTTCGTGCAGATGGATGAAGTATACTGTTGCTGTTTTGTCCTCCTCTTTTTTATGAGTTAGAGCAAAACTAGCAGCAGTGCAGCTCTGAGAAAGCCCACCCTTCGTTGTACAAAGTTTCAGTGCTCAACCGATTTTTTTCTTTTTTCAGAAATGCTCTAATATCCTCAATCTCCATAAGAATGTGAGGTGGACAATCAAGACCGAAATACGCCGCTTTAATCCGCAAAATCAACAGGCGGCGTCTGTAGGCTCTTATAGCTTCATTATGCATTAAAACTCCCAAACGTGAGCGCTTATTCTCCCCACCTGTTCCACATTCATACTGTCTAGGATTATAGCACACTTGTTGTTCTTTTCCCGTATTTCAGTTTCAGTGCTCATCTACAATTAGAGGTGCTTGAAATTTGATTTCAAAGGTATACATAAAACTGCGCAGACAATTGCGTGATACTGATCAGCTTGCACCTGGCGCACTTCTAAGCCCGGGGGCACGCGGGCTGCGGGCAATGCATCAAGGGTTGGATGTACCATCTCATCAAAGGAGCGTACCGGCCTATGGCCTGCATGCCCCAGGAGTTCCGCAAGCGTGACTTCGCTATCCTGGATGGCGGGCAAGAAGGCCAAGACCCGCCGACTCTGGGCAGGGTAGAGCTGTGCGTGCTGGTGCAGAGTCGCCATGGCACGTAACATAGCTTCGCAATAGTGTAACAGTGATCGACGGATACCATCGCCGCGCCAATTGGGATGCACATAGCGTTGTGTATCGTCGCGCAGGCATACCCATTGCCAACGACAGAGCCCAATCACAGTTCCATTGATCTCGGCGAGGACAATCGCGGTACTCTGCGGGGGATAGCGGCGCGTGACACGGGCAATCGTATCATCGCCACTGATCTGGTCGGCGCGGCGGCAGGCATTCAACACGGCCAACATCGCTGGATAGTCGACCTCGCCACGGCAGCGACGAAAGCGTAAGCCGGGGAGCGCAGGGGCATCGGGGAGTGGGCGGAAATCGTCGAGATGGAGCACAGTATCCATAGCCCGTCCTTCCACTACAGGTGATGACTATAGGCAGGCGCCATTATACAACAGGTTGCGCATAGCCTGATGCTGGCGTCGATGGTGCGCCGCCGAACTATAAAATTAGACTGGCGCCCACCTCCGCAAATGGCAACCATGCAACTATGCGAAGAGTTTGCATAAACATTCGTACTGTAGCAGAGTGCAAACTGACAGTGCAATACCTACAAATCCGGATCGACCATGCGATCGGGTAGGTCGAACGCCTGTTTCAGCCGCGTCCCGCTGTCAGGCTTTTTGGATCAACACGCCGCCGCTATGCCGCGTACGCTCTTGCGCTACGCAATCGAGCACCTCGATCAAGATCAGCAGGCGCATTATAAGGTGAGGGCGTAAAACCCAGGAGCTTCAGCCCTGGGATAGAAGCCCTTGCCTCGCTTCAGCCACTTCAGCCCAGAATAGCACAGAATTGCTACTTATGCGGCGTTGTGATAACATAAGAACATGCGAAAGAGCTTCACATACCGGATCTACCTGACCAACGGCCAGCGGCGCATCCTTGCGCAGCAGCTTGCGGAATGCCGCTTTGTCTATAATGAGACATTGGCCGAGCGCAAGCGCGCATATGCGGAGCGGGGCGCATCGCTGCGAT
>JAKSDJ010000933.1 GCA_022360155.1 Chloroflexales bacterium | reverse complement strand
CTCCCAACTGAAGGGATTACGCAGCAAATCTTCGACCGGCAGCACGAGATATCCGCCATTGGCACGATGCAGCGCACCGGCTTTGATCATGGTAAAGTCGGTGTAGAGCGCGCCAAACATCGTCTCTTTCTCAATCCGTCCGAACAAGTTTGTGTACGTTGGGTTGAGTTCGACGACAACCGGGGCGCCTTTGCTCTTCCCATTATCAACCAGCACATTGACCTGGTACTTGCGAAATGGCAGTTCTTTTGCCCAGGGGACAGGGATAGAAGCGCCTTCTACGTTGGTCTCCGCCATCCCTTGCTGACTAGCGGTGAAAGTGCTAATGTGGTCAAGAATGTCTTGCTGGACGGCATGTAGAAAGGTAACAACCTCCGAGAGATCGTGATTTTTCTCTTTCAGATCATCCATATGCCCGCCGACGATGAAGAGGGCGACCTGCTTGTCCAGGGCGTGAACTTGCTCCTGTACCGAGCGCTCCAGATCGCGTAGGTGCTTCATGACCGCCTGGAGATCCTCCTGAAGGTTTTCGCGGCGGCTCAGTAATTCCTCGCGCGCCTCGGCAGGCAGCGCCTGGAAAGCCTCATCTTTCAGCGGCTGGCCATCAGCCGTTGGGATCATCACAATGCCGAATGGCATAACTTGCAAGGCAAACCCGGCCTCGTTTGCACGCTCGTTCAGGTTAGTAAGCATTTCTTCGCGCTGCGTATTGAGGACTTTGAGAATGGCATCACGTTGGGTTTGGTATTCATCGCCCTCGAAAGCCTTGGGGATTTCCTCGCGGAGTAGTTCGACAATGTGCTGCATATCTTGCTGGAGCTGGCGTCCACGGCCAGCTGGGAGCTGAAATACTTTTGGTTGATACGGGTCTTCAAAATTATTCACATAACAATAATCGGGCGGGCGCGCTTTGGTCTTAGCCAGCTCTTCAAGGAACGAGCGTACCGCAGTCGTTTTACCGACGCCTGGCGGTCCGGCAACATATATATTGAACCCGTTATTCTGAATACTCAGCCCCAACTGTAGCGCGGCAGCAGCGCGTTCTTGACCAATCACACCCTCGATTGGGCTCAGTTGGGCTGTTGTCTCGATGCGAAGGGTTTGCGGATCAACAGTGCGGTGCAGTTGCTCCGGTGATAATTCACACAACATCTTGAGCATAGCACACCTTCCCTCATGCCGGTACCATTACATCAAGGCAGGTGGCAACAGACACCATTGTCTGTTTTGGGGCGCGGCATCACCGCCAGGCTGCCACCTGGAGTCGTCGTGGGCGGGAAAATATGCGAAACTTATCACACATAGCGACTCTATATAGATAGTATAACGAGCGATGAGGCTGGTACGACCCAGTCATCTAACCTAAAAATAACCTCGCCATCTGTCCAGGTTTGGTCGCTGAAATGAAGGCGGAACTAATGCAGCCGCACCTCCTGCGAAGATATGTAGGGAACGGCTCTGATTGGCGCGTTACTGCTGCAACTACAACGCAGAAAGGCGCTGATCGAGCCGAACGACTGAATCAGCGCCTTTATGTTTTTGCTATTCGGTTCTATTCTTAGTTTACCTAACGAAGCAGGCTCGCCAAAAGATCATTGGCGTCTAAGCTTGTCTGCGTCACGGGTGTTGATCCTGACGCTTGCTCAGGTGAAACTCCCTGCTCATTATCGTTCCGTGGCAAGGGTAATGTTGGACTAGGGCCGGCGAGGCGCCTTACCGATGTAGATTGAGAAATCGCCGCCTGTTTTCGCAAGTCGGCTAGGCGCGGGAGTGTCGATGGCGGATGTTTAGGCGCCCAGAAGCGTCGCGAGAACACGGTTGGCTCGCGCTGCTCTTGTGGATCAAGAATGACCGAGCCAACCAGAGGCGTAGGCTTCTGGTGCAGTAATTGCTGGATGCTATTGGCAACATCGGTGCGGGTATCCAGCGCTGGACTCACTGCAAGAATCACCCCGTCCACATGCGGAGCAAGCAACGCCGCATCAGCATTGTTCAACACGGTTGGCCCATCGAAGATGATCACATCAGCAGCGTTGCGTAACTGCTGGATCAGGTCGGGCCAACGCAGCGAGGGCGCTATCTCGGCGAGCGCTGGTTGAGACGTCGAACCATTGGGCAATTGCACCCGGTCGCCATCGATGATCAAGACCTTACACCCTGCGTGAACAAAGAGATGGGACAGATCACTGGCCAGTTGCGCCCGGTTTTCATTGTTATGCGGACTGCTGAGCAGCAAGGTGTAATTACGGCGCTGTGGTATATTGAGCAAAATATTGGAATAGACATGTTCCAACGCACGCTCGCGTTCGAACCGCATTTCTGGTGAAATAGTGGTGATCGGCGGCCCGGTCGGAATGCTGCCCAGGTTGGTGATGTTGAAGTAGTAGGCCAGATCCTGCGCATCCTTCCAGCGATTGCCCATTCGCTCAATGAGCAGAATTGCCAGGATTGAGAACAAGAGCGCCCCTATCGTCGCAACGCCGATTGTCACTATCTGGCGGGAAGGAAGCTGATATGAAACTGGTTCCGCTTGTTCGAAGAAGGCCAAGCTGTTGGTTGTGCTACTCTGCCGGTAAGCCAGCAGTGTATTGTACGTGCTTTGCTCTTGTCGGCGTACAACCTCCAACTGTTCCAGCGTCTGGTTGATGTTGGCAAGGTCGATGGCCGATGTCACCTGGTCGCGGCGCTCCGTCAGCGCCTCGATTTCTGCTGTAACCTTGTTGATGCGCGTTTCTGCGGTGTGTAGCTGGTTTTCGATGACTTGCCGTTCAGCGGCGATCTTCTCCGGTGAAGTTGGGCTGAAGTCGATCAAATGCTCACCTATGGCGTTGGCGATTGCCGCAGCTCGTACGGGATGGGTGTCACTCACGATAATCTCAAGCAAACTCGCATTCGATACGATCGGCGTGCGTACCATTGTGTCGCGGAGGGTCTGCCAGGGGAAGTCCAAATCCAGCGATGCTTGCACAGCGCCCAGGATTGGTTCACGATGAGCCAACTCGCTATAAAACTGCAATAGCTCTTTTTCGATCTCAAGTTGGGATGGCGCTGGCTGGGCGCTCAAGAGCGAATCACCAACCATGAGGGTGGCTTTGGCTGTGTAGATGGCTTGTTGTTGCTCGGTGACGGCATAGGCAACACCGCTGGCAGTTAGAACCGCCAGCACACTAACCCACCACCAGCGCAACAAGATGCGGATAAAACTTTGAACCTCGCTCCAGGTAACCATACAAGTCTCTCCTGTACCCCATTCGACGAGATATATCGTGATCTGTGCTGCGATGTTGGCGAGGATGCGACAATCTTCCTGCGGACAAATTGTGTAGTATGGCGAATGGTCTTATTGCTTATATAAACTGGGGAAATAGCGTTTTTATCACTAGTGATCAAGCAATATTCTCTTAGAGAATTGTCATAGAAACGATAATATATAGTACTCTATGAAATTGTATATTTATATAATAAAGTTAAAATGTTTCTTGACGGCAAGAATAACCTATCAGTCGCTAAATAAGGGCGATGCTATCATATAAACTGCAATGCAGAGAGATGAGAAGGATTATTTCACCCATGTCTAGATCTGCTGCCCTGCCGCTGCACCGGTCATGCACGATCTTTGATAAGGAACGAGTAACGAATAAGTCTTCCCAATGCGATGAAGCGTTTGTTGTAGCTCGGGCGTTCGAACGCAGACTTGGCCCCGCAATGCGTATGATGACAATGGAGCAGACCGGCAGGACGCGACAAAGGCAGTAGATGGTCCTGCTTTGCCGGATCATACCTTCCAATGAAAGAATTGGATATAAGTTGTTGTGATGCTTCATTCTAGAGCTCATTCAAATCTAGGATGAGTTCATTGCCGGAGTGGTGTCCGAGCGTTGATCTCCAATCAGAATTTGACGGGTTACCCTTGCAGCACAGTTTTATATTACCTTCAAGGTGTGTTCAATAGTAGTGTTAACCTTTGTTTTGACCTTTTACCCATGAGTATTTTGGGTTTATTATCGATTTACAACCAAAAATATACAAAAAAGATGTGAGAAAATTTTAAATCAGACGTTTATACTAGAACAAGTGGAATTGCAGAACCGGTCTGATAAGGCGCCGTGTTGTGTCACCAGTGAGAGGCCGGGCGGTATGGAGGTTTATCATGGCTATCCTAGTTGCCGATGACGATCTGTTACACCTCAAACTCACCGCTTTTTTGTTGGAGGCGTCTGGTTACGAAGTTATCAAAGCTTGTGATGGCCCGGCAGCCATCCAGGCGGTAAATCAGTACGATCCGGACCTCGTTCTCCTCGATGTGTGCATGCCAAACGGCAGTGGCTTCGAGATTTGTCGGCAAATCCGACGTACATCCGATGTGCCAATCATCTTTCTGACTGGGTGCGCACAGCTACAGGACCGGGTGATGGGCTTACAGATCGGTGGAGACGACTATGTAGCCAAACCCTTCGAGCCGAAGGAATTGCTTGCCCGAGTCGAAGCCGTGCTGCGTCGTTGTGATGCCGGTATCCTTAACCCAGTGGTACGTCTAAGCCAGGGCGATATCGTGACCGAACCGGTTGAGCACAGTGTGCTGTTTAATGATGGCCGTGTTGTGACGCTCACTCCCATCGAGTTCCGTTTGATCTACTACCTGATGAAAAATACCGGTCGGGTTTTGAATGCCGACCAGATCCTAACAAAAGTTTGGGGCTACGACGACACCGGCAGCAGCAACCTGGTGGCGGTCTATATTCGCCGCTTGCGGGCCAAGATCGAGGACGATCCGAAGGCGCCGACCCGGATCATTACGGTTCCCAACCTGGGCTACAAGTTCATCGCGCTCCAAGAACGAGCGGTGGCAGCGTAGTATGCATCAATGTTAAATTGTAAAACGTATGTAATACCTCTTATCGTCGGGAAGTCATGAAGGAGGGCGCAGAGCCCTCTTTTTGTTTACACAAAATCATAAGGCGGTTGGCCGCGCTTTAGCGCCAGTCTCGCCTAGTGCAGCAATGCCTAACTTTATCTCTGAGTCTGCTGTAGCGTTGAACAAGATCTGCCCGCAGAAAGAGCTATATCCCAAGTTAGGATGACCCTGTACAGAGGACAGGAACCCGCTTAGCGGCTCATCACTGCGCCACCACGCCCTAAGAAGCTATATTTTGAAAAGCCGCCTGAAATGTCAAGCGGTGGATTACGTGGCTGGTGTAGATGGACCGACTCTCAGATCTGCCATGCGTGGTACATCCAAACCGAACATCAAGGATCGCTTCACCACCTGTCGAATGCAAGAAACGTCAGGGCGTCCCGACGGAAAGTTTCCGCAAAAGGAAGTCCTTCCGCCCTCTTTGCCAGCGATACGAGACAGAGAAGGGCGTTCAGAGAGCGCACAACATTGCAATTGACCAGGTAGTGAGCCTAGGCTTACTACCTGGTCAATCAACCCTGATAGATCCAAGAGAAAGGCTTATCAAAGCGTCCACTCAAGACCTGTCAGGCTTGAAACAGCGCCAATTGCCAAGGTATTGATCCTAGAAGGGATGGGGTTGATAGTTAAGACGATAACGAGTTTTGTTGGGCCTGGAACACGCGACCAATCATCGTGGGGCCACTGGGATCTTCTACGGAAGCGGACAAAGCCTCCCAAGCCTCTTGCGGGCTTGCCCCTTGGTGACATAACGCGGCAAGCACCCCACTGATAATCGGCGTCGCAAACGATGTGCCTGACCACCAGGCCCAGCCATCATGATTTTGCTCGCCATTGGGGAATAAGCCGGTATAAATGCCGCGCACGGCCTCATTGGGTACGGAGTCATCGCCTGAAGCCTTGCCGCCAAACGTAGCGATACCAATACTGAGCGGCGTATCAGAGATGTTGGAATAATCCGCTGGGACGCCATCGGGATGTAAGGCCCCTACACCCACAACATCTTCAAACGCAGCAGGGTAACGCGCTTGGGGTCGTTCCATTCCCGCTTCAGCATCATTACCGGCAGCAGCGACGAACAGCACATTCCGCTCGCGGAGGAGATCGGTAATCCACTTCACGGTGTTGCCCATACGTTTAACCAACCTGCTGTCTTCGTTGAGCGATGGCCAATCTAGCTCCGGCTTTGGCTGACCCTCAAGCGGGATATTCAGCATAAGGCTGCAGTTGACAATCAGTGGCGGCTGGCCCGCTTCGCGCATATTAAGTTGTTGCAGCGCGTCGATCGCCGTTTCGATCGAACCGACGCCATAGTGATTGAGTACTTCGATCAGGCGCAGTTTGACTGTTGGCGCCAGCGTATGGATAATCCCTGCTGCAAAGAGCCCGTGATCGAACATTTGATAGGTGTGACCGCTAACAGCATAGCGATCGAGAATAGGGCCTGGCGCATAGGCGATTTCAAGGGTGCTGTTCATCCCCAACGTACCGTCTGGGCCGAGTAGGCTCTTGATCAAGGGATGCTTACTCTGCCAGGCATTGTATGCTTTCTTGATGTTGTCTCCAGGCGGGGCCGTATCAAGAATCGCTACTTCGATCTGCTCCGGCGGACTCGTTGGTTCGATAACGGGCATGTTCAGCTCGAAGCCGAAGGGCGCTCCAGGCGCATCGACTGGCGTCTGTTGCCAATCTGGCGGCATTGCTGGCGCGGGTATCGGACGGGTTCCGGGGCCGCCAACCACTCCAATAGAACCTGCCGTACTGGCCAGCCAATTCGGTGAAATGATATGTAAGTTCAGCGGACCTTCCTGATTTGTTGCGGCTAGGATGTCTTGGTTGACCTTATCTATGAGATCAATCAGCTGATCTTGTTCAGTGATAGGAACATCGATAAAGATCAACGAGAAGGAAGGGTTCTGATTTGTTGTTGAAGCCGCTTGTTGCGACTCCTGACGATTGCGATGAAAAGAGAGCAGCTTACGAGGCGGTTTTTGGAGTGCATCGGCAAGTTCTTGATGGCATTGAATAATCGAATGGTTCTTCAATGCCTGAATAATCGCTGCCTTATCAAGCTGATCGCTATGTTCGCCAAGCAGCAACAATTGGCCAGGCACAAAATGCCTGATTTGTTGCGGCTGAGCGTTGTGGCTGAGATACATTTGGCGTTGCAATAACCGACCGAACAGAGACATAAAGGCCCAAACCGTTTGGATAAATCCGATCGGATTTCTACGTGAGCGTTGCATCCACAATACTCCTTTCGCACGTTGTGCTATACGTTCCTCGATAACGGACTCGGGTCGCCAATCAACTGGAACGCTCCCCAAAAAGCGGGGTGCAACTGGGGCGTTTTGTCGAGCATTTCTTGCTGCGCGTAACGCAGAGCCGCAGCCTTTGAGCTGCCCTGGTGCAGCAAGTGGTAAAAGAGACGAACTGTTTGCACGGCTGTTTCGTCAGGAATTTGCCACAGGCTGGTAATCAGCGCTCCTGCACCGGCGTGAAGGAAGCCGCGCCCCAGTCCGATCAATTCATCACCAGCCACAACATTGGCTCGTCCCGTTTCGCAGGCGCTCAAGGTCACCAGTTCATAGCTCAAATTCGACTGAAACAGATCGTCGGCCCATAACTGACCATCGGCCAATTGGATGTAGGATAGGTCGGGCTGATCCAAGCGATGTTCGCCATGAGCGGCAACATGCAAAATCTGAACAGGATCAGCCTCCAAAGATGCGCGGCGTGCATTGTGGTCAACATGGATATCACCGCCCCAGAGATGGCCCACAAGTTGAGCCTCAATCCGTGTTTGTGGTAAACGACCATCCCAAGAGTGGGCCAACGCGCGCGCACCGCGCGGACGCGCCAAACTACGCCGGGTCGCCAGCCCCGCAGCTGGCAAGACAATGACTTCGAACTCTTCGATCAGGTAGTTCTTTCCGGTATAGAGCAGATGAAATGGTAAAAAATGGAGTGCTCCATATGGCACAATCAGCAGGCGTTTTTGTCCTTTCAAATAATTGGCAATTGGCAGCAACAGCGCTGTATAAATCTTGTACAAAATACGTTGGGCGACTATCGTAAGATTACGTAGCGCTGGACTATGCAAACTGGTCTTCAGCGCAAAGGCCAAATTGCTTTGAAGCTGAGCAAGCAAGCGATCAAGATGGCCAGGGTCAATCGGCAGACGATGAACTGTGATCCCATGCTGCTCCACAATGAAGGCCCAAAGCTGGACGCCATCGTTATAAAACTCGATCAGCAGCGCTTCGCCGCTCAGGCGAGCCTGGATTTCAGGCAACGACGGCGCCGTGATGTGTTGAGTTACAAACTGTTCGCTGCTGTGCAGGTAGAGTTGATCGGTAATGATCCGCATCTGCTGTTCGCAATCGGCAAGCTTTGCTAGGGCTTGCTGCGGTTCGATCGCGCGCTTCGGTTGTTCATCCGTATGGTTGGTCGCACGGGCAAGGTGGTAGAACCATTGGTACTCTTCGCGCAGCCGGTTTAGTTGGGCAATCAGGTTGCGACTATGCGCATCCGCATTGTGCCAGCGCAGTTGCTCACGATTGACAACATAGTTCAGAAGCGTTTGAGATTTTGCTTGTTCGAGCGTCTCGAAAGCTGCTTGGGTTCGACCAAGGCGAAGATGCAAGCCGATCAGAGCGTGCAGCGCTCCGCTTTTGTCTTCGAGAAAGCCAGGCGCAAGCGTAATGGTCAGTCCCCGTTGGACGCGCTCTACAGTGGATATGGATGCACGATAGCGGCGATAAGCCTGATGAATATCGCCCTGCGACTCGGCGACTTGACCAAGCAGAAAATGGGAAGAGTAGCGCAGCGGCGGGACGTTGCAATGCCGGGCAATATCTAGGCTCTTGCGGCCAAGTTGCTTCGCAGCCTCCAACAATCCTTGGGCATACTTGGCCTGAGCGCGCAAGAGTAGAGCTGTTGCATAGTTGATCTGCTCACCAAAGGCTTTGAAGCTATGCGCCGCAGCGATTGCTTCATACTCGGCCCTTGCGGGATCGCCTTGCTCAAGGGCAATACGACCGCGGCGCAACCGAGTGGTCATCAACCAATTTGTCGCACCCAGCGACTCGAATAGCAACTCCGCCTTATGGAAGGTCTCCTGCGCTTCTGTCAGATCTGATAAACTCGCTGCTGCGGTGGCCATATACAGCAGCAGCAATGCCTCTTCGCGAGTCGCGCCGAATGATCGAATTGTCTCGATAACTTGGCTTGCCAACTCATAGGCTTCTTTGTGGCGCTTCAGATGCAAGTAACATTCGACGATGTGGCGTTTGATCTGAGCTGTATAGAAGGGAAGCTGTTCATCTACTTGCAGATCGTGGGCATGATGGAGCAATTGTAAGGCGTGTTGATAGCGTCCCTGCGCCATCAGTGTTCGCGCCATGTTGCGTTCAACAAGCGCTATCCCAGTTAGCTCATTGCGCGCAGTGAAGAAGGTGTGGGCATCTTCATAATACTTGCTGGCTGAACGAAAGTCGCCCAATACGTCATAGACCAAGCCCAGGTTGTTATACAAGACTCCCAAGAAGTCTTGTTTTGTCTCGGCGATGTGTTCTATTTCGCGTAATCGTTTGGCGTTCGAAAGCGCGGATTGATACGCGTTTAGCGCAGCCTGTTGATTGCCTAGCCAATGATGGATAGCGCCCATGTTTAGATCGAGACGAAGCACCTTTTCGTATTCGCCATACAAGACAAATATCTTCCGAGCGCTTTCAGCTTCGGCAAGAGTCTCTTCAATCCGATGGCGTTCCGAATCAATACCTAAGGCATAGATACCCAGCTTTCCAATCCGTGTCCGCGCCCACCCGACTTCGTACCCCGCCTCAAGAAACAACTGTCCCGCCGCCTCAAGATCCTCCCATGCCGCTTCGAGACACCCCAAATATTTCAACGCATCACCGCGCGCCATTGTCCCTAACGCGATGTGGCTCAGGTTGTTCTGTTGCTGGCCGATATGGATAATCAATTCGGCGATCTCGAGCGAACGATTAGCATTGGCGAACCAGTGACGGTCTGCCACGCTCTTGAGTTGTTTGACCACTGCTTCTGCTATATCATTGGGCAGCGGCAGCGGTAAAGTCTGTAGAGCATCAGAATGAGAAAGGAGTTGTTCCACAATCGCCTCGGCGTCCAGTTGTTGCAGCTTCTCTACTAACATAAATGCAGATTGCTCCATGTTTATCACTACTCATCGGCCTTGAAAAATGTTCGATGAGATTTTACTCTTCGGCGAGCAGGCTGTTTGAAAAAATAGTACGATATACTATAGTATATGCTGGGCGGGCCGGATCAGCCCGAATACTGATGCTGGTACGGGATGCTACATAGCAGTGGGCGGGCTTTTAAGACAGGCTGCTTCCGTACGCCTTCACTGCTACGTGTACTTTGCGCTTATAAAGCTTCCTGATGCGGATGGCGTCTTAACCCCATCTTCTTCGCGTTTAACGGCTAGATTTATGGGCGGTATTCAGATTGATAAATACCGACAGTAGTACTAGTACTATGAACGCAGCAATACTTGTATTTTGGAGTAAAATATATGTAAAAATATTATATAGAGATAAGGCCGTGTATCAATGAGGGTTGTTAGTTTTGTTGAGGCCCTTTTAAAGGATAGAGCCTTAGAGGGACATCTGTATTAATCTACTCTGCATCTAGGCGTATGAGCGACTAATTGCAGGGTTTGCTTCAGAGGTTGTCCAATATTCTAAAGATAAGATCTCTTTCCAGAAGTAAGGCCTAGACGGTTCTCAAGGGTTCATGCTTGGCACGAAGCAATCGCCCCCCTTTCCGTCGTCCAACAGCAGCGAAAGCAAGAACCGTCTAGGCCTTTTCTGACCCCCAATCTGAGCGATCGAATAGTAGACAGGCTCTCAAGATCTTGTATAATCATTCTTTCTAACGTCACCTTCACTTGCGCCAGGAAGCACATATGTCTAGCGCCGACCTGTCAACCGATGACCTTGCCCATCGTTGTTTGGAAGAAACCGAAAAATTTAACCGTCGCCAAGAATCCGACGATCAATTTTGCTTCGAGTTATGGCGGCGCGCTTTTGTCGATGTCAAGTCTGATGCGTTCACCCATCTCTTCCAGATTTACACTCGTTCAGTGACAAACTGGGTTTATAGTCATAGTCGCTTTGAGCAAACTGGAGAAGATGCCGACTTTTTTGCACAGGCTGCCCTGCGCAAGTTTTATTTTGCTCTACGGGGTGAGAAATTCAAGAAGTTTGCCGGTTTGCCGCAAATCCTCAGCTATCTGAAGCGCTGTGTGCATACTGAAATCATGCAATACCTGCGCGATCAGCGACCAATCGAACACAAACCGCTTGATGTAGCGAGCGGCGTCGTTGTAACGCCTGACCTCGATACCAGCACTAATCTCCAGGAGATCTGGGCCTGTGTCGAGCAGCTCTTGCCCGACGAACGCGACCGTTTTCTGGCTCGTCTGGTCTTCGCGCAGGATTTGAAACCACGTCAAATTATTATGGCTTATTCCGGCATCTGGCAGCATGAGCGCGAAGTGACGCTAACCATCTATCGTATCCGCCGGCTTTTGCGGAACGATAGTCGGCTGCGACGCCTCTTTGGGCTCGATGAAAAGTCTGATCAATAGGGCGAAATAATATAAACGTGATTTTTTGTGTATTTTCGCATTTAGCATAATAACAATCTACTATTTGATTCGCTGACTTCACTTTGATATTTTTAGCACTATTGCATTTACCTTTAGTGTTATATTGATTTAAGCTTTTGTTGTAAGGAACGAGATCGCCATGACGTGTAGCATGTCCCCCCCTCTCAACGATGATCAACTCTCTGCTGCACTCGACCAGACAGCCGATACTGCAGTGATGGATCATCTCACCAACTGTCAAAGTTGCGCTGAACGACTAGCTCAAGCTAAATCTGTCGAGCACGCGCTGGGACGGAAGCTCTGGCGTTGGGATTGCCCGCCGCCTGAGCTGCTTGCCGAGTATCATTTTGGTTCGATGGAGATCAGCGCCGAACGTCCGATCCGGCTTCATCTGGAACAATGCACACTCTGCAAATCTGAAATCGAGGATCTCCGCCAGTTTCTCCAAGAAATCGAACCGAAGCAGTTAGAGCCGCAGCCTGCGCCATCAACGCCTGTTGCGCGGCCACGCCTCCGGGTTGGCGAGATCTTGGCGCGTCTCTTGCCGCGCCAACCGGCCCAGGCTCTGCGTGGAAGTTCGGCTGGGCCAATTACGGCTGAAGCGGATGGAATAACTATTTATCTTGATGTGCAGCCTGCAGCGCGAGGCGAAGTAACCATTAATGGGCAGATTATTGGTGATAATCTGGAGCAGTGGGCTGGCGCGCTTGTGGAATTGCGCCGCGGCAGTGAGTTACAAGCTGTAACCTCCGCTGACGATCTGGGCGGCTTTTATTGCGGCCCGTTGGCCGCCGGCGTAACATTCGTGCGGGTCACGCCTGAATATGGGTCGGCTGTTGTGATTCCCGACATTGTCTTGACCCCGTAAAGGAGGCAGGTGACGATGATGTGTAGGCGCTCAATTTTCAAACCTTCGATCCTTAGCGATACACCTCATAGTCGATCACGAAGACGCTGCCTTCCTGTCGTTTGGCGAGTTTTTTCGGTTCAACCGAGCGCTGGGCTACTTCGGCGAGATGATGAAAAGGATTGGGAAGGCTGGACACAACAGCGATGGAGATGCTGACGAGGGGAAACTGGACCAACTTATCCTGGCGATCAAGCGTCTCGATATACCCGTACTCACGCGCTTCCGCTGAGTAAAAAAGCGGCGCCATCGCGTCGAAATGAGCAATGGCGTGGCGGCAAATCATTGCGACACGGTCAGGTGTTGTGATGATGATAAAGTCATCGCCGCCAATATGGCCCACAAAATCGTCTGGATTTCCATGCTCGCGAACCGCTGTGGTTAATACCCGGGCCGTTTGCTGAATGAGCGAGTCGCCCTTCAGGAAGCCATAAGTGTCGTTGTAAGCCTTGAAATTGTCGAGATCGCTGTAACAGACGGCAAAAGGGGTTTGCTGATCGATCCGCCGCCGTATGGAGCGCTCGATGACGACATTCCCCGGTAATCGGGTCGATGGATTCGCGCTTCCTTCCAATTCACTGCGCCGCATCGCCGCCTGAACACGCGCGCTCAGTTCCGCCTCGCTGAAGGGTTTGGTGACATAATCGTCCGCCCCAAGCTGTAATCCCCGCACTTTCTGCTGTGAGGCATCCATCGACGATAGCAGGATGATGGGCGTCAATGCAGTACGAGGATGCGCCCGCAACCCTCCAAGAACAGTAAAGCCATCCAGATCGGGTAAGAGCAAATCGAGGATAACTAGGTCAAAGGGTTGTTGCTGGGCGATATAAAGCGCCTCGGCGCCGGTGCCCACTGCAGTTGTCCGATAGGACTCTTCCGCCAATTGCAGCGCCACCAAACGTCTAATATCAGGTTCGTCATCGACAATCAAAATGTGCGGGTGGTGTTCCTGTTGATTGCGACCTGCCGCCATCATTGCGCCTGCTATTTCTACCACCGTCGCAAGCAGCGTTGCCCGATCAATCAGTTGGTTCGGCAGAAAGAGCGGTAGTTCGTCGGCGTGCGTATAATCGCCAAGCATAAGCAAGGGCAATGTTTTGGTTTCCGGGTCTTCACTCAATAATTGGGCCACCAAAACCCCTTGGTCAGCCAGATCCAAATCGAGAATGAGTAAGTCGGGACGTATCTGGCGAGCGCGATCAATGCCTGCAACGGCAGTATGCGTTAGGGTGGGCGTGTGTCCGTCTTGGGCAAGTAGCGAAGCTAGCCGGTCTACATATGTAAGGTTATCGCTGATCAGCAAGGCGACGCCGGTCATACGGGCTGGGGGTGCAGCAATTGGCGCTGTTTCGATGGGCGTGGCATTAGACTGCGATGAAGGAGGAGGTTGCAAGTCTGCTTTCAGCTTGTCGTCTGCTTCGGGATGCCTCCGTAATTGCCGAAAACGTTCCATTGAGATTTGCAAGCGTACTTCATCGTTGCGGAGTGTCGCGGCGTCAATGAGCAAATCGCTGACCTGTTGCAAGCGTGCAGTGTTTCGTTCAAGAGTTGCAATCAGTTCGCTGGTGTGAGGATCTTCGGTTAAGGATTTATGGCGACTGAGCAGACCAACGGCCCCGCGTAACGCAGTCAGCGGTGAACTGAGCGAATGCACAAAATCATAGAGATTGGGCTGACTATTGTTCATCGCAAACCTGCCTGTAGGGCTTTCTTACCGTTTTCATAGCCCTCCTCCAGTACCGTATTCTGGCAAAAATTCAAAAATCAAAAGGTAGGGCAGACCGGATCAAATCTGACAAACAATCGTGATTGTCTCGCATAACGCCTTCCTTAGGTGGCTTTATGGTATTCCAATGGCCTAATGGCGACGTCACATGTGTCTTTCTCTACACTCGTTCGCGCTGCGCGTACAAGTGTAGCTATACACTACGAGACGCAATTGTTTGAGGACTGCAGATTTCTGCACCCCCCCCACGAACTTTTATCTTCAACATCACGTAATTATGTAGGTAAGGTTCAGATCGGGTCGTTCCAGCCTGGCGCTATCCAGCAAAAGGGAAAGCGCTGCTGCGATATCAGCGCGCTTTCAACTATCGCCTCTACCAAACTGAAACAAGATCGTATACCATATTTTAACAGATCATCCTGGTGTAATTGCGGGATTTTCAACCTGATCTAGCACTTGCTCGATTGTGCTGATCAAGTGCTCTGACGCGATAGGCTTTTCGAGATATACGAAAGCGCCAAGACGCAATGCGCGAGTCCGTGTGATCTCGCCTAAATCGTTTGCCGTAAGAATAACAACCGGAATCGGGTGGATGTGGTTCATATGCTTGAGGCGGCGCAATACCTCAAAGCCGTCAATATCAGGCATTTTGATATCGAGCAGAATCAGGTCCGGCTGCTTGCGACGTACAAACTCCAGCGCTTCTACACCGTTCGCCGCACTAGCTACATGAAAGCCATGTTTTTCGAGCAAGCGGGCTAAGAGAGGGCGCACATGCGGGTCATCGTCTACAACCAGTACAAGAGTTTGCCGTTTCAACTGGCGCGGAATATCGGCTTGATCGGCATGATCGACAGCCAATGGCAGGGTAAAATGAAAGACGGTACCGTGCGGCATAGCGTCTTCGAGCCAAATGCGCCCGCCATGTTCCTCAACGAGCGCCTTACAGATTGCCAGACCTAGACCGGTTCCGCCGGCATTTCGGGTCGTTGAGCTATCAAGCTGCTGAAACTTCTGAAAGATGCGTTGCTGGTCTTCTGGGGCAATGCCGCGGCCCCAGTCACGCACCGAGAAACGCACGAATTTGTCGAATGGTTGGGCGCTAAGGAGTACTTGTTGACCTGATTCCGAGAACTTAATTGCATTCGAGATCAAGTTGATAAGGATTTGAACAGTACGATCACGGTCGGCACAGATGCTCGGCAATTCCTCGGGCGTCTCGATTTGCACCGTGATACCCCGTGTGGTCGCGAATGCGGCAACCTCATTGCAGGCTGCCTGACAAACGTTGGCGGGATCGAGTGTATCGGGTTGGAGTTGGATACGGCCTTGTTCGATTTTCGAAATGTCCAGAATATCGTTGATCAGGCGGATCAAACGTTCGGTATTAGAGAGGGAGACGTTTAACAATTCGAGCGAGCGGGGCGGCAATGTAAGCGATTGGGGCTTGGTCTCCATCGACTTTCTCCCTAGCACCAACTGGAGCGACCCGCGAATACTGGTGAGCGGCGTACGCAACTCGTGCGAGACAATCGAGATAAAGTCGTTTTTCATCCGCTCGACTTCACGCTCACGCGTAATATCTCGAAATATCAGAATACGTCCCAGATATTGCTCATCGTGCCCAACGACCGGTGCGGTAAAACACTGCAGCAGGCGCGGTTCGGGGAGCAGGGCCTGGAATTCCTCCATATCCCGTTTGGTTTCGGACTCGAGGAGGGGCAGGAACCACTGTGTAAAGCGCTGCGGCTCGTCAAGGATCAACGTTAAAAGAATGTAGAGTTGATGATACTCTTTGCCCCAAACATCACGCTCGGCAAGGCCAAAGAAGAATTTGGCTCGCCGATTGATCATAATCACGCGGCGTGTCGCATCAAGCATCAAGATCGCGTCGTTGGTTGCATCGACCACTGCACGGGTGCGTTCTTGCTCGGCGCGCAACGCCATAAACGACCAGAGGCGTTCTATCGTCACCGCAATCTGGCCAGCGAGCAGTTGCATCGCCAGAACCTCGGTTTGGGCAAAGGAATGCTGAATTGGCACAACAGTCTGCACAACCCCAATGGGGCGCTGCTCAACCAGTAAAGGCATACTAATCAACCGATCTGCGGCCTGGTTCTGTAACGCTGCGCCTATCGGCTTTAGATGCGGCGGGATCAAATCGGCAGTTATGATAAACGCTTGTCCCTGATCTATCGTCTGTTGCGCAAGTTTCTGGGTATGATCAAGCAGAGGAGCGCGCCAGAGGGCCGATTGTTCTGTTGTCGGCTTTTGCCCCGGAGCTGTTGCGACTGCAGCTAAGCAAAGAGCGCCTGGCTGTTTTTCAGATATAAACAATGCACCGGCCTGAAAGTTCATGATCTTGATCAGGCAACTAATCATCTCCTCCATGAAGCGTTCTGGTTGACGGTGATACTGCAAGGCCACGCTGGTCATCGCGTTGACAGCGTCAAGCAGCTTTTGGGTATAGGCCAACGTTGCGGCTGATCCGTCAATTGGCGATAGAGAAGGGCATTGTAACTGGTTGGGAATAGTTGATGGATTGTTCATTATTCATCCTGTACGAAGGATTGAGTCAATGGCGTCAGCCAAGGTGAAAACATCGAATGGTTTGACGATATAGCCTATCGCGCCTAATGACAAGCCCTTCTCAACCTCGGCTTCTTGCGATTTGGCAGAGAAAAAGATAATAGGCAGATCGCGGGTGCGTGGGTCGCTTTTCAGTTGCAGGCACACAGCGAACCCATCCAGGCGCGGCATCATAATATCGAGCAGGAGGACATCGAAGGAAGATGCCTGAGCGTGTTCAATCACCGCTTGCCCATCGCTAACAACTTTGATGGTATGTCCCGCATCCTCCAAGGCGAGCCGAGTCACAAGCTGGATGTCTGGTTCGTCCTCTGCTAGTAGAATGTTCATACAGTCTCCGCGACAGACGAGTCAGTGACGCCAATATGGATTGGTAATGGACCAGGATGCGGCGAACTTCAACGTTCGCCATCTTCCATCAGCGCAAGTTGCCGGGCGACGGCCTCGATCGCGATGCTCTGTTTGCGATAAACGTCTGACTCGCTCATTGCCAAACGACTCGCAATGTCACGAATGCGCTTGCCTTGTAAAAAACGTAGTTCGAGAATATTATAGAGCATCCACTCCTGGGCTGATGGGTCGAGTTGCTCATCGGGCCGCAAGTTGTCAATCGCTTGGCGCAACACAGCCTGTAAGGCGCGCGAAGGGCTGCCGCCTTGCTCCGCAATGATTCGGCGCACCGTGTGGAGGCCAAGCAAGGGGCTATCGGTCAATTTGGGGCCGCCCCAGTAGTGTTTGAG
>JAKSDJ010000112.1 GCA_022360155.1 Chloroflexales bacterium | reverse complement strand
TAGAAATGAACAGGCAGTTTCAAGACTTTCTCCTCTCTTATCAGTGAGGGCAGGAAATGACTTCCTGTCCGATATGTGCAGCCAATGCAGTACCGCCTTGTGAAATTTGACAATCAAGGGCGTCAACGTCGTGCCGTCTTCAGGCGGTTTTACAGCAGCACAGCCTCCTGAAGGCGGCACGACGAATACCTTTCCCGATTACTGATTTTGATTGTCAAAAACCATTAGGCGGTTTCAGAACAATACAACCGCCTGAAGGCGGCATTACGCAAGGTTTGCTATGGCTCCCCTTGCCTCTTGTTGTTTATCTCAATCTGGTCCGGCGACGATGCCTTCGTCGTGCAGCTTGCCGACTTCGCCCTCACTGAGCCCCAGGACATCGAGCAGGATTTCGTCGGTGTGCTCGCCTAGCCGCGGCGCCGGGCGCACCGGCAGCCGGGCAACCGCGCTGAAGTCGAGCGGCGCGCCGGGCATCAGGTACGTCCCGATCCCCGGTTGTTCGACCATGCTGAATAGCGGGTTATCTGTCGAACAGTCGGGATCGGTCGCGATGGCCTCGCGCACGCTCTGGTACGGCCCCCAGGTGACCCGGTGCTCCTCGAAAATGCGCCGGACTTCGGCCAGCGTACGGGCATGAACCCAGGGTGCGAGGAGACGTTCGATCTCGCGGCGCGCCCGGAAGCGGTCGCCTTCGTCTTTGATGTCGAGGCCGAGTCGCGTGCCGAGGGCATCAAACTCAGCCGTGAGTCCGGTTGCCTTGCAGAGGCAATTCCACTGGAGATCGGTGAGGCCCACGACCATCACGCGCTTGCCGTCCAGCGTCTCGAAGTCGCGCCCGAAAGCTCCGTACAGATAGTTCCCTTGCTTGGGCCGGTCGGTGTCGTTGATCATCACCTCGGCGATCATGCCGAAGTGGCCGATCATCGCCAGCCCGACATCTTTCAGCGCAATCTTCAGCAGTTGGCCCTCGCCGGTCAGACGCCTGTGCCGCTCGGCGGCGAGCAGCCCGAGTGCAATCATCTGCCCGGTGATCAGATCCCACGCCGGCAAGACGTGGTTCACCGGCTCGGGCGAGGTCGTCGGTCCGGTCATGAACGGGATGCCGAGCTGCGGGTTGACGGTGTAGTCCACCTCCGAGCCGCCGTCGCGCCGCCCGGTGAGGTTGGCCATGATCAGGTCGGGGCGATGGCTGCGTAGCGCCTCATAGCTCAGCCAGCCGCGGGCCGGGAAGTTGGTGCTGAAGATCCCGGCGTTCTCGCCTGGCGCGCAGATCAGTTGGGTCAGCAATTCTTGCCCGCGGGGTTTGCGGAAATCGACCGCAATCGAGCGTTTGCCTTTGTTGAGCCCAGCCCAGCAGAGGCTCTTTTTTCCTTCCTGCGTAATCGGCCAGCGCCCGTAATCGAGCCCGCCGCCGATCAGATCGAAGCGGATGACATCTGCGCCCAACTGGGCCAAGGTCATCCCGCCGAGCGGCGCTGCCACAAAGGCCGTGCCTTCTACGATACGCAGGCCCTTCAGTATACCCTCCACAATTCCTCCTTGCGGATGACGCGATGAGTAGATGAGCGGATGATGCGATGATTGGATAAGCAGAGGAGCCTCGTCTTCTTATCTCCTCGCCTCCTCGCCTCCTCGTCTTCTCATCTCCTCGCTTCCTCGCCTCAGCGATATTAGATCACATGCTTGTTCCGCAGCTCTGCGATCTCTTGTTCATCTACACCCAGCAGATCGCGGAGCACCTCTTCGGTATGCTCGCCCAGTTTGGGACCGAGATGCCGGATCTGTCCAGGCGTTTCTGACAATTGCGGGATCGGGGAGGGAACAATAATTGTTTCGTTGGTCTCTTCATTATCGATGGCAACGAGATTGCGCCGCGCGTGAAATTGGCGCTGACCAAAAATATCGGCAATATTATTCAGCGGTCCGGCTGGCGCTTCAGCTGCATTGCAACGCGCTAGAACCTCCTCGCGCGTCAATGATCCACACCAGTCGCGCACAATCTCGTTGACGTCGTTACGGTGTTCAAGCCGGGTTTTCTGCTCGCCATAGGTGCTCGAAGAAGCCAGCTCGGGCCGACCCATCGCTTTGGCCAGCCGCTGAAATAACTTGTCGGTCGTACAGGCAATCGCCACCCATTTGCCATCCTTCGTTGGAAAGTGGCCATAGGGACAGGCAAAGTCATTGTGCGACGGCCCATGTCGCTCCCTGACTTTGCCATACATGCCGTAGGCGGGCGCAAGTTCATCGGTACACCGAAAAACCGACTCGTACAGGGCAGCGTCGATGTATTGGCCACAGCCGGTTTTCTCTCGATAGCGCAGCGCCATCAACACCCCGAGACAGCCATAGAGACCAGTCAAGTAATCGCCCAGCGTCGTCGAGCCAGGCGTAACTGGCGTGCCCTTGGGCATACCAGAAAGATACACGATGCCACCGACAGCGTGGGCGACACGCGCAAAGCCGGGTCGGTCCTTGTAGGGGCCGGTCTGTCCATAGCCAGTCACGCGCAGCATGATCAGCCGCGGGTTGACCTTGTGCAGAACTTCCCAGCCTAGGCCCCACTTTTCCAGCGTGCCAGGCCGAAAGTTCTCGCACAATATATCGGTCTGCTCGATCAACTTTTTGAAGAGTTCGACGCCTTCCGGACGATGCAGATCGATAGTGACTGATTTCTTGTTGCGCGCTTCGCTCAGCCAAGTGAGCGTGTCGCCTCGGCTTGAGGGCGTCCCAAAACGCCGCAGGGCATCTCCGCCAATCGGGTGTTCCACTTTCAGCACTTCGGCGCCGAACTCGCCCAGGAGCGTCGCACAATATGGCGCTGCGATCACCGTCGCAACATCGATGACACGAATACCCGCCAGCGGTAGTTCGGCTCTCGTCTTATTCGTCATGGCTTACCTCGTATGAAACCGGCCCGATGCGGGATAGAAAGTCGCTTCCCGCCTGCTGCGAAAGCCGGACCGGATCGCTTTGTCGCATGTTAGATAATCTTGTGTTGCCGGAGTTGCTTAATCTCATCCGCCGAGATATCGCTCGC
>JAKSDJ010000309.1 GCA_022360155.1 Chloroflexales bacterium | reverse complement strand
TACGCCCTCTTTTTCTAAGAAGCTGTCTGAAAAGCCGTTTGACCCGGCAAGAACGGGATCACAAACTGGGAAAGAGCGGAGCATCGGCACGTCAACATGTGGAATGCGCAAGCCGTGCGTGCGCGCGGCAGCATGGCTGCCGCATTCCATACCCCTTTTCAGACAGCCTCTAAGCAAGCGCTTGGGGTTTCATTCTACTGTGATTACTACGCAACGACACAAGCAACCTATAATGCGGAGAGAGACAATGCCCTCTAACAAACCTGGCGCGCGCGCCGCCACTGGGACGCCCGGCACGAAGATGTTGATCAGCGCCAGTGCATTAGCAGCCACCCTCGGCGGGTGGGCGCTCTTCACTCTCGCCGACAATGACAACACTACCGAGGCAAGCGTGCCACAGCCGGTGATCATTAATACTGCACCAGCGCCGACCCAACCCAACCTAACCCTGGATCTGGCGCCGATCCCAACGGTTGTACCGCCACTAAACTTGCCGCCGATCCCAGTGCAAAATCCGCCGGCGGCGCCCCCCGCCGTCGCACCGCCGGCGGCGCCGCCGCCGGCCCTACGCGAGGTCAGCCCGCCGCCTGCACCAGTCCAGCCCGCGCCGGTGACGACGACCCGCTCGTCGCGATGAGCGACTAACAGATATGACACTCCACCATCTTGAATTTCGGGCAATGGGCTGCAAGATGCTCGCCGTGCTCGACTCCTCTGATCCTCGGGCTGTGGAGCAACTGGACCAGGTTCTCGCCTGGTTCTCCACGTGGGAGCAGTGCTTGAGTCGCTTCCGAGCCGACAGCGAGTTGGTCCAACTCAATGCACGCGCAGGCCAGACGGTCCAAGTGAGCGAGGTGTTATGGCAAGTGATTCAGGTCGCGCGCTGGGCAGCCCAACACAGCGATGGCCTCGTAACGCCGACCTTATTAGGGGAGTTGGAGGCAGCCGGTTACGTGCAAAGCTTCGAGGAACACGAAAGCTGGCCTGAGGAACGACCATCCGCTGATCGAGTCGCCCAACAGTCGCTGCCGCAGAGTTGGCGCGCGATCCGAGTCGACCCGCGTCGCCGCACCATCTGCGTGCCGCCTGGCATGCGGTTGGATTTAGGCGGCGTTGCCAAGGGATGGGCTGTCGCTACTGCAGCGCGCCGCCTGAGCGCTTATGGCCCAGTCTTGATCGACGCCGGCGGCGACATCGCGATGAGCGGACCCCAAGCCGACGGTTCGCCCTGGCCTATCGGCGTGGCCAATCCGGCTGATCCTGACACACAATTGGAACTGCTGCTGATCGAGCGGGGCGGAATTGCAACCTCAGGGCGCGATTATCGTCGCTGGCAACAGAATGGCGCGGTGCGCCACCACATCATTGACCCGCGCACTGGCCGCCCGGCAGAGACCGACGTGTTGAGCGCAACGATCATCGCCCCGAATATAGAGGATGCCGAAGTCGCAGCCAAGACCGCGCTGATCTTGGGTAGTCGCGCTGGCCTGGCCTGGATCGAGGCGCGCCCTTCATTAGCCGGTTTACTGGTGCTGGAGCATGGCGATATTGTGCAGAGCCGCCACCTGAAGCGCTATCTTTGGACACAATGAGGTGATAGTCCCCGCGTACGCGGGGATGAGGCGACGAGTTGATGAGACGCTGAGACGCTGAACTGGTGAGGCGCTGAGCCGATCACGCAAGGACACGAAGGAAGAGCAGGATAGAGAGCATGCGAGAAAAAACAACCCTTCCCCCTGCCGCCAAAACCACGGCACGAGCGACAGAGAATGATTTCGACACCCTCCCGCCGGCGATGGCGCTGCATACGCTGCTGTTGATGTTGCTGGCGGTCTTCGTTGGTGCGTTCGCCGCCGTCGTTGTGCTGCCTACGTGGCTGCCCGCACTGAGCGAGTCGCTGCTTGGGCCGGCGCCGAAGGCCTATTGGTATTTGTCGCGGGCCAGCGCTTTTGTCGCCTACGCTCTGCTCTGGCTCTCGATGGCCTTGGGCCTGTTGATGACAAACAAGATGGCGCGAGTCTGGCCGGGCGGGCCAGCAGCATTCGATGTGCATCAGCACGCCAGTCTGCTTGGACTAGCTTTTGCCCTTTTCCACGCGCTCATTCTGACTGGTGACGCTTTTATCGGCTATACGCCGGCTCAAGTGTTGACGCCCTTCGCCAGCGACAACTATGAGCCATTCTGGGTTGGGTTGGGCCAGGTTGGGTTCTATCTGTTTGCACTGGTTGGACTGAGCTTTTACGTCCGCAAATTCATTGGCCGCCAGATCTGGCGGCTGATTCACTTTCTCAGTTTTGTCGTCTTTGGGCTGGCGTTGGCGCATGGCCTGTGGAGCGGGACGGACAGCGGTACGACCTGGGCGCAAGCCATCTATTGGTTTAGCGGCGGCAGCTTGCTGTTCCTAACTGTCTATCGAATACTAGTGAGTAGACAGTCCAAAACAAAGCGCGCGCGCCAGCCTGCTTCGTAGCAGCGGTATACAGCCGCTGGACCGCTTGTACGTAAAATCAGCCGCAGATAACTGCTTAATCTGCGGCAATGTTTTGATTTGGAACTCCCGCTCCGTCTCAATGGTCCCCGACCCAGCTTTCAGCTTCCGGCAGATCGACATCACGGAGCACCCGATCGTTGAGTGGCGGCGAGGTGTCGCTGGGGTGAACGGCACAGAGCGCTTCGACATCATCGCGACGGTAGAGGCGACCTCGTCCAACCCGTTGTTTGAACGATCGTAATACGCCACGGCTGACATAGGCGTAAATCGTGGCCTTCTTCACGCCAAGCAGCGCGGTGACCTCTTCGATATCCAGATATTCCTCGCCATCAATGATCTGTGCCATGAATGCCCCACTGGATGCTATCTCAGAACGAAGCATCCTTTATCTGTGCCGCTGCTTTGTTCGAGCAGCGGTGGTTTGCTCTCACTGCCGGCTCTTTCCGATGATCTAAATAGAAGAAGCTGTCTGAACAGGTTCACTCCCCAACCCTCAGGCTTGACAGGTTCGGCATCTGAAGTTCTCTGCCTCCCCAAACATGTCTAAGCTCTTGTGATTGGCGCGCATGTTCAGTATAGGGTTGAGCGTTTATGTCTGTCAAGCTGTATCAATATATATAAAGTTATATTGACTTTCATCAAGTTATATGCTATGCTGATCCGTGCAACAAGATGCGTGCTTGGGTCGCTCTGATAAGAGATGCGTTTGATGAACACGAAAGAGGATGCTATGAGCACAGAAACAGCTATCGCGCGCGGGCTTGACAATATCGTTGTGGCCAGTACGCGCTTGAGCGCCATCGACGGCACGAACGGCGATCTCAGATACCTGGGCTATTCGATGCATGATCTGGTTGGGCGGGTCACATTTGAAGAGATCGTCGCGTTACTGTGGTATGGTGAACTGCCGAACACCACGCAACTGCAGGCTTTCCAGCGGGATCTTGCGGCTGCACGTACCTTGACCGCCGCTGAAGCGACATTGTTACAGCATGCACCATTGAGCGGCCATGGGATGGATGCGTTACGGACACTGGCTTCGGCGTTGGCGTTGCTCGATCCTGCTGCCGCCGATTTGAGTCTGGAGGGCGCTGAGCGAATTGGGGTACGCTTGCTGGCCAAGCTGCCAACGTTGATTGCTGCTTGGCAACGGCTGCGTCATGGCCTGCAGCCGGTAGCGCCGGCGCCGATGTTGGGCCACGCGGCGAATTTTTTGTATATGCTCCATGGCGAAGCGCCCAGCGCTAGCGCCGTACGCGCCTTCGACACCTATCTGGTGCTGCTGGCGGAACATGGTTTGAACGCGTCGACATTCGCGGCGCGGGTGGCGATTGGGGCGCAAGCTGATATCTATTGTGCGTTTGTGGCGGCGCTCGGTACGCTGAAGGGCCTTGTGCATGGCGGGGCCAACCAGAAGGCGATGGAGATGTTTCTCGAGATTGGCGCCCCGGAGTGCGCAGCAGACTATATCACGCGCTTGCTGCAACAACGAGGGGTCTTGATGGGCGTAGGTCATCGGATTTACAAGGTCGAGGATCCGCGGGTGCGGCATCTCCGGCGGCAGGTTGCGGCGCTCAGCGATGGGGCAGGGCATTGGCCGGCTGTGGCTGATGCGGTCGCCCAAGTGGTTATGACGCATCCGTATTTCGTGGAGCGTCGTTTGGTGCCGAATGTCGAGTTTTATAGCGCGCCGCTGCTCTATACGCTTGGTCTGCCGCTGGATCTTTTTACCTGCGCGTTTGCGTTGAGCCGGAGCGCCGGTTGGATCGGGCATGTCCGCGAACAGATTGCCGACAACCGGCTCATTCGTCCCAAAGCAGATTATTGCGGGCCGGCGCAGCGGGATTTTGTCGCGCTAGAGCAACGCGCCTAGTTAGGCGAGATGTGCGGCAGGGCGGCCCGAAGCAGGCCGCCCTGCCCACGCACGTCCGCGCCCCCTTGTTGCCTCGCCGCTTCGCCGCTTCGCGTCCGTGCCTCCTCGCCTTCTCGTTCCGGCGCCGTATTGGGCGGTCTTAACGCTACGGGGCGGGTTCGATCCGATGATTGAGAAAGAATTCCAGCATCAAGCGGCTCGCCTGCGGCCCGCCGGGATCGGTGTACGAGCCAATGCTCGATCCGCCCGGCCAGCAGTGTCCCATGCCTTCGACAAGGTAGTGCTTAATGACTACTTTGCCGTCAGTCGCCTTGTAGCGATACTCGGTATACGGGTGCGACCCTGGCTCAATCTTTCGGATGTGTTCGACGCGCCAGTCTGTCGCGGCGCTGCGGCTGCTGACTTCTTCCGTAAAGTTGTTCATCAACGCCCATTGGGCCACCAGCCGGTCACTATTGCTGGCTGTGACCACGTTGTCAGCAGTACCATGAAAAACAATCAGCGGTACTCCGCGTTGTTGAGGTGTAGCGCGTCGATCACGAATGCGGCGGCGCACCCCGCCCCAACGCATCGCAGTCAAAGCGCCCAGCGCTGAGCTCGCCGCTTTGTACTCCATGCCCGCGCACGCTCCAACCGCAGCAAAGACATCCGGGTAGGTCGCACCCAGGATAACCGTCATACACGCTCCGGCAGAGAGACCTGCAACGTACACCTGCCTGTTATCAATGGCATAGTCACGCTTGATCTGTTCGACGAGACCGACAATCGCGGCAGGTTCGCCCTTGTCGCGCGCCTGATGCATCGGGCTAAACCAGTTCCAGCACTTCTTGGGGTTTGCGCCGGCGGGTTGCTCAGGGTAGACAACGATGCAGCCGAACCGTTCAGCCCAAACATTCATCTCGGTCCCCAGCGCGAAGTCGTCGGGATCTTGGGAGCATCCGTGCAGCATAACCAGCAGCGGCGCCGCTGCTTGACGCCGATATCGAGCAGGAATATAGATCTTGTAGGCGCGCCGGTCGTAGCTATTATTGAGAAATTGTCCTTCGCGCTTGCGCTCGAAGGTAGACTTGAGCCGTTCCCATGCGGTCTTGAGGAACATGATACTGACACCAAATTTGCTTAGGCAAGATTCTGATCGGACCGTTCCAGCTTGATAGCGTGTTGTGGACGCGGAAGATGATGTGGCGACGAGATGACGAGAAGATAGCCGCGCATCGCATCCTGCCAAACGGCGCATCGACCTTGAACCATGCCTTCAGAAGACCATTGTTCAGGGCCAAAACATTCTTTCGCAGCCCCAAGCCAGTATACCAATCGCAGATACGCTCTAGTTGCCACGCGGCTCGTTCTCGCATAGAATAGAGACAGAGAAGCTACGACAAATCTGCAAATTCATGGCATACGCCGCTATGTCTGTTGTTCGCTGTTGATTCGGATATGCCGCTGTACAAGGAGGTACCATCATGAAGTTTCACCTGACCGAAGACCAACGCATGCTCCGCGATACGGTGCGTCAGTTTGTTGAGAAAGAAGCCAAGCCGACCGTGTCCGAACGCGATGAAGAGGCTATTTGGCCCGCCGAACTGGTCCAGCAGATGGGCGAGTTGGGCTTGCTTGGGGTGGCCGTCAGTGAGGAATATGGCGGCGCGGGACTCGACTATCTCTCCTACGCGATCGTCGTCGAAGAGTTGAGTCGGGTCGATCCTTCGCTCGGGGTGATTGCCTCGGTCAACAACTCACTGGTTTGCCATGGAATCGAGAAATTCGGCGCCGAGGAGCAGAAGCGCGAACTGCTAACGCCGCTGGCCAGCGGGCGTATGCTCGGCGCATTCTCGTTGAGCGAGCCGGGCGCGGGCAGCGACGCCGCCTCGCAGAAGACTACCGCTGTGCGCGACGGCGACCACTATGTGATCAACGGCGTGAAGAACTGGGTCACCAATGGCAATCACGCCGACACGATTATCCTGATGGCGATGACCGACCCGAGCAAGGGCCATCGGGGGATCACTTCATTCCTGGTCGATACCCACGCTTCAGGGGTGAGCATCGTCAAGATCGAAAAGAAGCTTGGTATTCGCAGTGCGCACAGTTGCCAGATGGCCTACGATGACTGCCGCGTTCCGGCGTGGCGGCGGCTTGGCCAGGAGGGTGATGGCTTTAAGGTCGCCATGACCATTCTCAACGCTGGGCGGATTGGTATTGCGGCCCAGGCGGTTGGTATCGCGCAAGGCGCCTATGAGGCCGCCCGCGACTACGCCAAAGTCCGCGAGCAGTTCGGCAAGCCCATCGTCGAGTTCGAGGCGGTTGGCTTCACCCTGGCCGACATGGCGACGCGGATCAAGGCGGCGCGTCTCCTGACCTATGAGGCTGCCTGGCGCAAGGATAACGGGATCGACTACATCAAGGACGCCTCGATGGCCAAGCTCTT
>JAKSDJ010000334.1 GCA_022360155.1 Chloroflexales bacterium | reverse complement strand
TGATTGTCAAATTTGATCAGGCTGTTATGCGATCGTTTGGGCAGAAATCCACTCGCTGCGCAAAATCCCGTATTGGACAACGTCTGCAAATTCGCCCCAGCGGTAGATGTGTTGGCGCAAGCACCCTTCGTATTGCATGCCTATCTTTTGCAAAACCCGACCTGAAGCGGGGTTATGCTTAAAATGGTGTGCATAGAGGCGATGAAGCCGGTACTCAATAAAGGCATAGGTAAGCACCATGCGCGCCGCCTCGGTCGCGTAACCCTGGTTCCAGTGGGGCATTCCGATCCAGTAACCCATCTCAGCGTGCTGATGGGTTAGGTTGAAACCAAATCCGATTGCGCCGAAGAGTACTGCGTCGGTGCGATGCGTAATCGCAAAGGTGACGTGTGTTCCAGCCTCGAAAGCCGGTTGATGGGTATTAATCCATGCTTCGGCCATGCCGTCTTCATATGGGTGCGGAATATTTAGAGTCGTGCGGGCGACTTCGGCGGATGCGGCGAGGCGTTGCACCTCTGGCGCATCATCAAGGGTGAAAGGCCGCAATATGAGGCGCTGTGTCTTGAGCGTTGGTTGGAGTGACATCCTTAACTCTCCTTCCTCAAGGCCGCTTATCAAAGATCCTTATCGCTGCCGCCTGGCCAAGGATCGTAACCCGGTGATTCGGGCCAGGGCGAAGCTGAGGGGCAGCACTACGCGCCTTGTTCAACGCCTGACTCTCGCCGACGAGCGCCACGAGTCGCCCGTCCGGGCGGAGCACACGCTGGATCTCGGCGAGCACACCGCCATAAAGCGCCACGAGATCGTTGCCGGGGGCGATTTGTTTGCCAAAGGGCAAATTGACCGCAACTTTATCAACACTCTCATCCTCGAGTGGTAGCGCGCCCGCGTCCCAGCGTTCGCAGGTGATTGCACCCTTGAGGCTACGAGTGTTGGCGCGCATCGCCTCGACAGCCTTGGCATTGATATCACCGCCATAGATCTGGCGAAAAGGACCAGCGGCGGCACGTTCGGCCAACAGTGTGCCCGCACCGGCCATCGGATCAAGGAAGACATCGTCGGGCGCGGGATCGGTGAGGAAAACCATTGCCGCAGCCATCGCCGGGCGCAACGAAGCCGGCAAGTGATGCTGCTTGCCGCGCTGGCGCATTTCAAGGCCAGACAGCCGCACTGCACAGAACAGCTCTTTTTCAAGCAGGGAGGCCCAGACTTCCAGGTCGGCCTCTTCGTCGACTTTCTGCCAGCGCCCCGGCCACCCATCGGTCACGGCGTCAGCTACAGCCTTGCCGACAGCCCGCCGCATAAAATAATGCTCACCGACTTCGCGCGCAACAACGCGGAAAGTCGCGGGCAAGCGGCGACTGGCGGTCGCCTGCTTCCAGGCATTCAGTGCATCACCAACGAAGCGCGAGTTACGTACCGCAGCGTAGATCTGGCGTAGCCCGCGCTCGTCGGACGAAACCGAAAAAGCCCGCGCAGCAACCGCAAAGACATCCTCGCTGACGCGCAGCCGCAGCAAAGCTTTGGGATCGCCTGCGTAACGCAGCAGCACGATGTCGTTGCGGCGCGGAACCAGGCGAATACCGATAGTGGACGGCCCAGGTTTACCAATTGTAACCGGCAGTTTGGCCTCAGCCTCACGCCAGGCGAGTTGCCCCAGTCCAGGGAGTGTATGGAGAAGGTAGAGCATTATGCGTTGTGAGTTGTGAATTCAAAAAGCACCGTATACAGTTGGACCAAGCTGTCAATGTCGACCCACTCCTCATCCGAGTGTAGCCCAGCGCCAACTGGCCCAAAGCAGATAGCCGGCATGCCGGAGTTGCTGTAGTAGCGGGCATCGCTGGCAAAATGCTCGCAGAAAAACTCGGTCGGTTGACCTCGCACGCGCGCAGCAACATCAGCCAGGGCGCGGATGATCGGCGTGGCCGGATCGTTGATCATAGGCGCAACCCGTTCTGTGAACACGACCTCAGCAGTGGGAAAACACTCCTGGATCGACGACAGAATGGCATCGGGCTTATCTTCAGGAATGTGGCGGATATCGAGATTGAGCCGGGCTTGAGCCGGGATTTGATTGCTAGCCGAACCACCAGCAGCCACGCCCGTCGGCGTCGCTGTTGTGATCCAGGCTTCTTCGGTCGGATGCGGGAAGCGCCGGCTGAGAGCTTCGAGGCCGGCGTTGAGGGCCAGAATTGGGTTGCGGCCTAGCCAGGGTCGCGAACCGTGCGCCGGCGCACCGGGCAACGTCACCTCGACCCATAAACCGCCCTTGTGCGTAAAACAAACGCGCAGATCGGTCGGTTCAAGCGCGATGAAGATGCCACAGCGCCACCCCTCTTTCAACAGACGACCGGTGCCATTGGCGCCGCCAATTTCCTCATCGCTGACGATCTGCAAGCCCACATCAGGACGAGGGTCGAGTGCGGCAAGCGCCTTGAATAAACGCAGGGCTACCGCGACGCCGCTCTTCATATCCTGGCTAGCCCGACCGTAGATGCGACCATTGCGCACCTGCGGTTCGAATTGGTCCGGGCGGGCCGGCACCACATCGATATGACCATTGAGCATCAATGCTGGCGTGTGGGTCGGGCGCAGCGCGGCAACGATGGCTGGTTTCCCTACAGCTTCAGAGCGATGCACATGCAGGCCAGGAATCGACCCTAGGTATGCTTCAGCATAGCCTATCGCGGCAATAAGCTGATCCGGCTGGTCAGCGGTCGAAGGGAAACGGATCAAATCGGTCGTCAAGACGACAAGTTCATCGCGAAGAGAAGCGGTCACATCTGGCTCCTGACTAGCACAATCGAGTAAACCCTGTGAGAACAAGGCACAACGAGAAAGAAACGCTTCTCCCTTCGGAATCGCCTGTTTTCCCAGGAAATGCTTAGGCTTTAGGTTGCAGTTACTATACTACTGATGATAACACACTTAAGGTCTGCTCGGCGCAGCGCTCCCAGCTAAATCGACCCACGTGCTTCAGTCCGCGTACACGCAAATCCTCGCGCAAGTTCGGTTCATTTGCCAAGCGCGTCAGAGCCGTCGCAATCGCTTGGGTATCGCAGGGATCGACCGACAGCGCGGCATCGCCAGCAACCTCGGGCAGCGATGAGGTCGTGCTGGTCAATACCGGCGCGCCACAGGCCATCGCCTCCAGCACCGGCATCCCAAAGCCCTCGTAGAGCGAAGGGAACACAAATGCGAGCGCGCCGCTTAGGAGCGCGGGCAGGTCGGCATCGTCGACATAGCCAATGAATTGGACCTGCTCCGCAATTCCTAGTTCGGCGGCGCGGCGCTCGATAGACTCGGTCAACCAGCCCTTCTTCCCAGCGATGACCAATTTGAGATTTGCCTGAGAAGACTGTCTCTGCGTTACGCCATCTTTCATCCCTAATCCCTGATCGCGAATAGCCAGCCCAAAGGCGTCAATTAGACGAGCCAGATTCTTACGCGGCTGCACCGTACCGACGTATAAGAAATAGCGAGCATCAAGGCCATAGCGGGCGCACGCAGCCGCAATGACTTGTCCATCGCTCACCACCGGCTGGAAGTGGGCGGTGCGTCCCAGGTGAATAACGCTGATCTTGTCTGGCGCAATCCGGTAGCGCTCGATCAAATCGTGCTTGGTCGCCCAGGAATCGGTTATCAAGCGGCGGGCGGCGCGGGCGCTCCAGAATGTGGTCAGGTGGAGTTCGAGGCGGCGCCTGACGGTATGGGTCTCTGGAAACGCCAGGTAGCCCAGATCGTGGATCGTGACCACGCTGTTGCGGGCATGGAAGAGTGGCAGCACATGGGCTGGAATGAACAGAACATCCGGTGGATGGCGCAGCGTTTCCGGGCCAAGCCGGAGATGGGTCCATAAACGGGACGCCGGGATGTTTCGCAGGGCGAAGTTTGGCCCGAGAGGCGGCAACTGCGACGGCAAGCCATTGCAATAGAGCGTGTAGCTATTGTGTCGGTCGAGGCCGGCCAGTGCGGCCAAGAGTTCATAGCTGTAACGTTCGGTGCCAGTTCGTTGGCTGACAGCAACGCGGCTCGCGTCAATCCCGATATGCATACGTTTCACTCGCTTGGGAGCTTACTGATCTGTTCTAGCGTCATCAGATTGTATCACGTCCTAGAAGAGAAGCGTGCAATCGAGATGAACTAGGGAGCAGCGAGGTCGTGACAAGAAAAGAGCCCCGGCATTTTGCGCCGAGGCTCAGGGGTAGTCTCAAGCCTCTAATGGACGACCTTGGGAAACGGTCATTCTTTTGTGCTTCGGCGTCGCTTCCAACTGAACCATAGACCGGCGGCCCCGATAGCTGCTCCAGCGAACAACAGCCACGTAATTGGTTCCATGTGCGTCTCCTTTACTGATGATGATACGACAAAGGCGTTGGTCCTCGTTTCCCGATCGCCATTGCAGTGTATCGCCGTGTAACCATCGGATAAACGGCAGCTCACAACGATACCGCAATATTCCTAACTCTATCACAGCATAGTATAGATTTCATTACCAGGCATTGTAGCGAGCAATAAAGCGTATAAAAATCAGAAAACATGTTCTTGACGATTGGGGTTACTTTTGCTATACTTTTAGAACAAACGAGCGTATTTATTTCTGTTCATATACCAGCGCATTGTGTGAGATTTATGGGGGCGGGGCGCCTTCCGCTCACGTCGATTAGAAGGAGGTATCACCGATGGCTGTCACTAGTCGTGATATACGCAATGAGCGCCGCCCCATCGTGCAAGTGTCATCTGTACGCCTCGGTTCACTGGCGTACGTTATCACTGGGTTGCTGGCGCTGTTGGCCCTGTACGTTATTTTGAGCACGGTTTTCACATGGGGGCAGGTGAAACTCGACGATATCCGCTACGGGCGACCACGCACGTTTCATCTGACCGCGAATGTCGGCCACGGCGGCGCAAACGGGGCCTTGTCCCACTTCGTCGCTATGAACCTTGATCGCCAGGTGATCATTCTCGAAATCCCCGGCGGTGATATCAACCAGATCCGCTCCTTGCCTGGCCCATACCTGTTCGGCGCGGGTGAGGACTTGACGCCGGTAACGATGCGTCTAGCCGACGCGAATCGCGACAGCGCGCCGGATCTACTGGTTCGTGTCAAGGACGAGGAGATGGTTTATCTCAATCGGGATGGCAGCTTCATGTTGATCACACCCGAAGAGCGACAGCAACTCTTGCAGCAGCAAGCGGGCGCGCCGTAGAGGTTTATCGGCAAAGCCTTGAGCAAGGCCTAGCCAGTACAGTGTCCCCGAACCCTAGCGATCCGCGAACAGACGCCAGGCGCTGCACCGGACAGGTCTCGCAAAGGGAGTAGACCTTTCAGATTCGTCGTTGCTTTACGGTTGTCAGTACAGATGTCAGATACCCAGCGCTCAAGCTGCTGGGCTTGTGCTCGCTCCTCCGACCGATGTCGGCGCAGCACACGAGGCCGTCTGACGGGCGGCCCTTAAGGCGATAGTCACGGCAGCGTTCGTGTCAGCGGCAGCCGTATGGCCGCACTGGAGGCAACGGAAATGGGCTTGATCGGGTCGGTTCCCCTGCGCACAATGGCCGCAGACCGCACAGGTCCGGCTGGTGTTGCGCGGGTCAACCGCAACGACCCGCACACCCGCCTGCTGGGCTTTGT